>MGYU01000071.1 GCA_001801885.1 Gammaproteobacteria bacterium RIFCSPLOWO2_12_47_11
CAGAATGTATGACCGATATCGGTTACTACGATCCGGCAGTTCCGCGCAGCCTGATGCGCAGAATGAAGCGTTTATTCAATCGCGCCCCAGAATGTATGACCGATATCGGTTACTACGATCCGGCAGTTCCGCGCAGCCTGATGCGCAGAATGAAGCGTTTATTCAATCGCGCCCGGCTTGATCGGGAAGAAATGAAAAATACGGATAATTATGTAGTTGTCATGCTGGACTTGTTCCAGCATCCAGTCGATTAAAGTTTTATTAAAAGAGTCAATTGACTGGATTCTGGCATTCGCCAGTATGACGTGAAGAAAGGATTAATATTTTAAGTAATTAATCTTAAACAAACTGCACGCACGAACCATTAGTATCATTCGCTGCGACCGCACCAATCACCCACGCTGTTTCACCCGCCCTGGCCAGACATGCCAATGCAGCCGCCTGATCTTTCTTGTCAACGCAGATGACCATACCCACACCGCAGTTGAATGTCCGGTACATTTCATCCCTTTCTACATTGCCCTTGTCCATCAACCAGCCAAACACGGGTGGCAAACGCCAGGTCTGGGTATCAATCACTGCATCCAGTCCGGCTGGAAATACACGCGGGATATTCTCGATCAGTCCGCCACCGGTGATGTGCGCGAGCGCCTTTACCGGCAAAGCAGCGATTAATTGCAGAATCGATTTCACATAGATGCGGGTCGGGGTCAACATGGTCGCACCGATGGTTTTATTTTCAAACGGCACATTAAAATCAGTGCCGCTGTCCCTGATAATTTTTCTGATCAGTGAATAGCCATTCGAATGCGGGCCACTGGAAGCAACACCAATTAAAATATCCCCGGCCTTGACCTTGCTGCCATCTATGATCTGGTCACGTTCTACCGCCCCTACACAGAATCCGGCAAGATCATAATCACCATTGGCATACATGCCCGGCATCTCCGCCGTTTCGCCACCGATCAATGCACAGCCGGCCAACCTGCAGCCGTCTGCAATTCCCATGATGACAATGCTGGCCACTGCTACATCCAGTTTCCCGCTGGCGAAATAATCCAGAAAGAACAGCGGCCGTGCACCTTGTACTAAAAGATCATTGACGCACATGGCGACGAGATCGACGCCAATCGTGTCATGCCTCTGCATATCGATGGCGAGTTTGATCTTGGTGCCCACGCCGTCCGTGCCTGAAACCAGCACCGGGTCCTTGTAGGAGAAAGCAGCAATATCAAACAGTGCCCCGAAACCACCCAGGTGATCCATGACACCGGCATTATGTGTCGCTGCTGCAGCTGATTTGATGCGTTGAACGAGTTCATTGCCACGGTCTATGCTGACCCCGGCATCTGCGTAGCTGGTTTTTTTCTTATCAGGAGGGTTCATCAACGTGCATAGTATCGGGACAGGCGATATGCCGCAATCCTTGACTTGTCGCCCGCTCTTCAATAGCGTGCTATTCATGATTAGAAAATTATTATTATTGGTTTCCCTGTATACCTGCCAATCAGTATTTGTCCACGCCGCTGTCGTCACCGGTTTGTATGAGGCAGAAGTCCCGGTCACTGATCAGTCCGCGGAAAGCCACAAGGACGGCTTGTCCAGAGCTCTGCTTGAGGTATTGATCAAGCTGACCGGGGATCGGCAGGTACAGGGCCGGCCGGTGACGGCGGAATTATTGCGGACTCCTGAGCACTATGTACAACAATACAAATACCACAACAAATCCGTCATTGAAGATGGCCAGTTATCTTTACAACAGCAATTAACACTCTGGGCCAGGTTCAATGAAGCTACGCTGGACAGGGCATTGCGCGATTATGCTGTTCCGGTATGGGGCCAGGTCCGGCCGGCAATACTGGTGTGGCTGGTGGTTCAGGAGGGTCAAAGACGGCATTTTATTGGCCTGGAAGATGCGGCAGGTTTTACCGCGAAAATGATTAACCGGGCACAGGCCCGGGGAGTCGTACTGCGCCATCCCTTGTTTGACAGTGATGATACCAATGTATTGAAAGAAGCGGATGTCTGGGGCGGTTTTATCGGGCCGATCAAACAGGCTTCAGTGCGTTACGGGGCAGATGTGATCCTGACGGGCAGTCTCGAAAATACTGCTGCCGGTTGGCAAGGGCACTGGACGACAATCATCCAGGACGAAGTGAATTCATGGGCCACCACAGGCGAACAGCCGGAACTGGTATTGCAGGAAGGTATCGACGGGCTGGTGGATACACTGGCCTATCGTTACATCCAGTCAGCATCCGGCGCCCAGTCATCAGGCATGGAGATAGTCGTCAAAGACATCAGCGATTTTGAACAATATTCAAAGGTGCTGAAATATCTACGCACACTGAATTCTGTAACGGAAGTCGATGTAAAAACTGTAGAGCCGGGCAGTGTTACGTTTTCCCTGACAGCAACCGGGAGTGAACTGGTGGTTCAACATGCCATTGAACTCGGACGCACGCTGGAATCCTTGACCGGCGGCGGCAGTCCGTACCGGTTGTTGCCGTAATAAATTGTTAAAACCCTCCCCCTTGCAGGGGAGAGTGCGAGCGGGGGTAGAAAGTGTAGCGATGGTGTAGTATTCACCCCCACCCCAGCCCTCGGCTTGGGCGTCCTGCGTCGCTCTACCGCCTGCATCCATGCAGGCGTCCCCCATCAAGGGGGAGGGAAGTTTTTTAATATCTTCCCCCTGGTAGGGGGAAGGTCAGGATGGGGGTAGAGACTGTAACGGCTGAAAATTTCTCACATCTACTCTGTCCCCGAAGTGGATGTAGATTTTTTAATACCTTCCTCTCTCAAGGAGGAAGGAGTTTGTAAATTGGAATTTTGTGAGATTACTGTGTAGAAATTATGACTGACGCACAAAAATGGCTGATCCTGACGGGTGTATTCCTCACCGGATGGCTATTGTATTTGCTGGCACCGGTGCTGACACCGTTTCTGATTGCCGCAATACTTGCCTATCTTGCTGATCCCCTCGTTGACCGGTTGGAAAAACTCAAACTGAAGAAATACAGGCCATCACGCACTTTTGCTGTCGCCATTGTTTTTGCCATCTTGTTGATCCTGTTCCTGTTCCTGTTGTTGATCCTGATCCCGTTAATAGAAAAACAACTGGCTGCTTTTGTCAGGGTGTTCCCGGAATTCATCACCTGGTTGCAGGAAACCGTGTTACCGAAGCTGTCTGATACCTTTAATTTTGATGCCAGTATTATCAATCTGGAATTCATAAAACAAACCGTCATGGGCAACTGGCAGGACATCGGCAGTGTCGCCGGGCAGGTGTTTCTTAAGATTACCCAATCCGGTCAGGCCATATTTGTCTGGCTTGCTTATCTGTTGTTGATTCCGGTGGTCACTTTTTACCTGTTACGGGACTGGGACCATCTGCTCGCGGCCATGCAGACATTGCTCCCGCGCAAACATGCGCCGCTGATTAAAAAACTGGCCACGGACTGTGACAGTGTCCTGTCGGAATTCATGCGCGGCCAATTACTGGTGATGCTGGCGCTGGGCATCATCTATACCATCGGGTTATGGATAGTGGGTCTGGAATTTGCGCTGCTCATCGGCATGCTGGCCGGTGTGGTCAGTTTTGTGCCGTACCTGGGTTTTGTGGTCGGCATAATTGTCGCGGGGATAGCAGCATTGGTGCAGTTCAATGATGTTGTCCATATTGTTTATGTGTTGATCGTGTTCGGCATTGGCCAGGCCCTCGAAGGCATGGTGTTATCACCCTGGCTGGTCGGTGACCGCATCGGTCTGCATCCGGTCGCAGTGATCTTTGCGGTCATGGCCGGTGGCCAGTTGTTCGGATTTTTTGGTGTGTTGCTGGCACTGCCGGTAGCCGCAGTCATCGTAGTCCTGGTGCGTTATCTGCACGACAGATACCTCGAAAGCAGTCTTTATACTCCATGAGTCACTTTGCTTCAGCTGGAGGCCAGATCCCGCTGGCATTGGGGATTAAGGAAAGACCCGGATTTGATCTCTTTGTAACAGGAGAGAACCATGAAGCCGTGCAGGGAATTAAAAACCTGGCCGGCGGATCGCAGCATTCCAGTATCTATGTCTGGGCACAATCCGGCACCGGCGTCAGCCATTTATTGCAGGCGGCCTGTATGCTGTCTGATGCTATGAACTTTCAGGTTGCCTATGTCCCGCTCAGGGACTACGGCGAACTCGATCCACAGGTTCTCGAAAATCTGGACAACATGGACATGGTTTGCATCGATGATATCGATGCCATTGCCGGCATGACGGCGTGGGAACAACCTTTATTGCATTTGTATAATCGTCTTCGGGATAAAGGCAGTGTCATGTTGTTCGGTGCCCATGCCAGTCCACAGTCTGTAAATTTTCAATTACAGGATCTCAAGTCACGCTTAAGTTGGGGACTGGTTTTTCATCTTAAACCACTTAACGATCAGGACAAGATAGAAGTATTGCAGCGCCGCGCCAGCGCCCGTGCCTTTGATCTGCCGGCAGAAGTGGCCGGGTACCTGGTCAATCGTGTACCGCGAGACCTGCCGAATTTGATAACACTGCTGGATGAACTGGAAAAAGCCACACTGGCAGAACAAAAAAAACTGACCATACCGTTTGTGAAAACATTCTTGAACAAGAATTCTGAATCCAGAAGTCAGAATTCAGAATAAAAACTCTTGATCAGAATAAAATTATTGCCAGCATTTTTGCCTGACTCCTGACTCCTGACTCCTGACTCCTGACTCCTGTTATTATTCTCTTCCTCTCTCCAGATCCAGCACCGTCTCCGCCAGTCGTTTCCCCAGTGCAATGCAGATCTGTTTTTCTTCAGCAGTGAGATCAACATCAGCATTCTGCCCGGCGGTATGACTTGGGCCATAAGGTGTGCCACCGGATGACGTCGTGAGTAATTCAGGAACACTGTAAGGCACGCCGACGATAATCATACCGTGATGTAACAGCGGCAGCATCATGGAGAGTAATGTAGTTTCCTGGCCGCCATGCAGACTCGCTGTTGATGTAAATACAGCCGCAGGCTTGCCGATCAGTTTTCCCGAGAACCAGATATCGCTGGTGCCATCAAGAAAATATTTTAACGGTGCTGCCATATTGCCGAAGCGGGTCGGGCTGCCCAATGCAAGACCGGCACATTCTTCCAGGTCCTGGTAGGTCGCAAACGGCGGCCCGGATTCCGGAATATTATCAGCCGTGCTTTCACATACCGTGGATACCGGGGGCACTGTCCGGATACGCGCTTTGCAACCAGTAACAGACTCTATGCCGTGGCTGATCTGTTGTGCCATTTTTGCCACGTTGCCGTAGCGGCTGTAATAAAGAACAAGAATCTCGGTCATTATTATTTCCTTCACTCAGGGATTCGTTAACAGTTGAATAATGCACCTTTTCATTCTATCGCAAGAATAAATTTTCTTCCCCTTGGTGGGGGACGCCTGCATGGATGCAGGCGGTAGAGCGACGCAGGATGCCCAAGCCGAGGGTGAGGGTGGGGGTGAAAAATTTAATAGTTTGTTTCCCCCTCCCCTTATTCCCCTCCCACCAAGGGAGGGGATACTGATTTTCAGTCAGGTTTCAGCTTTCGAGATACGCTTCATGTTTATAGTATTTCAAGCACCTTCTCCGGTGGCCGGCCGATGGCGGCCTTGCCATTGGCAACCACGATCGGCCGTTCGATCAATATGGGATGTTTCACCATCGCCGCAATCAAATCATCCTTGCTGAGTTTCGGGTTGTCCAGTTTCGCTTTTTTATATTCGTCCTCATTTTTTCGCATCAGTTCCCTCGGCTCGAGTTTCAACATTTTCAGGATGTCCTTTAATCTGCTTTTACCCGGCGGGGTTTTCAGGTATTCAATGATTTCCGGT
>MGYU01000072.1:0-12668 GCA_001801885.1 Gammaproteobacteria bacterium RIFCSPLOWO2_12_47_11
TGGAGGCACGCCACCGTGGTGAAGATATCATCGACTTCGGCATGGGGAATCCGGACCAGCCGCCGCCACAGCATATCATCTACAAGATGATCGAGGCGGCCAGCCGTGAGGATACACACCGGTATTCCTGGTCGCGCGGTATTCCGAGACTGCGCCGGGCCATCTGCAACTGGTATAAAAAACGTTATGACGTGGATCTTGATCCTGAATCCGAAGCCATCGTCACTCTTGGTTCCAAGGAAGGTCTGGCGCATCTTGCCATGGCCGTCGTCGATCGTGGTGATGCGGTGCTGGTGCCGAACCCTTCCTATCCCATCCATCCGTTCGGATTTGTGATTGCCGGTGCCGATGTCCGGCATGTACCGATCGGTCCGGGCTATGATTTTTTTGCGGAACTGGAAAAGGCCATACGCGATTCATGGCCCAAACCAAAATTACTGCTATTGAATTTTCCCAGCAATCCAACCACGGAATGTGTTGAATTGTCGTTTTTCGAAAAAGTCATCAAGATTGCGCGTGAGCATGATATCTGGGTGATCCAGGATCTCGCCTATGCCGATATCGTTTTTGATGGCTACTCCGCCCCTTCTATTTTGCAGGTACCGGGTGCCAAGGAAATTGCGGTTGAATTCTTTACCCTGTCCAAGAGCTATAATATGCCGGGCTGGCGCGTGGGTTTCATGGTTGGCAACCAGACACTGGTCAAAGCTTTGACCCGATTAAAATCCTATCTTGATTACGGATTGTTTACCCCGGTGCAGGTGGCAGCGATTACCGCACTGGAAGGTGATCAACAATGTGTGGCAGATATCCGTGATATGTACCAGCGCCGTCGAGATGTGTTATGTGAAGGGCTGAACTCCGCCGGTTGGGCTGTAGAAAAACCCAGGGGCACGATGTTTGTGTGGGCCCCCATCCCGGAACAATTCCAGGCCATGGGTTCGATCGAGTTTTCCAAGAAGGTGTTAAGTGAAGCCAGGGTCGCTGTATCACCGGGCATCGGTTTTGGTGAATATGGCGATAAGCATGTGCGCTTTGCACTCATTGAAAATGAACATCGTACCCGCCAGGCAGTTCGTGGAATCCGTTCCATGTTCCGCGGCGAACCGATGGAAGCTTTGAAGCGAGAAGCGTGAATCAGACAGGCAAAATCAAAAAAACCTGATTTGAATATCAAATACCAGATACCAGATACTAACAAATGAAACCAGTTAAAGTCGGATTACTCGGCATGGGTACAGTAGGCAGCGGTACTATTAATGTATTGCACCGGAATGCCGAAGAGATTGCACGTCGCGCAGGCCGTGAAATACGGATCAGTCACGCTGCGGCAAAGGAATACAATGCTGAGAAGATTCATGGCCTGGATAAAATTGACAAAATTACGGATGATGCCTTTGAAGTCGTGAATAATCCCGATATTGATATCGTTATCGAATTGATAGGCGGCTATTCACCGGCACGGGAGCTGGTGCTCAAGGCCATCGAGAATGACAAGCATGTAGTCACCGCGAACAAGGCGCTCATCGCAAAACACGGCAACGAGATATTTACCGCCGCCCAGAAAAAAGGTGTGATGGTGGCATTTGAAGCAGCAGTTGCCGGTGGCATCCCGATCATCAAGGCCATACGCGAAGGGCTTGCTGCCAACCAGATCCTGTGGCTGGCCGGCATTATCAATGGCACAGGAAATTTTATTCTGACCGAGATGCGCGAAGAGGGCAGGACATTTGATGATGTGCTCAAAGAGGCCCAGGCGCTGGGTTATGCCGAGGCCGATCCAACGTTCGATGTGGAAGGCATAGATGCCGCCCACAAACTCACTATTCTCGGTTCCATTGCATTTGGTATCCCGTTGCAGTTTGATAAAACCTACACGGAAGGGATCACAACGATTGAACGGCAGGACGTATTTTATGCTGATCAACTGGGTTACCGGATTAAACATCTTGGCATCGCACGCAAAACAGATAAAGGTATAGAACTACGTGTGCATCCCACACTCATACCCGAGCGCCGTCTGATTGCGAATGTGAACGGTGTAATGAATGCCGTGTTGGTGAAAGGTGATGCTGTTGGCCCGACTCTTTATTATGGTGCCGGTGCCGGAGCCGAACCTACAGCTTCCGCTGTGATTGCAGACGTAGTGGATGTTGCGCGTGTCCTGACCACTGATCCGAATAACCGGGTCCCGCACCTGGCCTTCCAGCCGAATAAATTGTCAGATATGTCCATACTTCCTATGGAAGAAGTTGTGACTGCCTATTATCTGCGTATGCAGGCGATAGATCGACCGGGTGTGCTTGCTGATGTGACGCGGATACTGGGTGCTGCCGGGATCAGCATTGAAGCCATTTTGCAGAAAGAACCTGACGAAGGCGCAAGCCATGTGCCGGTGATCATATTGACACAGCGTGTACGGGAAAAATTCATGAACAAGGCCATTAAAGAAATCGAAGCACTTGATAGCATTAATGACAAGATCATGCGGATACGACTGGAAACGTTGACTTAAACCCCGTGAATAGTGATTGGTTTAGAATTATTATTCTTTCATATTGATTTACCAATCACCAATCACCAATCACTAATCACTAATGTTATGACCTTTAGACAGAGATATACCGGTCTCATCGAACGTTACCGTGATCGTCTGCCGGTGCATGATGACACCCGCATCATCAGCCTGGGTGAAGGGAATACACCATTGATCCGGCTGCATAATATTCCGGAACTGACCGGCAGGGATGTCGATATCTATGTGAAATATGAAGGACTGAATCCCACCGGATCGTTTAAAGATCGTGGCATGACCATGGCAGTCACCAAGGCCATGGAAGACGGTTCTCAGGCCATTATCTGTGCATCGACTGGCAATACATCAGCCTCGGCCGCAGCCTATGCGGCGCGCGCAGGGATTACTGCGTTTGTGTTGATACCGGATGGAAAGATCGCCCAGGGCAAACTCGCACAGGCCATGATGGAAGGTGCGGTTGTGATCCAGATCAAGGGCAACTTTGATGACGGTATGCGGCTGGTAAAAGAAGTAGCACAAACTGCGCCGGTTACTATCGTCAACTCTATTAACCCTTATCGTTTACAGGGGCAGAAGACAGCGGCGTTCGAGATCGTTGAAGAGCTCGGACGTGCACCGGATTATCATTGCCTGCCGGTAGGCAATGCGGGCAACATCACCGCACACTGGATTGGTTACAGCGAATACGCCTGCAAGGATGGCGATCACGTCACTGATGCCTGTACCTTCTGTAAAGGACATTGCCGGTTTGCCGGTGGCCCAAGTGTTGGTCAACGGCCGAAAATGGTGGGTTATCAGGCCAGCGGTTCCGCACCATTTCTCCGCGGCAAGATTGTGGATGATCCGGAAACTGTTGCAACCGCAATCCGTATCGGCCATCCGCAATCCTGGGATCAGGCCTGGACAGTCAACAAGGAATCCGGCGGCTGGTTCGATGAATGTACTGATGAAGAAATCCTCGCCGCGCAAAAACTTCTTGCTGAAAAAGAAGGCGTGTTCTGTGAACCGGCATCGGCCACATCACTGGCGGGTGCCATGCGTGATATAAAATCCGGCAAGATTGCTGAAAACAGTACAGTCGTTTGCACCCTGACCGGCCACGGCCTGAAAGATCCGGATACGGCAATTGCACAAAGCACCGCACCGGTCGTCAAGATTGAAGCAAATCTGGAGCAAGTAAAAAAAGCAATACTCGATAATCTGGCATAAGAAAAATTCTGCTCGATTCTTAAATACACTATCACTCCGTATGCCTTGCCGAGGTGCAAGGTAGCAGTAGCGCAAAAATGACAGGAAGTCATTTTTAGCAAAACTGAGCATGGATGCGAATCTTTGCGGCGCGTTACTGCAACGAACACCGAGGGAAGTCGCAGACCAAGGCATCCGGAGAAAGTTTTCTTGGTGACTTCTTTTTAAAAAGAAGTCACTTGCCATAAAAGGCGAAACACAATACTTGATGTGGCGATGAGGATGAATCAACTTCGATGGTTATTCTGGCGATAAATCGTAGGTAATTAATTTACTATGCACAGCCTCACCCTGTTCATCCCCGGTCTGCTCACACCCGCCAGGGATTTAACTGAACAGGACATCCCGCCGGTTCCCGCACTGGAAAAACTGCTGGCCTGTGCCAGCCGTGAACAACTCATTCCGTTTGGATTCAGTGATGCTTTGTGCATGTTGTTCAAACTGGAAAGTCATGCAGAGAAAGATTTCCCTATCGCTGCTATAACAAAGCTGGTGGATGATGATCAATCCCTGGCAGGAGCCTGGATGCGTGCTGATCCGGTGCATCTGGTTGCTGATCAGCAGGGATTGGTCCTGATGGACGAATCCACCTTTTCACTGGATCAGCATGATGCCCTGGTGCTGGCGGCAGATGTAAAAGACATTCTGGCAGAGCGGGGCATGATACTGGAAGCGCCAACCACTAATCGCTGGTATGTCACCATGGATGTTGCCCCTGAAATTAAAACGATACCTGTTCATGAAGTTGCTGGCAGGGACATACATTATTATATGCCGTCAGGGAAAGACCAGCAGGCGTGGGCACAGTTATTGAATGAAATACAAATGACGCTGCATGGAAGTCAGGTAAATACAGAACGTGAGCGGCGGGGGGAGCGTGCTGTCAACAGCCTCTGGTTCTGGGGGTGCGGTGAATTGCCCATCCTGGTAAAATGCCCCTGGAGCAGGGTATTCACCGATGAAGAAATCGCCAAGGGGTTTTCTTTGCTTGCCAATATTCCCGGCGCGGAATTGCCGGAATCCATTGATGATACAATCGAACTTTCAGAAGATGAAGATGATGTACTGATCGTCATGTCCTTTGGTTTGCGTCACAGCCAGTATCATGATCTGAAAGGCTGGCAGGATTTTATTACTTATCTGGAAGAGTTCTGGTTCGCGGACATTGTTGATTGCATTAAATCAAAAGAGATCGAGGAATTAACGCTATTGACCGAGTATCAACAATTTACAATCAGTAAATCTTCTCTTTATCAATTCTGGAGACGGCCCAAACCGGTATCTGTTTATGCAAATTAAAAATACTTATGTCATTTCGAGCGCAGCGAGAAATCCGCCGTAGGCGTCCCGAACGCAGTGAGGGATCTACCCTTTGGTCGAAATGACAAATATTAATTATTCTGATGCCAGTTAACATTACACGTCGCACATCCCTGAATGATGTCAGTTTCCCGGAGGATATCCATCCCGTATTACGGCGCATCTATGCGGCACGCAATATCCAATCGGCAATGGAGCTGGATTATTCGCTGCAAGGGTTATTACCATTTGAGGCACTGCTTGGGATTGATAAGGCTGTGACATTACTGGCTAATGCGCTCAGGGAAAATAAAAAAATATTAATTGTTGCGGATTTTGATGCTGATGGTGCAACAAGTTGCGCACTCGCCCTGCGTGGGCTGAAGTTAATGGGGTTCAGTGATGTCCTGTATGTTGTCCCGAACCGCTTTGAATTCGGTTATGGTTTGAGTCCCGAGATCGTCGAGGTCGCGGCGGAAATGCAACCTGATGTCATCATTACCGTAGATAACGGAATTTCCAGTATAGAAGGTGTGGCACAGGCACGTTCCAGAAACATTGACGTATTAATTACCGATCATCATTTGCCCGGTTTGTCTCTCCCGGATGCCAACGCAATAGTGAATCCCAATCAGCCCGGTGACAGCTTCCCAAGCAAGAACCTGGCCGGAGTGGGTGTGATGTTTTATATCCTGATTGCCCTGCGCAGTCACTTGCGAGAACAAAACTGGTTCGCTGCAAATAACATCCCTGAACCCAATCTGGCTGAATTACTGGATCTGGTTGCACTGGGTACTGTCGCAGACGTGGTGCCGCTCGATCATAACAACCGCATACTCGTTGCACAGGGTCTGGCACGTATCCGTTCCGGCAAGTGTTGCCCCGGCATCCGGGAATTACTGCAAGCTGCTAATCGTAATCTACGCAATACCGCCGCACAGGATTTGTCCTTTGCTGTAGCACCGCGCCTGAATGCGGCGGGCAGACTGACCGACATGTCGCTCGGTATTGAATGTTTGTTGACCGATGATCAACGGTTGGCAAAGGACATGGCCCTCAAGCTTGAGCAGCTCAACAAGGAACGGCGCGAGATACAGGCAGAGATGCAGGCGCAGGCCATGATTGATATTGCCGATCTGGATTTGAATAACCAGGCGTCATTACCGAACGGTGTATGTCTTTTCAATGAAAACTGGCATCAGGGAGTTGTCGGAATTCTGGCCGGGAGAATCAAGGACCAGATAAACCGGCCGGCCATTGTCTTTGCAAAAGACAAGGAGGGTTACATCAAGGGATCGGCACGTTCCATCAGCAGTGTACATATCCGCGATGTGCTGGACACCATTGCCAGCCAGCATCCCGGTATTATCAGTAAATTTGGTGGTCATGCGATGGCTGCCGGGCTTACCATCCGGGAATCTGATCTCGAACAGTTCAAGGTGGTTTTTGATCAGATAACAGGTATGTTTTTATCCGGTGATGAACTGGAAGGTGTGCTGGTCTCGGATGGTGAATTGTCTGTTAATGAATTGAGCTTTGATCTGGCAGAAAAAATAATATCGTCAGGGCCCTGGGGGCAGGGTTTCCCCGAGCCCGTGTTTGACGGTGAGTTTGAAATCATCAATGCCCGGGTCGTTGGTGAAAGGCATCTCAAATTGCAGTTACGGCATCCGGGTAACAACAGATCCATTGACGCCATCGCTTTTAATATCACTGATGAAGACTGGCCGGAAGCAACCGGCCGGGTGCAGACTGTTTACAAACTGGACATTAATGAATTTGCCGGCCGCAGGCAATTGCAACTGGTGGTGGATTACATCTCGCCGGTTGAATAAAACTAAACCACGGATTGCATGGAGTACACTGGGTTAACAGTTGGAATATTCACGAACAATCAGCAATTGATCATGATTATTTGATAGACTGACACCAGTCTGGAATTTCATATCAACAAGGAGGTTACATGCAATCACTTTTACGCTTTGTCCCCACCTCATTTACAGACGCACCTGTTAAGGTGATAAAAATTCATATTTGTCTGCTCCGGGGTGCAGTGATTTCAGGATGGTTGTCACTTGACAACCCTGTATAATCTTCCTAGTATGGAGAGCAGAACTTGAGGAAAAAACACCCTAATAAAGAGATTGAAGCCATTCTTTGTTATGCAGAATCAAAGGGTTGGCAGGTAGTGAGGCGGCAAGGACATGCCTGGGGCAGTTTACGTTGCCCGCAGAATAAAGACGATTGCCGGTGTGGATTATTCTGTCAGATGTCAATATGGAGCACACCCGGAAACCCGGAGGCACATGCCAGACAATTACGGCAAAAAGTTGACGGGTGTATCTACAATCAAGGTAGTTCAAATGAACAAATATGAATTTACACTGACCTTTTCCCTGCCGGATACGCAGGATGATCCGGAACGTTATCTCGATGCCTTGTATGAAGCAGGTTGTGATGACGCACTTATTGGAACCGGACAGGTGGGCAGTATCGCCCTTGAGTTTGTGCGCGAAGCAGAATCAGCGGCTGCTGCGGTCAACTCCGCCATTGCCAATGTGAAGGATGTAATTCCGGGTGCTGAACTGATCGAAGTAAAACCTGATCTGGTAGGACTTACGGATGTAGCAGAGATATTAAAATGCTCAAGACAAAATATACGCAAGTACATGATAGGTTATGCTGATTTTCCGAAACCGGTCTATACCGGTACAGCATCCTTGTGGCATCTTTGGGAGTTAACAGGTTTCAGTAAATTTGATTTCCCCCGGACCATCGCTGAACTGTCAAGAACCACATTCGAGATTAACCTGAATATACAACAGCATCGATATAAAATAGCGGATAAGGACAACAAGCAGAATTAAGAAATCGCAGGTTAAATTGGTTCTTCTCATTTTCTGATTCTCAGCCTGTGTTAATAACCCCTGTGTATTTCGTGCTCTCTGTGCTTAATGCGGTTAGAAATAATACTTAACGGATTTTCTGCTTCCGATTACAATGTGCCCTCCACAAATTTATCAGAGAAAATTACCTGCCATGTTTGAGATTAATCCTGTACTGAACCAGATCAAGGACCTGAAAGACCGAGTTTTCGAACTCAGGAGGTATCTTTGACTACGATAACAAGGCGGAACGGCTGGTAGAAGTCGAGCACGAACTGGCCGAACCGAAGGTATGGGACAATCCTGGGCGTGCCCAGTCACTGGGCAAGGAACGAGCTACACTGGAACTTATCGTTGATTATATCCGTGAAATAGAAGAGGGATTACGCGATGCCTCGGAATTATTGTCCATTGCTGCCGGGGAAAAGGATGCTGACACAGTGCAGGCAGTCGCAAAGGACGTTGACAAATATGAAAAGAAAGTCGAGGAACTGGAATTCCGCCGCATGTTTTCCGGTGAGATGGATGCCAATAACGCCTTTCTTGATATTCAATCCGGTTCCGGCGGGACAGAAGCCCAGGACTGGGCCGAGATGTTATTGCGCATGTATCTGCGCTGGGGGGAACAGCATGATTTCGATACGGAATTGATCGAAGTGTCTCCCGGCGAAGTTGCCGGCATCAAAAGTGCGACGATTAAATATGCCGGGGATTATGCCTACGGCTGGCTGCGTACGGAAACGGGCGTGCACCGGCTCGTGCGTAAATCCCCTTTTGATTCCAACAACCGCCGGCATACTTCGTTTGCCTCGGTGTTTGTATCACCGGAAGTTGATGAGACGATTGATATCGATATTAATCCGGCTGATCTGCGCATTGATACTTATCGTTCCAGCGGGGCAGGCGGGCAGCACGTCAACAAGACCGATTCTGCAGTGCGTATTACTCATCTCCCGTCGGGTATCGTTGTACAATGTCAAAACCAGCGCTCGCAACACAAAAACAGGGACCAGGCCATGAGCCAGTTGCGTGCCAAGCTGTATGAGCTTGAAATGCAGAAACGCAATGAGGCGAAACAGGCGCAGGAAGATGCCAAGGCCGATATCGGCTGGGGCAGCCAGATCAGATCATACGTACTGGATCAATCCCGTATCAAGGACCTGCGTACCGGTGTTGAGACGGGGAATACACAGGCAGTACTGGATGGTGATCTGGATAAATTTATAGAAGCAAGTTTGAAGAGTGGACTTTAAATAATGTCAGACAACGAAAATAATAATGACAATGATCTCATTGCGCAGCGTCGTGCGCATTTGCAGAAATTGCGGGAAAAAGGCAATGCCTACCCGAATCATTTCCGGCGCAGTGCCCTGGCGGCAGAGTTACTTGCTGAATATACAGGCAATGATCAAGCGGAACTTGAGCAACTGGCGGTCAAAGTCAAGATTGCCGGCCGCATGATGACGCGCAGGGTGATGGGTAAGGCTGCATTTGCACATATACAGGACATGTCCGGCCGTATACAGATCTATGTGAAACGTGATGATCTGGCGGCAGGACAGTATGACGATTTCAAGCAATGGGATCTGGGTGATATCCTTGGTGCAGAAGGGATATTGTTTAAAACAAAAACCGGCGAACTTTCTGTACATGTTAATCACGTCGAGCTGCTGGCAAAATCCCTGCGCCCGTTACCGGAAAAATATCATGGCCTGACTGACCATGAACTCCGTTACCGGCAGCGTTATCTGGATTTAATCACCAACGAAGAAACACGCCGTACTTTTGCCATCCGTTCAAAGACGATTGATTTTATCCGCAACTATCTCAGGGACACAGGATTTATCGAGGTAGAAACACCCATGTTGCAGGTGATCCCCGGTGGTGCCACCGCACGTCCGTTCATTACCCATCACAATACACTGGATATGCAAA
Organism: Gammaproteobacteria bacterium RIFCSPLOWO2_12_47_11; assembly: GCA_001801885.1. Lineage (GTDB taxonomy): Bacteria > Pseudomonadota > Gammaproteobacteria > Eutrophobiales > Eutrophobiaceae > 2-02-FULL-47-50. Next base: position 9,904 of record MGYU01000072.1, read on the forward strand.
TGTATTTGCGTGTTGCGCCGGAGCTTTATCTGAAGCGTCTGGTCGTGGGCGGAATGGAAAAGGTATTCGAGATCAACCGCAGTTTTCGCAATGAAGGATTGTCGCCACGGCATAATCCCGAGTTCACGATGCTGGAATTTTACCAGGCCTATGCCGGTTACCGTGACCTCATGATATTGACGGAGGCCATGATAAAGAGCCTGGTGCAGGAAATCCTGGGTGATACAAAAATATGTTATCAGGGCGAAACCTGTGATCTGGGCCAGCCATTCGAGAACATGACTGTAAAAGAGGCTGTCCTGAAATTTAATCAGGGACTTCATGCAGGTGACCTTGAGTCACTAAAGTCATTGTGCGCTGTTGCCCGCAATCTCGATATTCCTGTTGAAAATAATTACAGTCCCGGCAAGGTTTTGATCGAGATATTTGAGAAGACGGTGGAATCCAATCTCAAACAGCCTGTTTTTATTACCGCCTATCCAACCGAGGTATCACCACTGGCCCGAAGATCGGATACCGATCCTGACGTGACTGACCGGTTTGAGTTATTTATCGGTGGGCGCGAGATAGCCAATGGTTTCTCCGAACTGAACGATCCGGATGACCAGGCAGAGCGTTTCCGTAAACAGGTAGAGGACAAGGAATCCGGTAATTATGAAGCAATGCACTATGATGCCGATTACATTACAGCGCTGGAATATGGCATGCCACCTGCGGCCGGCGAAGGTATCGGCATAGACCGGCTGGTCATGTTGCTGACTGATTCTCCCTCCATACGGGATGTAATACTGTTTCCCCACATGCGCCCCAAATAAGCAGAACCTGCCTCAAAATGGCTGCGCTTGGCGATACGGCGTTGAAAACGGACTCAAAATGCTCATGTACTGGCGTGTATACTCCGCTTTTTACTCCGGGCATCCTGCCCTCCACCCTGCGGGCCAGCTCCGCTGTTCAAAATCGTTCCCGGCGATTTTGTCGTCCATTTTCGCCTAGTCTCACCTGCGCTCGCATCATTTTGATGCAGATTCTGAGTAAATTTTCTAGTATAGACTGAAACATCAGTTGGGGATGTGAGTCTATAGGCAAGTGTTAAATATATTAATGTAACAGTTACTACGCTCGTATCTGTTAAATTAATAATTAAATAGAGGGAAGCACTTATGTTCCCTTACCATGGTTTAAACCGGGCCAGAAATGGCTTTTTTCAAAAATCCCAGGAGGAATCCTCAAATGAGCAAGAAGACTTTAAAACCCATTGCAGCAGCCCTAGGCACCACCTTTGTTATATCCCTGGCCGCCAGCCCGATCGTTCTGGCTGCCGAAAATCCGTTTGCGCTGAATGACCTGTCCAGCGGCTACATGGTTGCCGAAGAAGGATCATGTGGTGAAGAGAAAAAGGCTGAAGGCAAATGCGGTGAAGAGAAAGAAGCTGAAGGTCACTGCGGTGAAGAAAAGGGTGATCACGAAGGCATGTGTGGTGGAATGAAAGAAGACGAAGGCAAGTGCGGCGAGAGCAAGTAATCGTCTGAACGCATATTTTGTATGGTTATTTCGTAAAGGATTATGTCTGGAACATTTGTCCTGTAACAAGTACCGGGAGTATGCGTCCAAGATCTGCGGTATTCCTTCAGTGGCCTGCCGCAGATCTTTTTTATAGTGTTAATAATCATTTCTGGAGGAAATTTAAATGAGCAAGAAGACATTAATACCCATTGCAGCTGCCCTGGGTACCACCTTTGTTATATCCCTGGCTGCGAGTCCGGTGGTACTGGCTGCAGATAATCCGTTTGCACTGAATGACCTGTCCAGTGGCTACATGGTAGCCGAAGAAGGTAATTGTGGTGAAGAAAAGGACGCTGAAGGCAAGTGTGGTGAAGAGAAGGAAGGCGAAGGCAAGTGTGGTGAGAATAAAGACACCTCCGCTGAAGGTAAATGCGGTGAAGGCAAGTGCGGCGAGAAGAGAAAAACGCATGAAGGTAAATGCGGCGAAGGCAAGTGCGGCGAGAATAAGTAAGCGCAAAAGCGCCTACAGCATTTAAGCACTGCATCATGCACCTGAACAACAGCAAATATCCAGTAACAGGTGCCGGTTTGGGTCTGCGGCGGGCCTTTATAAGCTCGCTTGCAGATCAATTTCCTTCCCAGGTCGATTTCATGGAAGTGGCCCCGGAGAACTGGATCGATGTCGGTGGCCGTTACGGTCATTTGTTCCGGGCAATCGCTGAACGAATTCCCGTTGTCTGTCATGGCCTCTCGCTGAATCTGGGTGGTCCCGCACCGCTGGATGAGGCATTTCTGCACAAGGTCAGGCAATTTCTGGATACCCATAACATCCGTTGTTACAGCGAACACCTGAGTTATTGCGCAGATGATGGTCATCTCTATGACCTCATGCCCATCCCGTTTACTGAAGATGCCGTGCACTATGTTGCAGATCGCATCAGGCGTACACAGGACATCATCGGGCGGCGCATGGCGATTGAGAATGTTTCCTACTATGCAGCACCCGGCCAGGAGATGCCGGAAATCGAATTCATCAATGCCATTCTCGAAGAAGCGGATTGTTATCTGCATCTCGATATCAATAATATCTATGTCAACAGCATCAACCATCGTTATGATGCAGAAACCTTTATGAAGTCACTGCCTGGTGAGCGCATCGCCTATGCCCATATTGCCGGGCATTACGTAGAAGCCGAGGATCTGCGCATAGACACTCACGGCTCCGATGTGATCGATCCGGTCTGGGACTTGCTGGCAAAGGC
>MGYU01000072.1:12791-13060 GCA_001801885.1 Gammaproteobacteria bacterium RIFCSPLOWO2_12_47_11
CAGGTAGAGGCCATCATTGTAAGAAAAAGCATTTTTCTTTGAGTAGTAGCGTCTCCTGATCTCGGCCGCATGAATGGCAAGCGGCACGGTGATGGGCAATATCCGCAGGTTCGCTTCTGCCTCGATAGCGGCCCGAGCAATTTCGAAGCCCAATTTGTTCTCCCGCAGATAGACATACCGGATTTCTCCAAGGAGAATAGCCGTGGAAATCCCTTGCAATCGGCCTTCTTCAAGCGCTTTGAGAACACGTCCAGCGCCGGCAATTTCTT
>MGYU01000073.1 GCA_001801885.1 Gammaproteobacteria bacterium RIFCSPLOWO2_12_47_11
TACCAGATACCAGATACCAGATACCAGATACCAGATACCAGATACCAGATACCAGATACCAGATACCAGATACCAGATACCAGATAGAGCCACAAGCTAATGAGTTCATTCCCTCAAAAATTTGACGTAATCATTGTCGGAGGCGGCCATGCTGGCACCGAAGCTGCCCTGGCCTCTGCACGTCTGGGTGTCAGGACTTTACTGCTTACCCATAGCATCGATACCCTCGGGCAGATGTCATGTAATCCGGCCATCGGCGGGATTGGTAAAGGTCATTTGGTGAAAGAGATCGATGCCCTCGGAGGTTTAATGGCTCTGGCAGCCGACCGCAGTGGTATCCAGTTCCGTGTCCTCAATGCCAGCAAGGGGCCAGCGGTGCGTGCTACCCGGGCGCAGATCGATCGTGTCTTGTATAAATCTGCTGTCAAACCGGCACTGGAACAGCAGCCCAATCTTTCCATCTTTCAACAGGCCGTGGATGATCTGATCGTGGAAGGCGACAAGGTCACCGGTGTCGTTACCCAGATGGGTCTGCAATTCAGGGCACAAACTGTAGTTCTTACTGTAGGTACATTTCTGGGCGGGTTAATTCACATCGGTGACAGTAACCACACTGGAGGCCGGGCCGGGGATCCACCTTCGAATGCCCTGGCAAAAAGATTGCGGGAACTGCCATTCCGTGTCGGCCGCTTGAAGACCGGCACACCGCCGCGCATTGATGGCAAGACCATAGACTACACCGGATTGCAGAAACAGCCGGGAGATGTACCGGTGCCGGTGTTTTCATTTATCGGCAGTGCCGCCGAACACCCGCAGCAGGTCTCCTGCCATATCACGCATACCAATGAACGCACACATGAGATCATCCGTGGCGCGATTCACCGTTCACCGATGTACAGCGGCAGGATCGAAGGCACCGGACCACGTTATTGCCCATCGGTGGAAGACAAAGTGGTACGTTTTGCAGAAAAGGCCTCACATCAAATCTTCATTGAACCGGAAGGACTGCATACCCGCGAGGTTTATCCGAACGGTATTTCCACCAGTTTGCCGTTTGATGTGCAATATGATCTGGTGCGTTCCATCAAGGGGTTTGAAAACGCACACATCACCCGTCCCGGTTATGCCATCGAATACGATTATTTTGATCCGCGTGATCTGCAGCCCTGGCTGGAGACCAAATATATTGAAGGATTATTTTTTGCAGGCCAGATCAACGGTACTACCGGTTATGAAGAAGCCGCTGCACAGGGCCTGATTGCGGGACTCAATGCAGCACTGAAGGTGAAGGGAGAAACCTGCTGGAGTCCGCGCCGCAATGAGGCCTATATCGGGGTGCTGATTGATGATCTGATTACACGCGGTACCAATGAACCTTACCGGATGTTCACCAGCCGGGCGGAATACCGCCTGTCATTGCGTGAGGACAATGCCGATCTCAGATTGACGGAGATTGGCCGTAAACTGGGACTGGTGGGTGATGAGCGTTGGCAGCGTTTTGAAGAGAAACGCGCAGTCATTGACCGGGAACAGACACGTCTGGAACAGATCTGGGTACAACCCGGCGCAATTACTGAGACGGGTGCCACGGAAAGTCTGGGGCAGGCCATGACGCATGAATACAGTCTGATGCAATTGTTACGCAGGCCGGAAGTAAATTATCTGCAACTGATGCATCTGTTTGGCATTGATTGCAGCCATATTCCTGCTGATGTTGCCGGGCAAGTGGAGATACAGGCCAAGTACAGTGGTTATATTGAACGCCAGGCTGCCGAGATCGAACGTAACCGCCATCATGAAGATACGGTACTGCCCGAAACAATTGATTACAGCCGGGTGCGCGGCCTTTCATCGGAAATGGTGCAGAAATTTTCCGAGCACCGGCCGCACAGTCTCGGTCATGCCTCAAGGATTCCGGGCGTCACTCCTGCTGCTATTTCATTATTGCGTATTTACCTCAAGAAAAACTCAGCCCAATACAAGAAAAGCGCTTGAGCGATCCGCAATCCTCAAACCAGCTCGTCAACAATATTCGTCATGGACTGACAGCACTTGGCATGCAGCCGGATGCTCATCCCCTTGATGACTACATCCGCTATATCCAACTGCTGCAAGAATGGAACAGTGCCTATAACCTCACGGCGATCCGGGAACCCGGACAAATGGTGACACACCATATTCTGGACAGCCTGTCGGTTTTGCCATATCTGAATGGTGATCGTTGCCTGGATGCCGGTACCGGCGCCGGTCTGCCCGGACTGATCCTCGCGCTTGCCGCTCCGGACAAACAATGGGTATTGCTGGACAGTAGTCACAAGAAAATACGTTTTGTGAACCAGGCCATCATCGAACTGAAAATCCCGAATGTAAAAACCGAATGTGTCAGGGCGGAACAGTTCAGTACAGAACAATTATTTACTACCATCATCACCCGCGCCTTTGGCAGTTTGAATACTATCTATACCCAGACCAGGCATTTGCTTGCACCTGGGGGCAGCCTGCTGGCGATGAAGGGCAGTGATATTGAAGAGGAACTGGCAACTCTGGAGGAAGGCACTGTAACAGTGCAGGTGCATACTTTTAATGTGCCCGGGATCAGGGAACCACGGTCGCTGGTGGAAATTAAGGCTTTACCCTGATTGAATTGACTATGCAATAATGTCTGGATGTTCTTAATAACAATGAATACACCCCTGCCATCACATTCATGACCAAGATTATCGCCATCGCCAACCAGAAGGGCGGTGTTGGCAAAACTACTACCAGTGTCAATCTGGCGGCATCATTGGCTGCAGCCAGGCGCCGTGTGTTGCTGGTGGATATCGATCCGCAGGGTAATGCGACGATGGGTAGCGGTGTTAACAAGATGGGTCTTGAGAGTACCAGTTATGAAGTGCTGATGGGCGACAAGCACATCCGGGAAGTGCTCATTAAATGTGTTGAGAGTGGATATGATTTGTTGCCGAGCAATAGTGATCTGACTGGAGCTGAAGTGGCATTGCTGGATGAACTGGCCAGGGAAGTGCGTTTACGCAAGGCACTGGATGAAGTTAAACAGCATTATGATTTTGTCTTTATTGACTGTCCACCTGCACTCAATATGCTTACTGTTAACGCACTGGTGGCCGCAACGTCGGTGATTATACCGATGCAATGTGAATATTATGCACTGGAAGGATTAACGGCATTGTTGTCCAGCATTGAAAAGATCAAAAAATACCTTAATCCGGACCTGAAGATTGAAGGATTGTTACGCACCATGTATGACCCGCGTAACAATCTGGCCACGCAGGTCTCTGCACAATTACTGGAACATTTCGGGGAACAGGTTTATCGCACGATTATCCCGCGAAATGTGCGTCTGGCAGAGGCCCCCAGCCATGGTCTGCCGGTAATCAAATATGACAAGGCATCCAGTGGTGCATTGGCCTACCTGGCGCTGGCCGGTGAGATGCTGCGCCGGGAAAATAAAGCCGCTGTTGCGCAGGAGCATTGATCGATGACTGCCAGGAAACGTGGGCGAGACGGAATAGAAAAAAGTCCAGTGGACTTTTATCCTGTCAAGCGCCCGGACAGCGGATGTCCGGGCCGGAACACAGCACCATAGGACGGTTAGGAGTAATCATCCATGACTACAAAGAAACGTGGATTGGGCAAGGGACTCGACGCGCTGCTCGGTACAGGCACGGGATTGCCTGAACTTGATGGCATCGAAAAACTGCGCAACCTCCCGGTGGATCTGATCAAAAAAAGCCAGTACCAGCCACGCAAGACCATGAATCCGGAAGCATTGCAGGAACTCGCGGATTCAATCCGGGCGCAGGGTGTGGTGCAACCGATCCTGGTACGCCCGCTCAGCGGTAATGATAAATACGAAATCATTGCCGGTGAACGGCGGTGGCGCGCGGCGCAGATGGCGGGACTGCATGAAGTGCCGGCCTTGATCCGCAATGTACCTGATCAGACCGCTGCCTGTATCGCCCTGATTGAAAATATCCAGCGTGAGGACCTGAATCCGTTGGATGAGGCACAGACCCTGTCGCGTCTGTTACATGAATTCAAAATGACGCATGAGACCATCGCTGATGCTGTGGGCCGTTCACGTTCTATGGTGACCAACCTGCTGCGGTTACTGGAGTTACATCGCGATGTACAGGCCTTGATGCGATCCGGTGAACTGGAGATGGGGCATGCACGTGCGATTGTTGCGTTGCCACTGCAACTGCAAGTGGAAATTGCGAAGCGTGTGGTGAAGGGTGGTCTGTCAGTGAGGGAAGCCGAACGGATAGTAAGTAATGCCCAGAGAGTAAAGGGTAAACCCAAAACCAGCCGGTTTAATAAACAGGACCCGAATATTCGTAAATTACAGGATGATCTTTCAGAACGTCTGGGGACGAGGGTCAATATAAAACAGAAGGCCAAGGGCAAGGGCACACTGGAGATCGGGTACCATTCACTGGATGAACTGGATGGCATTCTGAAAAGGATAAAATAATCTTTTTACACTCAGGGTGTTGGTGTTGTTATTTATCAAATCTGTGATAAATATGGTTTTTGTGCATTGCAGCGATTGATTTCATTGTATCAGGTTATTATACTTGCTTTCTTGTGCTGGAGGCTTACAAACCGCCCGTCAGAAGCCGGTCGTCAGGGAATAATTAAATTGCTGTTGCCACCGGTACCGTGGTAGCTAAGTGTGCGAACAGATATATCAGCCAACAAGACAGCCGCATATAAATTGGTAGGAATACAGTTTGTTGTAACAATACTGGTTGCATTACTTATATTCATCTTGTTTACAACTGTTTCAGCATACTCAGTATTGCTTGGCGGGTTGGCCTATATGTTGCCAAATGCATATTTTGTCAGGTTTGCTTTCAGAGGGTCAGAACCCCAGACCCCGCATATGATTTTGCGCTGGTTATATATAGGTGAAGCAGGAAAACTTGTTTTAACAGGGGTAATCTTTGCGATTTGTTTTGCGCTGATCAAGCCAATTAACGTGATTGCATTATTTATGATGTATATATTTATGATATTTGTAAATCTGGCGGGAATGGGAATAAGCAAGAAAGGATTTACAGGAACACATTGAATCTAGTTGAAATTAACCAGAATAATCTAAAGCAAAACCATGGTATCCGAACACGAAGCATTAACTGCTTCAAGTTATATAAAACACCATTTGCAAAATCTTACTTACGGTAAATTACCGGATGGTACATGGGGTATCGCCCAAAGCATAGAAGAAGCCAAGCAAATGGGTTTCTGGGCAATTCATCTCGACACCATGTTTTTTTCAATAGGACTGGGGTTATTATTCATAATAACTTTTCGCTTGGCAGCCAGGCAGGCGACCTCCGGTGTGCCTGGAGGGCTGCAAAATTTTATCGAATGGATAGTAGAATTTATTAATTCGATGGTACATGACGGTTTTTCGGGAAAGAATAATCTGGTTGCCCCGATTGCACTAACACTTTTTGTCTGGATACTGCTCCTGAATCTGATGGATCTGATCCCCGTGGACTGGATACCTCATATTGCAGCTGTTATAGGAGTACCCTACATGAAGATTGTGCCGAGTAACGATCCGAATGCCACTTTCGGCATGTCACTTTCGGTGTTTGCACTCGTCCTGTATTACAGTATCAAGGTCAAGGGTATTGGTGGTTTCGCTGCTGAACTGGGTCTTCAGCCATTTTCACCAAAAAATATATTTCTCAAGATTTTATTTATCCCGGTAAATTTCCTGCTTGAGTTTGTAAACCTGGTTGCCAAACCTTTATCTCATTCATTGCGATTGTTCGGAAACATGTATGCAGGTGAAATGATTTTTATCCTGATTGCCATTATGTACAGTGCAAATTTTGCATTGGGTGCTTTTGGGGGCCTGCTGCAACTGGGCTGGGCGATCTTTCATGTCTTGATAGTGTTGTTGCAGGCGTTTATCTTCATGGTCTTGACTATCGTTTATCTGGATATGGCTCATCAAGAGCACCATTAAGTTATTAACTTATTTAATACTAAGACTCGTTAAAGTAAGAGGAGAAAGAAATGGAACAAGCACTATTGTATATAGCAGGCGCTTTAATGATGGGACTGGGTGCACTGGGGGCCGCTGTCGGTATCGGTATTCTGGGTGGCCGTTTCCTGGAAGGTGCCGCTCGTCAACCAGAACTGATTCCAATGTTGCGGACACAGTTTTTCATCGTGATGGGTCTTGTTGACGCTGTGCCAATGATTGCTGTTGGTATTGCGTTCTATGTCCTGTTTGCGGTGGTTTAAGTTTTTCTCTCCCGGACCAATATTGATAAGAATTGTTGAGATAAGGATATGAATATCAATCTGACATTAATCGGACAGAGTATATCCTTCATATTTTTCGTATGGTTCTGTCTGAAGTTTATCTGGCCTCCCATCATCAATGCATTGGAACGACGCAAGAAAACGATTGCTGATGGACTGGCAGCGGGTGAGAAAGGTCATCATGAACTGGAGCTTGCCAAGCAGCGCTTTGTGGAGATGGTTAAGGAAGCCAAGGCTAAGGCTGTTGATATCATCAATCAGGCACAGAAAAGACATGATGAGATAGTCGATGAGGCCAAGGATGATGCTCGCACCGAAGGAAATCGAATCCTTGCAGCGGCGCGTGCAGAAATTGATCAGGAGCGCCAGCAGGTGAGAGAAGAACTACGCCAGCAGGTCACATTACTGGCAGTTGCCGGTGCCGAGCAGATTCTGATGCGCGAGGTTGATCAGAATGTGCATAAGGAAGTGCTGGATAAAATCAGTGCCGATCTGTAGGACATAGCCATGCAGGAAAATACTACACTGGCACGGCCTTATGCAGTGGCCGCTTTCGAACAGGCACGGGATGAAGGCAAGCTGAAGGACTGGTCCGCTATGCTTCGTGTATTAAGTCAGGTAGTTTCCGATCCACAAATGCAGATCATCCTGGATAATCCAAGACTGAACAGCAAAACGTTAATGGATATCGTGTTTGATGTATGTGGTAATTATCTTTCTGATTATGGCAAGAATTTTGTCAAGGTACTTGTCAATACCAGACGCTTAACACTTGCATCACATATCTATGTGTTGTTCGAAGAGAAACGTATGAACGCAGAGGGGATTGCTGAAGTTGAAGTTGTTTCCGCTTATCTTCTGGAGCCAGCCCAACAACAAAAAATAGCAGATGCCATGGGCAAGCGCTTGGGCAAGAAAATTGAAATCAGTACCCGGATAGATAAATCCCTGATTGGTGGTGCGGTAATCCGCGCCGGAGACTCTGTCATTGATGCCTCTATTAGAGGCAGGCTGAAGCACCTGGGCAGTACATTGGCTGAATAACATTTTATATTTGAGATAATCGGTAACAACCGTAACAGGATATAACGAGGAATAATCATGTCTATCAGTGCAGCAGAAATCAGTGAACTGATTAAAAAGAAAATTCAGGGTCTGGATCTTGAGACCGAAGCCCGTACCGAAGGTACTGTCGTCAGCTTGTCTGATGGTATTGCCAGAATTCACGGGTTAAGCGATGTCATGCAGGGAGAAATGATCGAATTCCCGGGGAATACCTATGGACTGGCATTGAACCTTGAACGTGATTCTGTGGGTGCCGTGGTTTTAGGTAACTACGAACATATTACTGAAGGTGATATTGTTAAATGTACCAAGCGTATTCTGGAGGTGCCCGTCGGAGAAGAATTGCTGGGTCGCGTGGTTGATTCTCTGGGTAATCCGATTGATGGCAAGGGCGATCTGGGTTGTAAGGAATCTTCTCCGATCGAAAAGATTGCCCCGGGTGTCATTGCGCGCAAGTCCGTGGCTCAACCGGTACAGACGGGTCTTAAATCCATTGATTCCATGGTACCGATCGGTCGTGGTCAGCGTGAATTGATTATCGGCGATCGCCAGACAGGAAAAACAGCAGTGGCAATAGATACCATCATTAACCAGAAGGGAACAGGTATCAAATGTATTTATGTAGCCATTGGTCAAAAAGCATCATCAATCAATGTTGTCATCCGTAAATTGGAAGAACATGGCGCGATGGAACACACAATAGTTGTTGCTGCCACCGCTTCTGCTTCGGCTGCCATGCAATATATTGCCCCTTATTCTGGATGCGCCATGGGCGAGTTTTTCCGCGACAGGGGTGAGGATGCACTTATCATATATGACGATCTGACAAAGCAGGCCTGGGCCTATCGTCAGGTTTCACTCCTGTTAAGACGTCCACCCGGACGCGAGGCCTATCCAGGTGATGTTTTTTATCTGCACTCCCGTCTGCTTGAGCGTGCCTCACGTATCAATGCTGACTATGTGGAAAAGATTACGGGCGGAAAGGTCAAGGGCAAGACAGGGTCACTGACTGCTTTACCAATCATTGAAACACAGGCCGGAGACGTATCGGCCTTCGTGCCGACCAATGTGATCTCGATTACAGATGGTCAGATCTTTCTTGAAACGGATCTTTTCAACTCCGGTTTTCGTCCGGCGATCAATGCCGGTTTATCGGTATCACGCGTAGGTGGTGCAGCCCAGACCAAGATTATCAAGAAACTGGGTGGTGGTGTACGTTTGGCCCTGGCCCAATATCGTGAATTGGCTGCTTTCTCCCAGTTTGCTTCTGATCTTGATGAAGCAACACGCGCACAACTCGAACGCGGCCAGCGTGTTATGGAACTCATGAAACAGAAACAGTATTCACCCATGACAATCGCCAATATGGCTGTCAGTCTTTATGCTGCAGAGCGTGGTTATCTTGACGATATTGCACTGGAAAAGATCGGAGATTTTGAGCACGAATTACATAATTTTATGAACAGTAACAAGGGTGACCTTATAAAACAGATCAACAATACTGGTGAATTTAATGATGACATAGATACAGCTTTGAAGAATAGTATCGAGGAATTCAAGAAGAATCATACAACATGGTAACTAAAAACCGGTGATTGGTAATTGGTAATTGGTGATTGGTGAATAGGGAATAGGGAATAGTGAAAATTAATGAATACAGAAGTCAGAAGTCAGGAGTCAGTATTCTGTATTCTGACTTCTGATTTCTTAAAAAATACCAGATACCAGATACCAGATACCAAATACCAGATACGAGGATAATAAATGGCAGCAGCTAAGGAAATAAGGACCAAGATCGCCAGTGTCAAGAATACACAAAAGATCACCAAGGCCATGGAAATGGTCGCAGCAAGTAAAATGCGTAAGGCGCAGGAACGCATGCTGGCTGCACGTCCTTATGCAAATAAGATACATAATGTCATTAGACATGTTGGCCAGGCACATCCTGAATATCATCATACATATCTGACAGGACGAGAGGAGATAAAACGTATCGGCCTTATTATTGTATCGACTGATCGTGGTTTATGTGGTGGTTTGAATTCGAACCTGTTTCGTGAGGTTCTGCGCCGGATGAAGGAATGGAATGACCAGGATATTGAACTTGATTTGGTAATTATCGGGGCAAAGGCCGTTGGGTTCTTTAATCGTATTGGGGGTAATATCGTCGGACAAGCGACCCATTTGGGCGATGAACCAAGTATAGAGAGCTTGATTGGCACTGTTAAAATTATGCTCGATGCCTTTACAGAAGCAAAAATAGATCAACTCTACCTGGTATCTAATAACTTTATAAATTCAATGACACAAACACCTGTAATTGAACAATTGTTGCCAGTAAAACCCAGCGAAGAAGAAGAGCTTAAACATCATTGGGACTATATCTATGAACCGGAGGCCAAGGAAGTGCTGGATCAATTAATGCAACGCTATATCGAATCACTGGTTTATAAGGGAGTGATTGAAAATATCGCAAGTGAACAATCTGCACGCATGGTCGCCATGAAAAGCGCCTCGGATAATGCTGGTAAGTTAATCGACGAATTACAATTGATTTATAACAAGGCACGTCAGGCTGCTATTACCCAGGAACTGTCCGAAATTGTTGGCGGTGCAGCGGCAGTATAAAAAAGAATACAGAAATCAGAATTCAGTAGTCAGAATATAAAAAAAGATTATTTTGGATTCTGTCTCCTGACTTCTATATTCATGTGTGACACAAGAAAAGAATTTAATAAATTAAATATGCTAAATATGTAAATTGAAAGAGGAACTAAAAAAATGAGTTCTGGAAACATCGTACAAATTATCGGCGCTGTAGTTGATGTTGAATTTCCGAGAGGATCCGTACCAAAAATTTTTCATGCCCTGATTGTTGATGAAAAAGGTGTTGATACAACCCTCGAAGTACAGCAACAACTGGGTGATGGTGTAGTACGGACTATTGCACTGGGTTCGACAGATGGTCTGAAACGTGGCCTGAAAGTAAATAATACAGAAGCGCCAATCTCGGTACCTGTTGGTGAAAAAACCCTGGGCCGTATTATGAATGTATTGGGTCGTGCAATTGATGAAAAAGGAGAAATCAACAGTGATGAAAAATGGAGTATTCACCGTGACGCTCCGAAATTTATCGAACTGAGTCCGTCTACAGAATTACTGGAGACAGGTATCAAGGTAATTGATTTGATTTGTCCCTTTGCCAAGGGTGGCAAAATTGGACTGTTTGGAGGTGCCGGTGTAGGCAAAACTGTAAACATGATGGAACTGATTAATAATATTGCCAAGGCACATTCGGGCCTTTCTGTATTTGCCGGCGTAGGAGAACGTACCCGTGAAGGAAATGACTTCTATCACGAAATGACAGATGCCGGTGTGCTCGATAAAGTCTCCATGGTCTATGGCCAGATGAACGAACCGCCTGGTAACAGATTACGGGTCGGACTGACCGGATTAACCCTGGCAGAAAAATTCCGGGATGAAGGGCGAGATGTATTGTTTTTCGTTGATAATATATACCGATTTACTCTGGCGGGAGTAGAGTGTTCAGCATTGCTTGGACGCATGCCATCTGCTGTGGGTTATCAGCCCACCCTGGCAGAAGAAATGGGCAGGTTGCAGGAACGCATTACCTCAACCAAGTCAGGTTCCATTACATCCATTCAGGCAATCTATGTACCAGCGGATGACTTGACAGATCCGTCACCGGCAACAACCTTTGCCCACCTGGATGCAACAGTTGTATTGTCCAGGCAGATTGCAGAACTGGGTATCTATCCTGCTGTGGATCCACTCGATTCGACCAGCCGCCAACTGGACCCGCTGGTTGTAGGCCAGGAACATTATGATACAACGCGGGCGGTTCAGAATACTCTGCAACGTTACAAGGAACTGCGTGACATCATCGCCATTTTGGGTATGGATGAATTGTCCGAGGAAGACAAACTGGCCGTGGCACGCGCCCGCAAGATCCAGCGCTTTTTATCACAACCGTATTTTGTGGCAGAAGTCTTCACAGGTGCTCCCGGTAAATATGTTGCATTAAAAGATACAATCAAGGGTTTTCAGGGTATCGTCAATGGAGATTATGATAATCTCCCGGAACAGGCATTCTATATGGTTGGTTCAATCGATGAGGCTGTTGAAAAAGCCAATAAGATGTAATTAACAGCAGGTTAATATGAAACTATGGCCATGACTATTCACGTTGACATCGTTAGTGCAGAGAAAGCAATCTTTTCAGGTCTGGCAGAAATGGTCTTTGCCCCCGCTGTTATGGGTGAAGTCGGTATCGCACCCCGCCATGCACCACTGGTAACACGCTTGAAGCCAGGTGAAGTCAGGGTACAGTTACCGGGTGGGGGGGAAGAATCGTTTTATGTTTCTGGTGGTATGCTGGAGATTCAACCCCATGTGGTAACAGTATTATCAGATACAGCGGTCAGGGCCGCAGATCTTGATGAGGTTGCAGTGTTAAAGGCCAAGGAAGAAGCTGAGAAGGCGATTCATGATCGCGAAGCTAAAATTGATTACGCCGCTGCACAGGCCCAGTTGGCAGAAACAGTGGCCCAGTTAAAGGCAATCCAGCGGTTACGTAAACGTTCCGGGCGATAAGACCAGTCACAAGCCACAAGTAACAAGGATAGGGCAATGTAGCCGTTCTTTTTGCTTCTATGGTCTGTACTCACTATGATGTCCCCCAGTTATTTCCTTGTGACATGTAACTTATAACTTGTAACTTTTTTTAATATGAGTCTATCTATCGTCATCCTCGCTGCCGGTCAGGGCATACGTATGCACTCCGAACTCCCAAAGGTATTGCACCGGTTGGCCGGCAAGACCATGCTGGAGCATGTTTATAATTCGGCCAGTCTGGTAAATCACCGGCAAATATATGTGGTTTATGGTTATGGCGGTGACCGGGTGAAAAACGCCCATGCAGCACTGGATGCCGAATGGATACTGCAGAAAAAACAGCTTGGAACAGGCCATGCCGTAAAACAGGCATTGCCACATATCATTGAGCAGGATCACGTCATGATCCTGTATGGTGATATACCCATGATCACTTCTGAAACCCTGCATAAACTCGAACGGGCAGCGAGTGGAAGCGGTTTCAGTTTGCTGACCTCCTATTTTGATAATCCCACCGGTTATGGCCGCATTATTCGTAATGATATTGGCGATGTGGTCCGCATTGTGGAGGAGAAGGATGCTGCAGGCGAAGAACGTTCCATTTGCGAAATCAACACCGGTATCATGGTGGTTGCCGCAGGGCCACTGAAACGCTGGATCGGCGCATTGAAAAACAAAAACACCCAGAAAGAATATTACTTGACCGACATCATTGAGATGGCTGTCAAGGAAGGTATCACTGTTAATACCATCAATCCGAGTTCCGCTGTGGAGGTCCGCGGTATCAATGACCGGGCACAACTCGCCGAAATTGAACGCTATTATCAGTTGATACTGGCGCATCAACTGATGCGCAAGGGTGTCAGTATTATGGATCCATCACGTTTTGATCTGAGAGGTGATGTTGAGATTGGACAGGATATTATGATTGATATCAATGTCCTGCTTGAAGGCCGTTTGAAGATAGGCAATAACGTTACGATCGGCGCCAACTGCTGCATCAAGGAAACGATTATCGGGGATAATGTGGAAATCAGGCCTAACAGCGTGATTGAAAATGCCATCATCGGCAAAGGTTGCCGCATTGGCCCATTTGCACGTATCCGCCCGGACACACTGCTTGATGATAATGTACATATCGGTAATTTTGTCGAGGTGAAGAAATCGCAGATCGGCAAGGGTTCCAAGATCAACCATCTGAGTTATGTTGGTGACAGCGAGGTAGGAAAAGATGTAAATATTGGCGCAGGAACCATCACCTGTAATTACGACGGTGCCAACAAACACAGGACCATCATCGAAGATGACGTGTTTATCGGTTCTAATACGCAACTCATTGCACCAGTCAAGATCGGTGCAGGTTCCACGATTGCTGCCGGCACAACAGTTGTCAAGGATGTGGAGAGCGGGGTACTGGCCATCGGCCGGCCGGAACAGAAAATCGTTACAAATTGGAAGCGGCCCAAAAAACATAAACATTAGTACCAGCCACGAGACACTAATAAATGCAAATCGGTTTTTATCAATACAGGCCTGTGTTTGGTAATGTCAGTCATAATCTGAACAAGGTGGTGAAAAAACTTAGCGCTGTGCAGGCTGATCTGATTGTTTTACCGGAACTTGCTTTTACCGGTTATTACTTCAGGGATCGCGCTGAGGTAAAAACGATGGCCGAGGATCCGGGAAAATCGACCACGGTTGATGCATTAACATCGATCTGCAAAAAAAAGAAACTACATCTGGTTACTGGTTTCACCGAAAAGGCCAAGGATAAATATTTCAATAGTGCCCTGTTGATTGGTCCAAAAGGCGTTGAACATATATACCGCAAGATCCATCTTTTTAATGAGGAAACAAAATGGTTTGATGACGGCGATATCCCATTGCAGGTTAACAGGATAGGAAATGTCCGGATAGGTATCATGATCTGTTTTGACTGGGTGTTCCCGGAGGTTACGCGTGTGCTTGCCCTGCAGGGCGCGGACATTATCTGTCACCCGTCCAACCTGGTATTGGGTTATTGTCAGCAGACCATGCTCACCCGCTGTCTTGAAAACAAGGTTTATGCCATTACCACCAATCGTTATGGCTATGACAAACGGCCACATGGTAATCTCAGATTCACCGGGCGCAGCCAGGTTGTGGCGCCGGGCGGCACGCTGATTTATCGGGCAAAATCACAATGTGACGACCTCCTGGTCATGGATATCGATCCCATGCTGGCGCGTGACAAGAGTATTACACCGCTGAATGAAGTTCTGCGTGACCGGCGGCCGCAATATTATTCAGAACTCAATTTAAAACAAGGTAGAAAACCATGAGCTTCACAACAGCAGATTTGTATGATGAATATGGTGAGAAACTGCAGGTTGCACAACCCCTGTTCAATGATTTTGGCGGCAGGATGAAATTTCATGGACAGATTGCCACTGTTAAAGTGCATGAAGACAACTTGCTGGTCCGGGCTGCCCTCGAAGACAAAGGCGAAGGCAGAGTATTGGTCATTGATGGCGGTGATTCTCTGCGTTGCGCACTGGTCGGCGACCTGCTGGCACAACTCGGCAAGGATAATGACTGGGCCGGGATAGTCGTATCCGGTTGTATCCGGGACTCTGCCGTGATTATTACTATTGATATCGGCATCAAGGCACTGGGAACCAATCCGCGCAAGAGTGTCAAAAAGGGGGCAGGAGATCGGGACATCCCGGTGACCTTTGCCGGAGTGACTTTCACCCCCGGCCATTATCTTTATGCCGATGAAGATGGCATTTTGGTTTCCCCGGAAAAATTAATTTAATCTGTGACACAGAATGTATTCATCTTGGCGATTAAGGCGCTATACTAATTACCATAAAAATATCAATTTTATGTGTGAGGACATGAGTATGAATAAGCAGATGATTTTGTTCACAATGTTTTGTCTTTTTTTTATTTCATCTGCTGCCCGTGCGGAATGCCAGCAGGGGGAAACCAGTGGCGGTGAAATCCTGGGAACATTGGCAGGTGCTGCGCTGGGTGGTCTGGTGGGCTCACAACTTGGTAGTGGCACGGGTAATAAGGTTGCGATAGGGGCAGGCGTGGTAGCAGGCGGGTTCCTGGGCAACAGGATAGGCAAATCCATGTCCTGCCAGGATCAGCAGCAACATTTCGACACCACCCAGAGTTCTCTGGAAACACAAAAGACTGGCCAGACATCCACCTGGACCAATCCGGATACCGGTCATTCTGGCAAAATTACCCCGACCAGAACCTATACCTCCACCGATGGCACGCCATGCCGTGATTTCACCCAAACAATCTTTGTAGACGGGGAATATGAGGAAATCAATGGCACCGCATGCAGACAGCAGGATGGAAGCTGGAAACCGGTCAACAGTTAAGTTTCTTTGTTTTTGAAAAATCCGCTCGCCGCTCCTCGGCTTTGGCTCCCTGCGTCGCTACCTCCTCGACAATTGCCCAGGCATTGTTCTACCTCCCACATCCATGTGGTCGTGCATCCATGCGCCCGCGGCATTTGTGCTTCCATGCACATCACACGGGTTTTTCGCTTATAGGTGGGCATCTCACAATCCAGGGAAATCCGTAATGAATCATAAATTACCCTGTTGCCTGTTAACCTGCCTGATACTTGCTATGGCATTCCCGGCCAGTGCCCATGAGGATGAAACGTTGTTTAATGTTTTCAACCTGCAGGATTATGTATCCAGTTCCGGATAGTATCTGAAAACGTCGTTATTATTGAAAGGCATGCGGCGATCAGAAGTCAGATAGATAGCGATGTTCGGGCGGCTGGCAATCCTGTCGTGCACTGTAACTAATCGTGGATATTCGGGTTCCAGTTGCTTCATTCTTTTCGGAAAGGCGTAGCGCAGGCCGGCGATGAGCTGGAAGATGGATAGATCCACATAGGATAATCTGCGTCCAAGCATGTAGTTGCTGCCTTCTGGATTGCCTTTGAGCACGCGCTCGAAATAATACAGAAATTTCGCAATCCGCTCTTGGGTGAAAAATCCTGCCCGTCGTTTCGCTTCGCTTTTCTGCTGGTGATAATAGAGACTGCCAGAGACCGGATGATGCACATCGTGGATTTCCCCAACAAAATCGGCAATAGTCAATTGCAGTTGATGCGCCCACAACCGGGTTGCTCCAGCCTTTGGTACCAGTCCCAGCTGCGGGCCCAGGTATTGCAGGATGTTGGAGGTCTGGGCAATGATTATTTTCCCGGCCTTGAGAAATGGCGGGGCAAACGGTGGACAGTTGATTTTAGAGTTCTCGAGAAAATACATCATTGCGGTCAAGCCCTTGTCGCGACCTGACAGACGGGCTACATCCGCATAATCAGCACTTGCTTCTTCAAGTGCGAGCCGGACAAATTCACCGCGGCCCTGTATGCCGGGCCAGTAATAGAGTTCATAATGCATAGTGCAGTCCTCATGTTTCAGGTGGTCTGGTTAAATGTATATTATCTTCATGCGTAATTTTTAATCTACTGTGATTGTTTTCTCAGGGCCGAACCTTGGTAAATAATAAAAATCTGGTCTTTCAGTAATACCTTGTCTAACCTGTTTAAAAGTATTCTGAAAACAGGAGGGGAAAATATGCTGTCAGCACGTAATCAATTCAAAGGTATAGTCAAATCCGTTACTCTGGGTGGCGTAATGGCCGAAGTGGTCATAACTGTAGGCCCCTTAGAATTCGTCTCAGCTATTACGCGTACCTCTGCAGAATCATTAGAATTGAAGGCGGGTGATGAGGTCAGGGCTGTAGTCAAATCAACAGAAGTACTGATCGATAAGTAATATCTTCCTGAAATTCAGCTAGAATAAGCCTCCGCAACGGGAATATTGGGGATAAACCTGTTAGGTTGGCTTGTCATCAAGGCAGCGATCTGTAGAACAATAATCAAATATATGGGGAATAGCGTATGCCATTAGTCAACATTTCAATTTTGAAAGGCAAGTCACCTGAATATATCAAGGCGATTGCTGATGGAGTGAATTCAGCAGTGATCGAGACGATGGGATTTCCGGATGATGACCGCTATCAGATCATCACCGAGCACGAACCTCATTGTCTTGAATATCAATCCCGAACCGGTGATAGGGTAATGATGTTTCTGATCATGCGCAGCGGCCGCGCACCCGAGGCGAAACGGGCGTTTTACCAGAAAGTTGTTGAGAACCTTGCCCGTAATCCGGGGATAGAGCCAGCCAATGTACTAATCAGTATTGTTGAAAACCGGGATATCGACTGGTCTTTCCACAACGGTATAGCACAGTTTGTTCCTTGATATTAATAGTCATAAAAATATATTTTAATGACTATCTTTATTTGATTGTAATAGTACCGACCATACCGGCTTCACTGTGGCCTTCCACAGTGCACTTAAGATCCTTGAATGTCCCGGTCTGGATCGGTACGAACCACCAGTCTGCAGTATGACCGGGGAATACTTCAACTTCACGCACTTGTCCCTTGATTTCGGCGACTATTTCACCGTCCGGCATATAGGCCATGACCTTGCGTGTATATATCGACTGTACAAAGCTGTCTGAGGAAAAATAATGTTTCACATTGCTTGGGTTACGCAGGATCATACGGTACAACTTGCCAGTTTCAAATATCAGATCCTGCGGATAAAAACGCAGGGGATTGGTTTCACTTCCCAACTCAACAACAACTTCAATCGGCTCCTGACGGCTTAAATTTCCGGCTGCATGCACAGGGAATATTATAGTATTCAGTAACAACAACCCGGCAAATGGAAATGATTTCCTCATGCTGGCTCCTTTCCGCATAATATTTCTTGATTTTGACATGAGGAAGTCAAGATATTTCAGGGAAATTCTCCTTGCTGAAACGTGACCAACATTCACCCACAATAGGTAAATTTTCCTGGTTATAGTGTATTCAGTACTTCGCTGGCAATGTTGGTCGTTTTCTTGGTATCTTGCTGTGTATGCACGCTTGACATAAAACCTGCTCCGAAGGCGGATGGTGTATAATAAATGCCCAACCTGAATTGTGAACATCATCTCAATCGTGATATTTAAATTAATATTTTTACAGGATATTTAGTAAAGAAGCTCACATATCGTGTAATTGGTTATTGATTCCAAAATAATCAGGATTTATATGTAACTATTTAATATGGTTGTAATCGAAATCAAGTGATATCTCTAACTATCATATTCTTTTATGAATTCAAAAGAGAAATAATTAACTCGTAAATTTAATATCAGCCACAAATTCATCATGCCTGTATTCTGCCCTGATATCTGATTATGTCGTTGCTAAGACCAAGATCAATATTGCAGCTGACAATTTTCAGCTTTCTTACAGTGACCGCACTGCTGATAGCTGCTTTGGTTGTTACTGCCCGGCAACTTGATAATCTAAGCGATCATAGCCAGAAAACGATTTCTGAAGCTACAAACGCCATGCGCACCAGTCGGGGGTTAATCGAACAAACGATTGCCATGGAGCGTAATGCGCGTCAATATTCTGTGCTTGGTGCCGAAGAACTCCTGGAAGTCTATGTAGATAGACGTAAAGAATTTCTGGAGGCGGCGAGTATATTAAGCAGCCTTAATATAAATAATGAAGTCAGAGGTTATGCGCAGCAGATAATTGATGATGAACAGCGTGCTTTTGAAAAAATAAAAAACACTTCTGCGGATGAATACAAAATATCGTTATATCCTCCATTACTGGTTACTGCTTATCAGACATCGCGTGCTATAGATAAGTGGATCGATGACCAGTTGCTGGAATTGCGTCAGCAGACTGAACATACTCAGCACTTGTTGAGAATACAGACATTATTGTTGGTGAGTATAGCTCTCTTGCTGGCGGCACTATTTACTGCATTAATTACGCGGCCGTTACGCCAGATTGACCACGCGATAAACCAGCTTGGTAGCGGGAGTTACAACACTGAAATCAAGGTACAAGGACCATTGGATCTTCAGAAGCTTGGGATTCGTTTGGACTGGTTACGAAATCGGCTGGCTGAACTAGAACACCAGCGTACTTCATTTCTGCGTCATGTCTCACATGAACTAAAGACTCCGCTAACTGCCATACAGGAGGGAGTAGCCCTTCTTAATGAGGGTCTTGTAGGCGCACTGACAGGCCAGCAAAATGATATCATCAATATACTGCGTAACAATTGCCGGCGTCTGCAACATTTGATCGAGAATCTCTTGCGATATAATGTTGATAGCCTCGCCGTCTTGAGTCCGATGCCACAGCCGGTAAGATTCGACAATATCATCAATCGTGTGATTTCTGACCATGAACTTGCTATTAAAGCAGGCCGGATTAATATTCAACGACAATTGGCAAAGCTGACCGTTCAAGGCGATGCTGAGCAATTGCGGATAGTGACGGATAACCTGATTGCCAATGCAGTTAAATACTCGCCAATGGAAGGAAAAATCGATATCCATCTTGTGAGAGACCAGGATCATGCTGTATTGGAAGTATGCGACGATGGACCTGGTATCCGTCCTGAGGAACGTACAATGATCTTTGAGCCATTTTATCAGGGCCGGCCACCGGAGAAAAAACACATTCAGGGTACGGGGTTGGGTCTGGCAATCGCCAGTGAATATGTGAAGCTGAACGGTGGCAGTCTTGAGGCCATTGATGCCCTTCATGGCGCTCATTTCAAGGTGCAATTTCCGCTCGCCATTAAGGAGAGTTCATGAATTCAGATATAGATAAAATCCTTGAAAGATGGGTGCGGGTATCAGTTTTCTGTTTTGTTCTGCTCGTTACGGGCTGTATTCATCAGCCCAACGTAACACAAAAGCCTGCTCATCCAGATTACACACAAAAGGCCATTGATTACTATCGCTGGCTGAAATCATCACCTGAAATCGTTGTCAAACGCGAACGCCACTATCTGGAACAGCAACCAGAAGGGTTAGACCCGATTGTTTGTATGGCTCGGCTGGCCATGATATCAAGCATATCAATTGACACAACCAGTCAGGATGAACAGCGTGCACTGAAATTGCTGGAACAAGTAATTAACACGAATGATTCTATTTCAGACCCGTTGCGCCATGATTATCATAAATTCAGTTTGTTATGGCGTGATGTCCTTGAGCAGCGTCAGCAACTGAGGCAAAGCATGAACAAGGCAACCAAGGGGATCGTAGCTGAGCGCCAGCAGATCCAGACCTTGCAAGAGGAAAATACCATCCTGTTGAAACAGATCGAGGCATTGAAATCTATTGAGCAACAACTTAATCGCCGTGAGCAGACTCGCGAAATCAAACCATGACCGGGATATCTGTAAATAAACCCAGGATACTGTTGGTGGATGATGATGCTGACCTGTTGCATCTGATGAGTTTGCGCCTCAAGGCCACTGGTTATGATGTTAATGCGGTCAACAGTGCTGAAAATGCACTGGCGCGTATTGCGGTATATCGTCCGCAAGTGGTGGTAACTGATCTCAAGATGCCAGGTATGGATGGGATGTCTTTGTTCGAAGTTATCCAGCAACGGTATCTGCGGTTACCTGTAATCGTTCTTACTGCACATGGGACAATTCCAGATGCGGTAGCTGCTACACAACAAGGGGTCTTTGGATATTTAACCAAGCCTTTTGATGGCAGTATATTGTTGCAAAAACTGCAGCAAGCACTGGAACAAAGTGGGGAGCCCAGACTGAATGATAATCTTGCTGGTGATCAACTCTGGCGTGAGGAGATAGTAAGTCGCAGTGCAAGCATGGAAGCGTTAT
>MGYU01000074.1 GCA_001801885.1 Gammaproteobacteria bacterium RIFCSPLOWO2_12_47_11
ACCCGGTCATGTACATCCTGTACATGCCGCTCACCGAACTGCGTTTGTCCACCGGACAAACGGTTTCGATTCGCCCCAAAGCAGATGCGCTACCTTGCACCGCTCCTGCACATCCTCGGCTCTGGCTTCCTGCTTCGCCCTACCTCCTGCATCCATGCAGTCGTGTGCTCGCGGTATTAGTACATCCATGTACGTCACTGCGCTATGCCCCGATTTCACTATCAAAACCACATTTCAATTCTAACTGATTTCAAGGGGTTGCGATAATACGCGCCGCCCCGGCATGCGTCAATTTACACAGCCATTATATACGCCGCCAGATGGTACCTGTGGACGTATCTTCCAGCTGGATACCTTTTTCATCCAGCAGGGCGCGGATGCGATCGGCTTCTTTAAAATTCCGGATCTGCCGGGCTGCATTCCGATCATTAATATAAGATTCGATTTCTTGAGCGGTCAGGATGCCACCGGCATTACCGGTCTGGCTTTGCAGAAAGTGTACGGGGGAATCCTGCAACAATCCCAGTATTCCGCCCAAATAGACCAAGGTTGCTGCCAGTGTCCGGGCTTGTTCAGATGTCTTGTCCAGCTTGTTAATATCACCTGCCAATTCATGCAACAGGGCGATGGCTTTGGGCGTATTGAAATCATCATCCATCACGGCATTGAATCTTTCCGTCATCGAAGGTTTCAGTGTAGCATCACCCGTTTGTATATCACGTAGCGCCGTGTATAAACGAACCAGGGCTGACCGTGCCTCACCCAGATTCTCCATCGAGTAATTCAACGGGCTGCGGTAATGACTGGAAAGAATGAAAAAACGAATCTCTTCTGCACGGAATAGCCGCAATACTTCACGCACAGTGAAAAAATTATTCAGCGATTTGGACATCTTCTCATCGTTGATGCGCACGAAACCATTATGCATCCAGACATTAACGAATTTTTGTCCAGCAGCGCCTTCGGACTGGGCAATCTCGTTTTCGTGATGCGGGAACTGCAGATCCATTCCGCCGCCATGGATATCAAAATGTTCTCCCAGACAATGCGTGGCCATCGCGGAGCATTCGATATGCCAGCCGGGGCGTCCCGGTCCCCAGGGTGATTCCCAGCTGGGTTCACCGGGTTTGGCGGCTTTCCACAAAACGAAGTCCAGCGGATCATCCTTGGCTTCCTGGACCTCGACACGGGCACCGGAGCGTAATTCATCGATTTGTTTACCGGACAGCTTGCCATAGCCGGAAAATTTACTGACATCAAAAAACACATCCTTGTTTTCTCCCACATAGGCCAGCTTGTTGGTCAGGAGCCTGTTAATCAGATCGATGATCTGTGCAATGTGCTCCGTGGCACGAGGTTCCTTATCGGGGGGCAATACACCCAGGGCCGCAGTATCTTCATGCATGGCCTGGATAAATCTTTCCGTGAGTTCAGTAATAATTTCACCATTTTCATGGGCACGCTTGATGATCTTGTCATCAATGTCCGTGATATTACGCACATAGGTGACTTCATAACCGCGGGAACGCAGGTACCGGGCGACCATATCGAACACGACCATGACGCGGGCATGCCCCATATGACAGTAGTCATAGACCGTCATGCCACAGACATACATACGGATCTTGCCCGGTTCGATAGGTTTGAATTCTTCTTTTTCCCCGGTCAGGGTGTTATAAATGCTTAACATTCCGGTCCTGAAATTGATAGTGCGGGCGCATGTTAACGAAAACCAGGCTTTCCCTCAAAGGAAATAGTCTATCCCATTTGATATATTGTCGACTATGCGGGATTGAATGCTAAAAGCCGCTGATTCAAAACACAATCCTGAATAACGGGGAACAGAATATGAAAGTAAAATTAACCACCACACACGGCGCCATCACCCTTGAACTGGATGCAAAAAAGGCACCGCTCACGGTAGAGAATTTCATATCTTATGTGAAGTCTGGCCATTATGATGGCACGATATTTCACCGTGTCATTGAAGATTTCATGATCCAGGGCGGTGGCATGGACAAGGACATGAATGAAAAACCAACCCGTCCGCCGGTAAAAAACGAGGCCAATAATCGTCTCAGTAATCTTTTTGGCACCATCGCCATGGCCCGCACGTCCGATCCACACTCTGCCAGTGCCCAATTTTTTATCAACTCCACAGACAATGCCTTTCTGGATTTCAGCAAGGAAACCGGCGATGGCTGGGGTTATTGTGTCTTTGGCAAGGTGATTGATGGTCTGGGTGTGGTGGAGCAGATCGAAGAAACCGATACCACCTCGCGCAAGGGTTACCAGGACGTGCCTGTGGACGTGATTATAATCGAGAAGGCAGAGATAATCTGAAAATTTGTTGAAAAAACAATTAATCACTTACTGAACAACCTGTTATTTCATGCAAACCCTGTTCATCTCGGATCTGCACCTGACTGCTGAACGTCCGGACAAACTCCAATTGTTTAAAAAGCTGCTGCGCGGTCCCGCCCTCAACGCAGATGCATTATATATACTGGGGGATCTGTTCGAGACATGGGCCGGGGATGACGACAGAACACCACCACATCCCGAGATCATTTCAGAACTCTCGGAATTTACCCTGGCAGGCGGCCGTTTGTATTTGATGCGCGGTAACCGGGATTATTTAACAGGACAACGGTTTGCACAGGAGACCGGCGGGCAATTAATTGAAGATCCGGCCCTGATACGGCTCTACGGTACCAAAACCCTGATCATGCATGGTGATACGCTTTGCACCAGTGATATTAAATATCAAATATTCCGGCGCGTTGTGAACAATCGTTTTTCCATCAGACTGTTTTTATTATTGCCTTATTCACTGAGGCAAAAGATCTGGCATGGCATACGGAATGTCACACGTAAAACCACTGCAAGAAAATTACCCAATATTATCGATGTATACCAACCCGCTGTAGAAAAGATTATGTTGCAATATGGGGTATTAAACCTGATCCATGGTCACACCCATCATGAAGCCATACATGAATTTGAACTGAACGGCCGTACAGCCTTCCGCTATGTCTTAAGCGACTGGTACAGGAAAGACGGCGTGCTGGTTGCCGATAACAGCGGACTGCGTATGATGCGGGTTGAGGAATATCTGCAATACCCGTAACTCGTAATTCGTTATTCGTAATTGGCAACAGGACATCCAAAATCACGAATTACGAATCACCAATCACGAATTTATCATGTCATCCATCCGGAAAGTGTCATGATTCCCAACACAGTCAACCACGCCAGCAAAGTCCTGTTCAGCAACCCCTGTAATGCGTGCAACCAGTAAATCTTGTCTTGAAGAACAAATTCGTCATCTGCTGCATCTTCCTGCTGTCGATAACTTAACGCACCCAGACCCCCGGCACAGATGACATCATCATTTACAGACAATGATTGTTTTTCCGCTTCACGCCACGCCTCCATGGCATCCACCATATTCCCGGTAACCGCATTACCAAGGGTAAATAATCTTGCCGGCAGCCAGTTCAGAATGTTGCAAAGATCCTGGGCCGATTCCGCATAATGTCCATGGATATTACTTTGTTGTTGCCGGATTATACAGGCCAGCCGGTATAACATGGCCCCGAATGGACCAAGCGCAATAAACCAGAATAAAACGCCGAACAGTCTTTCATTGGCGTCAATAAGAATATTTTCCAGCAGTTCCTGGTCATTCTGAAATGCACCATCATTGTCCGAAAATGCCGGCATGAGATCCTTGATGCGTTCCCGGTCGCCTTGTTCCATGGCATCAATCAGTTCATCCAGTTGTGGATTCAGATATCCGGGACCCAGTGAATAAATCAGCACAGCCAGGGAGAACAGCAAGGCAAGTGGAAAAAACAGTCCGGTCAAGATCCACACAATCAAAACTACCAGTAACAATGGTCCGGATAATGTAATTATAATTCCTCCGGCACCATTCCAGACGGTATGCCGGGCCAGCCGGTTTTCAAGCCAGCGCACATAATCATTGAACCAGGCAAACCGGCGCAGCTTGTCGTCCACTCCAACGAAATGCTCAAAAGCCATGCCTATCAATATGATTATCAATATCATTGCTATATCTCCTTATCAGTTACACTGTTCCAGTAAATCAAAATAATGTTTCCATTCAAATTTTGGTCCCGGATCGGTCTTTCTGTCCGGTGCAATGTGGCAATGACCAACTATGTTATCTCTGGTAATCGCTGGCCACTGTTTCATTAAGACCGCTGTTAACGCGGCAAGTTGTGTGTATTGTTCATCAGTATAAGGTTGATCATCACAACCCTCCAGTTCTACACCAATCGAGAAATCATTGCAGCGTTGTCTGCCACCGAATTCAGAGACACCGGTATGCCAGGCCCGTTTGTTAAACGGAACATACTGGGTGATCATCCCTGCCCGGTCGATGAGAATATGCGCAGAGACCCTGGTATCGGCAATCTCTGCAAAATAAGGGTGATCCCGGGTATCCAGATTATTCATGAACAATTGATCAATGTATCCACCGCCAAACTCTCCCGGCGGCAGGCTGATGCCGTGGATCACCAACAGTGCTATTTCTGTATTGTCCGGCCGCTCATCCCGGTTAGGTGATTCGACTCTGCTGATATCCACCAGCCATTCACCACGAGGATCGATCTGGATTGGATTGTGTATCGGTAATGTCAAATTATTGAAAGTCCGGGTTACGTGTTAGGCTTGAAAAATAAGCTTGTGTTAACTGCAAAAATATCCATATTGACAGTTTAATTATAAATTCATATGGCGTCTTGCTGATCATACTGAAAATAATAATCAATATTTAAGGTAATTATGCGTGCAGGTTCTGCAAAACATACTCGATAGACTGGCGGGGATCATCTGGGGTGAATATGTCCTCATCCCGTTGTTGGCTCTGGTCGGTATATATCTGACCATCGGCCTTCGGGCCATGCCCTGGTTACATTTTCCCCGTGCCTGCAAACGTCTCTGGCAAGGCCGGATTGCTGTAGACAAGGAAGGGGATATCTCGCCTTTTCAGGCACTCATGACCGAGCTTTCAGCAACCATCGGTACAGGTAACATTGCCGGTGTGGCCACAGCCATTTATTTCGGTGGTCCGGGCGCGATCTTCTGGATGTGGGTCGTTGCCCTCTTCGGTATGGCCACCAAGTATGCCGAAGCTGTTCTGGCGGTACGTTACCGCGAGGTAGATAGTCTCGGTAACTATGTGGGTGGCCCCATGTATTATATTAAAAACGGCCTCGGCCCGCGCTGGTACTGGTTGGGGATCCTGTTCTCCCTGTTTGGAATGTTAGCTGCTTTTGGCATAGGCAACATGGTGCAGTCAAACACTGTTGCACATGAACTGGAAACAACATTTGCACTGCCTGCATGGATTACCGGCACGGTACTTGCCTTGCTGGCGGCTGCAGTCATCCTGGGAGGTATCCGGCGCATCGCGGAAGTGGCCGGAAAACTGGTGCCTTTCATGGCGATAGTCTATTTTACCGGCGCCCTGGTTATCCTGCTGCTGCAGTTCAACAAGATACCTGCTGCAATTGTCCTGATAGTGACAGATGCCTTCTCCGGTACGGCAGCCAGCGGCGGCTTTGCCGGAGCAACTGTGTGGATGGCCATCCGTTGGGGTTTCGCCCGCGGTATCTTCTCTAACGAGGCAGGCCTGGGCAGTACGCCTATTGTCCATGCGGCAGCAAAAACCAATAATCCGGTCAGACAGGGCATGATAGCCATGCTCGGCCCCATGATTGACACGCTGATCATCTGCACCATGACTGCCCTTGTGATCGTGGTCACCGGTGTGTGGAACAGTGGTCAGGTAGGTGCGCCTTTGTCATCGCTGGCGTTCACAACTGGTTTGCCGGGTCCCGGAGGTTATATCGTGAGTTTCGGACTGATACTTTTCGCCTTCACCACAATTCTGGGCTGGAGCTACTATGGCGAACGTTGCGCGGAATACCTGTTTGGCGTGAAGATCATCAAACCCTATCGAATCATATGGATTATCGCCATATTTATCGGGTCAACCCGGGATCTCAACCTGGTGTGGGCCTTTGCCGATGTACTGAATGGCCTGATGGCCATCCCGAATCTCATTGCGTTGCTCCTGTTGAGTCCTGTTGTTTTTGCAGTGACGCGTGAATACCGTGCAAGAGATGAATACTGATGCCGGCATTGCCTGATAATATTCAAGAGACTGTCGCTATTGCATTGCGCGAAGATGTCGGCCATGGTGATCTTACAGCTAATTTGATTGCTGCCGGCACTGAAACTACAGCGACGGTGATCACACGCGAAGCAGCGATACTCTGTGGCACAGCATGGTTTGATGAAGTCTTCAGGCAACTGGATAATTCCGCACAAATTTCCTGGTCTGTACATGACGGTGAATCCATACACAATGGACAAACTGTCTGCAAAATTTCCGGTATTGCACAGGCCATACTCACAGGAGAGAGGACCGCCCTCAATTTTTTGCAATTACTCTCCGGCACTGCAACGGCAACCCGTGAATACGTGGAAATACTGAAAGATTGCAAAACACAGATACTCGATACCCGCAAGACCCTGCCGGGTTTACGCAGTGCCCAGAAATACGCCGTATTATGCGGTGGTGGGAAAAACCATCGTATGGGCCTTTATGACGCAATCCTGATCAAGGAAAACCACATCCTTGCCGCCGGCAGTATCACAGCAGCGATTACAACAGCAAAAAAACAAGGAGTCCCCATAGAAACTGAAGTGGAAAACCTGTCTGAACTGGAAGAAGCACTGGCTGCCGGGACTGACAGAATATTGCTCGATAATTTTGATCTGGATGGTCTGCGTCAAGCGGTGGCCATTAATAATGGACGGGTGATCCTGGAGGCATCAGGGGGTGTAGACCAGGAAAAAATCCGGTCCATTGCTGAAACCGGGGTAGATTTTATTTCCATAGGCGCACTGACCAAGCATGTCAGGGCCATCGATTTCTCGATGAAGTTTCATCGGTGATTAGTAACTGGTGATTGGCACTTTCCTGCCAATCAAAAACCCTAATCACCAATCACCATTCACCATTCACCCGTCGCTACTGTGCATCCATACACCCGCGACATTAGTGCATCCTGCACGTCATCACCAATCACGAATTACGAATTACGAATTACGAAAATTTATAATTTGCTTTTGACGATCTCGTAAACCTTCTCCGTCAATTCATCCATACCCACCATAATATCTTCCAGTTGTTTTCTGCGATCAGCCACAAAGGCCTCATCCTTGATACCACCGATATTAATGTATACATTCAATGCTGCACTACGCAGGGCCGCCTGGCCTGCCAGCACAGCAACACCGGCATCGCTGATCACATTCCTGTTCCCTTTTTCCGCAATCGGCTGGCAAAGCTTGATCACTTCTGCCGCTAATCTGGCACAGGCCAGTGGCACATCGGCCGCTTCTTTTAATGCAGACTGAATTTCGCTGGTGCGGACTGCCTTTTGTTCATCCGTGTCCTTTGCCATACCATAGGCCCCCATCACCCGGTTAAACACATCAACATCTGCCTTGATCATGTCAGTAAGTTGGGCACGGAGATTTTCTGACTTGTCGAGTATCATCCGGGCCTCTACATCGACATTTTCATAACCTTTCTTTCCCACAGTAAAGTTGGCCACCATACTGATCAATGCGGCCCCCATCGCTCCTATGATTGCGGCAGCACTGCCACCACCAGGTGTTGATGCCTTACCGGCCAGTTCATCAAGAAATAACTGGATAGATTTATCTTTTATCATTAATTTTCCCCTCACGCAGAATTGTCAGATTATGTATTTTGTCTAAATTATATGGCAGATTGGCGCCCTGCTGGAACCAGCATATCACAGAGTAGTTGTGGCATTTGGCAGCATAGGTTAAGTTATTGAAGATTAAATTACTGACAATGGAATACTTGTTGAATTGAAAATTAACAAATACTCCATGCTGTGATACTAAATATTAACATCCTGAATATAAGAAAATAACAAGAGGAACGCATATGAAAAAACTGCTATTTCAACTCGATACCAGCTCCCATCCTGCCGTATTCGATACTGTCGTTGCCTACGATGGTGGTGCTGATCATGTGATCGGACATGGCAACTGCACACCGGAAAATGTCACCCCGCTGGTAGAAGGCGCAATCTTTACCCGTGCCCCCAAAGAAAAAAAATACACTGCACTGTTTGTCGGTGGCACTGATATGGCCGCAGGAGAAAAATTGCTCAAGGCCGTGCAAAAAGTGTTTTTTGCGGATTTCCGCGTGTCCGTGATGCTGGACAGCAACGGCAGTAATACTACAGCTGCGGCCGGTGTTGCCAAATTATTGAGCAGTGGCTCGATATCGGGTAAGAAAGCAGTAGTCCTCGCCGGCACAGGTCCTGTAGGCCAGCGTGCTGCGGTGATGCTGGCCAGCGAAGGTGCGGAGGTTGCCCTGACTTCCCGAGGAATGGACCGTGCTGTACAGGTCTGCAAGGATATCAAGGAACGTTTCAATGTCGATATTCAACCCATGGCCGCTGCTGACAATGATGCTCGCGGCAAGGCAATTGAAGGTGCCCAGATCGTATTTGTGACCGGTGCCGCCGGTGCACAGCTATTGAATAAACATCACTGGGAAAATAATCCAACTATAGAAATGATGGCAGACGCCAATGCCACACCACCCCTTGGTATAGAGGGTACCGACATGATGGACAGGGGCAAGGACCGCAATGGCAAAATCATTTGGGGTGCAATCGGGTTAGGCACATTAAAACTGGGTCTGCACCGTGCCTGCATTGCAAAACTGTTTGAGCGTAATGATCAGATACTTGATGCTGAAGAGATATTTGCCCTGGCAAAAACCATGTCATGATAGATCCTGATGATTAGCCAATTTCTAAACATAGCTATCCGTTAACAGTGATAACCCTTAAACGCAATATCTTGCGCAGGCTGATTCACATTATCTGTATTTTAACCGGGATCATGCCACTGGGCCTGTATGGCCAGAATTTTGAAGACGGCAAGGTCGCCTATGAAGCAAAAGACTACAAAAAGGCGCTGGAGATACTGCTGCCACTGGCTGAGGATGGCAATTCACAGGCACAGGTCACACTTGGCATCATGTACGATTATGGGCAGGGAGTCAGTAAAGATCCTGTAGAGGCCATGAAGTGGTATATCAAGGCCGCTGAACAGGGCATCCCCGTTGTTCAGCATGATGTCGGGGTTAAATATTTTCAGGGCAGTGGTGTAAAACAGGACTATCTGGAAGCGGCGAAATGGTGGGAACAATCCGCCAACGCCGGGCTGGCTGATTCACAATTCAACCTGGGTTTGTTGTACTACCGGGGTTTGGGTCTGCAAACCGATTACCAGAAGGCAGCGGAACTGTTTCAAAAGGCCTCAGAGCAGGATCACCCGCATGCACAATACAGTCTGGCGGTCATGAATGCTTTCGGCCAGGGGATGGAAAAAAATTATGCAGAAGCATTAAAGTGGTTCGGGGAATCAGCGGAACACGGTGTGGCGCAGGCACAATATAACCTCGGTGTGTTTTATGAAAACGGTTACGGCCTGACAAAGAACATGGACACGGCCAAACAATGGTATGCCAAGGCGGCCAAACAGGGTCTGGAGGAGGCCAAGCAGAAACTGGCCGGATTATCCCAACAGATTTCACACCCCGAACCGGCTGCATTATCACAAGCCCCGGCAATGGCACCGGCAGAAGAACAAGTTGCAGTTGCCAGTCAGCCCACACCGGCCACTACATCAGTGCAGCCTGCCGCAAACGGGATAAAACGTGAAGACTGGGTTAAACAACAAAGACCGGATTCATATACCCTGCAGTTAAGCAGTGTCCTGCATGAAAACGATATACTTAAATTCATAAAAACTAACAAGCTTGAATCGCAGGCCGCATATATACAGGTCGTGGTAAACGACACTACCCGATATACTGCCATCTATGGCGTATACAATACCCATGCAGAAGCAACGCAGGCTATTAAACAACTGCCTGCCAACCTTCAAAAGGACAAACCCTGGGTCAGGAATTTCGGTGTATTGCAAAAAATGTTGCAATAGCATTTTGTGAATCCGACAAACGACAGGTTGTACTAGCTTCATGGCCAATTTCAGAGACATCTTGAGCAATTCCAGCGAAGAACTACTCAAGGTCTTTTATATGTTTGGTGGCGATGAATTCATGGCAGATAAAGCACACCGGCTGGACAAGATAGCCAAAGAACTCAGGTTAAGGACGGAACAATTGATCTGCGCAATCGGGTTCAACCCGAATTTGGGTGATCTGACCGAGATTATCCATCTCCTGGGTTACAGTAATATTGATGAACTGGTGAAGAAAAGGAATGAAATATTCATCACAGATATTTACAAAAAAGTATCACTGGATAATATCCTTACCATATACAATGTCATCAAGGACTTCCCGGAGACACTTCAGGTAATGCAATATCTGGCAGAACAGAGGTTGAAATCCATTGAAACGAAAATAGAAGCAACTGTTAACTCCATTATTATTGAAAAGTACAAGGCAGAAATCAGGTCAATCTATCTCGATAGCATTGCCGGAATAGATTTCGCCGAGAAGCGTCTGGATAAAATTGACAGTGGATTCCGGGCGCTGCTCAACGAAGTCACCATCATTACCGAGAGCAGGATCATCCCCGCCGGGGACATTTTTTTCAGGGATACTGTTTTACCTGAAGAAAAAAGAAAACTACTCAATAAAGGCTTAATTCCATTAGAATTGGTACATGCCAGACTGGAGGATGGGACTATCTCACCACGTGAAAAGAAAATGCTGCAGGATTATTTAAGTATTACCAGACAAAACAGTGCATGAATAACCTGATTTATAAATTCCATGATTAGCTTTACAGAATTATTGACCGCATCAGATGCCGATCTGGTAAAGATCTTTTACAAGATAAAAGTTGAGCCCAATGATGATTTTATCAAAAGGATCAATAAAACCGCGGCCCGGCTGGGATTAAATCATTCGCAACTGGTCTGTGCGCTCAGTTTTAATAAAAATATACGTGAACTGACGGATATCATTTCTGTCCTCGGCTTCAGGTCATACAAACTCCTGTCCTACCGGCAAGACGAGCTGTTCACAACGGACACCTATCAACAATTATCAATTGATAACATCCTTGATATTTATTCAGCACGCCTTGAAGATGAGCTGATCATGGAATCATTGCGCGCACTGCTGATGCCACGGCTCGAACATATCGAGGCGGACATAGAGAAAAATGAGGACCCCGGCCATATCATCAGTTATCGCATGGAGGTGCACGCCATTTACACTTCCGGTATTGCCAACAAGGAGTTCGCCGAAAAACGCATTAACAAAAACAATATTGCCAAATACCGTATCATGGCCAATGAACCGGGGGCCATCGTCGAAGCCGGAGTACTGCCGGCCAGTAACCTGTTTTTTATGGAGTCCATTTCACCGGAAGAGAAAAAAGACCTCATCGAGAGAAAACATATTCCCGAAGCCCTGATTAAAAATCGTCTGCAGAATTCCAAAATATCCCAGGAAGAACGGGACATGCTTGAGGAATATATTTAAGTTTCCAATTCACTACAGTAATCAATCAGGAATTTTTCCCATATATTTTTTCACTGATTTTCTAACATAATTACCTGCTGCCAACCAAGGCACAGGTTGATCCGCTATTTTAAATACGGAATCCTGTGTCATGAATAATAAATATAAACCGTTACAAGTACTTATATCCGGGATGTATGGGAGAGTCGAAGATCATGTTTTTCAGCAAATATATTACTACTGCCTTGTTAATTTCCATGGCAGTCAGTGGCCAGGCCATAGCAGATGATTTGCTGCAACCAGAAACAATTGAGGTCATAGGTATTACACCAACCCATGGTGTTGGATTACCTGAAACCCGTATCCCTTATAACGTTCAGTCTGCATCCAGTGCAGACCTGGATCGCAGCCAGAGTCTGGATATTTCTGATTTAATGATCCGCAATCTGGGCAGTGTCTCGGTGAATGAAAGCCAGGAAAATCCCCTACAACCGGATATTCAGTATCGCGGCTACACCGCCTCACCCCTGCTCGGGTTACCGCAGGGTCTCGCCATTTATCAAAACAGTGTCCGTGTCAATGAAGTCCTCGGCGATACTATAAACTGGGATTTAATTCCCGAATCTTCCATTGCCAGCATTAATCTTATCGGTGGCGCCAATCCGTTATTCGGGCTGAATACCCTGGGTGGCGCACTCAGTATCACGACCAAAAACGGTTTTACGCACCCAGGCAACAGTCTGGAGGCCTATGGCGGCTCATTCGGGCGCGTGGTCACAACCGCTGAGAGTGGCGGCAATAATGGCACACTGGGCTATTATGCGACCCTGAATTATTTTGATGAAGACGGCTGGCGCGATTTCTCACCTTCTGATGCAATAAATTTTTTCACGGCGCTGAGTTACCGCAATGGACTCGATACAACACTCGATCTGACCTTTAACTATGCTGATACTTTCCTCACCGGTAATGGGCCCATTCCAGCCGATCTACTAAATCGTGACAGGGAAGAAGTTTTTACTTTTCCGGATATCACGGAAAACACCCTGACATTTATCGATCTGGAAGGTGAACACTGGCTGAGCGACACCGTGCAATTATCCGGTAATATATTTTATCGCGACAGCGACGCCGATTACTTCAATGGCAACGAATCCATATTCGAGGATTGTGATGATTCTGGTGGACCTTCAGGATTGCTATGTGAGGAAGATGATACTATACCCGTCACCGATCAGGCTGGTAACACGATTTCAAGTACGAACACCGACGGCTCACCACGGGATGCCATAAACAATATCGATGCCCGCGAGCAGCGCGGCTATGGGGGAAGTTTGCAGACGACGTTCCTGCATCGCCTGTATGATCACGATAATCAGTTGATAATAGGCAGTTCTTACAGCCAGGGCTTTGCCAGCTTTTTATCAAAAACCGAAATCGCAAGTCTCAATACCAATCGCAGTACCAGTGGTGCTGGCATATTTGTCCCGGATGAGGGGACCTTCATCGACACACAGAGCCGCAGTTGGTCTATCTACATTACTGATACGCTATCATTGACCGACAAGCTGGATTTGACGGTATCCGCGCGTTATAACAATACCGGCGTTAAAATCACAGACCAGGGTGGACAATCACTGTTCACCGTGCCAAGGCCAGCGCTCAACGGCGAACACGACTATGGACGCATCAATCCGGCCGTGGGCGCCACCTATGCCTTCATGCCGGGACTCGCTGGCTATGTGAACTATAGTGAATCATCGCGTGCACCCACGCCCATCGAACTGGCCTGTGCTGATCCGGATGAACCTTGTACTCTTCCCAATGCATTTCTCGCCGATCCACCGCTAGACCAGGTGGTAACTACAAGTTGGGAGGGTGGTTTTCGCGGTATTTTTCAAGGTTCAAAATGGCATGTGGGTGGCTTCCGTTCACTTAATTCCGATGACATTCTGTTCATCAGTACCGGCGGAGCGACAGGGAATCAGGGCTTTTTCAGTAATGTCGGGGAGACACAGCGATTGGGCATGGAACTGGGTCTATCCGGCACCTGGCAGCAGCTCGACTGGTCAGTAAATTACAGTTATATCGAGGCCACTTATGAAACTACCTTTACGGCATCCAGTCCGAATCACCCTCAGGCCGATGTCAGTGGTGATATTCAGGTCTTGCCAGGCGATCACATTCCTGGAATTCCAGCCCATAATTTCAAGGTTGGCGGTGATTATCTACTGACACATAAACTGCGCATTGGGGCCGACCTGATTTATAATTCGGGTGTTTACTTTCGTGGTGATGAAGCCAATTTACTCGACACAATTGATGGCTATGCCACAGTCAATGTCCGTAGTGAATACCAATTCAATAAAAATTTGAGCATTTTTGCCAGAATCAACAACTTGTTTGATACTGAATATGAAACTTTCGGTCTGCTCGGTGATGCATCTGACGTAGCATTCAATCCACCATTGGATGGTGACCCGCGCTTTCTGTCGCCGGGCGCACCAATATCAGGCTTTATCGGAATCAAATTTCAAATGTAACGAAACCTCCCTCCTCGAATAGCTGTAACTAGGGCGCAATATGCGCTCTTTTTTTTATTTCCGGACTTACACTAAAAAATTCAATATCTGATTCGCTGCGATTATCAGTTCACAAAACTGTATGGAACAAGTTTTGAGCATTATGCGACGCATAATGGCCCATGAGGCAAGCTACAGGGATGTGGCGATTAAATTTGCTTGAAAATGTGTTCCAGACTTTTCTCGGTCTCCGCTCCCAGTTCGACTCTCGACCGCTGTTCCCGACGCGGTTCTACCTCCCCCGTCCATGGGGTCGTACCGATTACTTCCCTGTAATCGTACCACCCAGATCCATGTAGGCGTCCCATTAAATTTGTCGAACCATTTTAAATAATTGCCAGAAGTTCGATGCCCATCACCTAAGGCAAATAAAAAGCCTGTTTGATTACAGGCTTTTTATTTGCTTGGTGCCGAAGAGAGGAATACTCCACACGGTTGCTACGGACTCCTGTCCTCTCGCGACACTAATACATCCATGTATGTCGTCCATGTGTTCCGCCTTTCAGGCCAGATTCGCTTTGCTCATCTGTTCAAATTTGATCCCGGCAAATTTGTCGAACCGTCATAATTATTTGTCGGAGGTTCGATTCTCATCATCCAGGCAAATAAAAAGCCTGTTTGATTACAGGCTTTTTATTTGCTTGGTGCCGAAGAGAGGAATCGAAAAAACTAAGTAACTGATTGATATTATTACACACAGTATTTCAGTATGCTGGTTTATACCCCCAAATGTACCCCCAGTTTGTTTACTTAACCCACCATGCAGGGTGCGGCAGTATTCATACTGCCATACAACAACATTTTTCCAGGAAGGCACCCCCACCCCCAAAGTTACGGGCCTGTCGAAAATTACAGGGATGCCCTCTCACAACAATTCTGGTTTTTGAATTTCCCCTGTCTCCGAATCGTAGCGTTTATTACCGACGGAGATCAGCACTCCCCCAGGAGTGGAGAGACACACGAACTATCGTCCAATAAAGAACCAGAAGGACGGGAGTATTCGGGCGCGTGATAACCGCCAGAGTAGCCATCACTATAGGGGTTCACGCCCCCTGTTGAGTAATTGTTATAAGGATCGCCATCGGGACTGCTCCTGTGATAAGGTTCAACATACGTATCATCAGCGCGATAATAACCATCCACATATACATCCTCAGCATTCACCATGCTGATGATGCCCAGTAAGGCAAGCAGTAGTAAGTATTTCATAGTTCCCCCTCTCTTGATTACATTCCCCATAGATTAACTATAGTCTAGGGTAATACCATTGGCATAATTAAAACGGTTATTGTCCCGGTTAATTAACCAAGAATGATACTTATAGAATGCGATAAAGGCTGAGTGTCGGTTAATTAACCAGGCAC
>MGYU01000075.1 GCA_001801885.1 Gammaproteobacteria bacterium RIFCSPLOWO2_12_47_11
TTCCAGACAAAGTAAAAATTATACGACAGTTGACATCAGATCTGTTGTGCGCTGCAGGACTTCAATACCTGCTCCGGGTTTATGTGCGTTTTCACTGATCTGCCGGCGGAAGGTGCGGGCACCGGGTTGTCCCTGGTACAAGCCGAGGATATGCCGGGTCATTGCATTGAGAGGGACACCCAGTGATAATTGTTGTTTAACATATCCCCTGAATTTATCCAGTATTTCATCTCTGCTAGGCGGTCCGGAGTTGTCATTAAAAATCATCCTGTCTGCTTCCGCTAACAGGTAAGGGTTTTGATAGGCAGCACGGCCAATCATTACGCCATCGACATGAGGCAACTGAATCTTGATTTCTGCCATGCTGGTGAAGCCGCCGTTGATAATAATTTCGAGTTCAGGAAAATCTTTTTTGAGTTGATAGACCTTTTCATATTCCAGGGGCGGTATCTCGCGGTTTTCTTTCGGGCTCAGACCATTCAACCAGGCCTTGCGCGCGTGCATGATAAATGTTTTGCAACCAGCAGCGCTTACCGTTTGAACAAATGAAATTAATTCTTCATAGCTGTCGCGGTCATCAATGCCAAGACGCATTTTTACTGTCACCGGGATGCTGACGTTGTTCTGCATGGTGCCGGCACATTCAGCCACAAGTTCCGGTTCTGCCAGCAGACATGCGCCGAATTTCCCTGATTGCACCCGGTCACTCGGGCAACCCACATTCAGATTCACTTCATCATAACCCATGTCTTCTGCAATTTGTGTGCATGCAGATAATTCAGCCGGATCACTGCCACCGACCTGCAAGGCCAGAGGATGTTCACGTTCTGAATAATCCAGCAGGTGATCGCGATCGCCATGCACAATCGCCCGGGATGTAATCATTTCGGTATAAAGCAGGGTATGTTTGCTGATGAGGCGCAGGAAATACCGGAAGTGGCGGTCAGTGCGGTCCATCATGGGGGCAATGGATAATTTTCTGTCAGGTTTTTGCTTCAATACGTTCTCCATTTCAATACACCATCCCTGGCACTGGATTCTGTACATTCCTGTACAGAATGACGATATATATTGCTTGAATTTTAAAACCTGGATTTTTCAAGAATCATCCGGGTAAAAACAGTCCTTAAATAGAAACCCCGTGGTAATGTCTTGACGATATCACCATCGGCATTGATGCCTGATCGTAATGATCTGGCGTTTTGTGCCTTGGGTCTGATTTGCAGATACTTGCCGTATCTTGCCGTGATCTGATCCAGTTGTCCCATCATGACCATATTCATCAGCTCATCCCAGTCCTGACGAAGTATTTTTTCCTGTGACAGATTGGGACTCCAGAGAATAGCATTTCCAATTCGTCTTTGGGCCAGAGGAATAGTTGTATCTGCCTCAACCGGCACCCACAAAACACGGGACAATTTTCGTCTGACCAGTGAATCTTCCCAATGTGAACTGTCACCGGGCAGAAGTGAGACAGTACATACAAAGGTGGATTCTTTCGGTTTTCCATTTTTCCCTATGGGCAGGGTCTTCAGTTCAACACCAATATGGCGGAAATCAGGCTCGGGCAATGAGCCTGCACTGGCACCCAGATAATCTTCCAGCAGTTCGCCAATATGTCCTTTGGCCCTGGTCAATTGTTCAGGTAATACGGTTTGCCGGAGCGTGGCTATCTGTTGCAGGGTTTTGCCCGCAATGGCAGCTGCTCTTTCCATGAGAACAGCTTCGGAATCCGGCGGTAACACTCTCATTATTGCCTAGTTGGACTCCAGGCTGGTAATAATGGAATTCCGGAGACATTCATATTTTATCGGATCAGTGATGATTTTGTTTTTTCTGTCAGTGATAAAAAATATATCTTCGACGCGGGCACCATAGGTCGCAATTTTTGCACCATGCAATCTGGCACCACAGAAATCGAGCGCCATGCCGATCCTTGAAAGAATGCCGGGACGGTCTGTGGTAATGACCTCCATGATATTGCGATTATTCTTTTTATCCGGTGTGAAATTGATTTGTGTTGGAATAGCAAAATGTTTTAATTGACGTGATCTGACACGGGCAATTCTCCGGGGCAAATTATCAGGTGAAATCAGCGCCTGTTGTAATCCTTTTGTCAGTTCTTCGCGTCTTTGTCTGCCACTGACAATTTCACCGGACCTTTCCAGAATAATATATGAGTCGAGTGTATAGTCATTATCAGAAGTAATAATGCGCGCATCCATAATAGTGAAACCCAGTCTGTCCATGGTGCGTGTAGTCGCGGCAAATATATTATCGCAGTTTTTCATGTATATAAATACTTCAGTGCCGCCACGGGATGATTTCTCCCGGATCATGATCAGGGGTTTTTCTGTATCGGTGATTTTGCTGATGGCTTCAGTATGCCAGGCGATTTCATCGGCTGAATAACGGATAAAGTAATCATTGCCCAGGCTTTTCCAGAGTAAGTTAATATCCAGTGTTGTTCTATTCTTGTTCTTGATCAGTGCCAGGGCCTGCTGTTTGGTTTCATCGATCAATGCTTTCTTGTTGATCGGTTTTTCCAGACCACGCCTCAGGGCCAGCAGGGTTTTCTGGTACAGATCAGCCAGCAGTGCTTCTTTCCAGCTGTTCCAGAGTTCAGGATTGGTGCCTCGTATATCGGCAACAGTCAGCAGGTAAAGATAATTCAGATGGTTCCTGTCACGGATTATTCCCGCAAACTTGTTTATGACTTCCGGATCACTGAGGTCCATACGCTGCGCAGTTTTGGATATTAGCAGATGGTTTTCCACCAGCCAGCCCACCAATCGCGCATCATATTCACTCAGACCATGCAGCTTGCAGAATTTGACAGCATCTTTTGCGCCCAGGATGGAATGATCGCCGCCACGGCCCTTGGCGATATCATGAAACAGGCCAGCCAGGTACAATAATTCCTGCTTGGGAAGTGTGGTAAGTATCTTGTTATAAACTGTATTTTGTTTGCCACTATCAGGTATTGCAAACAAACGCATGTTCTGCACAACAAACAGGATATGTTCATCCACCGTGTAGACATGAAATAAATCGAACTGCATCAGTCCTTCAATATCACCGTATGCGGGCAGGTATTTGCTGAGAATTCCATAGCGATGCATGCGCCTGAGTTCATGTCCGACATGCCGCGGTTGCCGGATAATTTCCATAAACAGGCTGCGATTGCGTATGTCCTGGCGGAATTCCTTGTCAATCAGGCTGCAATGTTTATGAATGAGCCTGACTGTACTGGCCCGGACCCCCTGTATTGACGGGTTTTGCTGGATTAAAAGGAAGAGTTCCAGCAAGGCAAAAGGGTAACGTTTGAATACATTATTATTGCAGGCTTCCAGAAAATTATTACGGATCTGGAAGCGGCGATTCAGTGGTTTTATCTTTTCCCTGCGATTTGCATATATGATCGCCTCCTGGAAATGTTGTAACAATATTTCATTCAGGATATTCAGTTCGCGTACGGTCCGGTAGTACATTTTCATGAATTGTTCGACACCACTGTTGTCCTGCGAGCGGAAACCGAGCAATTCAGCCACATTGCGCTGGTAATCAAACAGCAGCCGGTCTTCACGATGATTGGTAATAAAATGCAATGCATAACGGATACGCCAGAGCAGGGACTGCCCGGCATTCAGGATCCGGTATTCCTCAGCCGACAGAAAATCATGTGTGATCAGGTCTTTTAATGTATCAGCCCCAAAGTGCCGTTTCGCCACCCAGCCGATCATCTGGATATCGCGCAGACCTCCAGGCCCTTCTTTTATATTAGGCTCCAGTTTATGTTCCGAGTTATCGTATTTTTTGTGTCTTTCAATTTGTTCTTTAAGTTTTGCCTCAAAGAATTTTTTGGTGGGCCATATCTTTTTAGGGCCGGTTTGCCTGCACATCTCATTATATATGGAGGCGTTTCCAGCCAGTAATCGGGACTCCATGAGATTGGTGGCGACGGTAATGTCATTTTTTGCCTCATAAATACAGTCCTTGATAGTACGCACGCTATGTCCGACTTCCAGGCCGATGTCCCAGAGAAAGATCAGGAATTTTTCTATGGACTGGTTTAATGGTTTGCTGCGCCGTGTGTTGACCAGGATCATCAGATCAATGTCCGAGGCCGGATGCAGTTCACCGCGTCCGTAACCGCCGACCGCAACCAGGGCCAGTTCATCATTTGTAATGATGTGCCCCCATGCGGCCATCAACAATTGATCGATCAGCCAGGCACGTTGTTTAACCAGCGTGTTGACCGGCATGCCAGCAACAAATGCCTCATTGAGCAGTTGATGACCGGTGCTCCAGGCCTGTTTGAACACACTGAGGGGTTGCCTTGTTTGTTGTAATTCCCGGATGAATAATTGCTTGTTGAATAAATCGGCAAGTAACTCGGGGGCAGCTATGTGGGTTTGCTGCATGGTTCAGAGATCCTCTTCGGGACGTTTGGTCAGGACTTCGTGACCCTCTGCGGTGACCAGCACGGTATGTTCCCATTGTGCGGACAAATTCCGGTCTTTGGTGACGACAGTCCAGTCATCTGACAGGAGTTTTACATGACGCTTACCGGCGTTGATCATGGGTTCTATGGTAAAGGTCATGCCTGCTTCCAGTGCCTGGCCGGTGTCTTTTTCACCATAATGCAGGATTTGCGGATCTTCATGA
The DNA here is from genome assembly GCA_001801885.1 of Gammaproteobacteria bacterium RIFCSPLOWO2_12_47_11. Lineage (GTDB taxonomy): Bacteria > Pseudomonadota > Gammaproteobacteria > Eutrophobiales > Eutrophobiaceae > 2-02-FULL-47-50. Next base: position 4,669 of record MGYU01000075.1, read on the forward strand.
AATTCCTTTCCAATGCCGTGTCCACAGTATTCCCTGACCACAGAGTAGTGATGAGATTCTGCACATTGTTGTATGGCATGACCAATGTCCCCCAGCCTGACTCCGGGTTTGACCATCTTGATGCCGGTACGCATGCATTCATAAGTCGTCTGTACCAGGCGTTTTGCCAGTATCGAAGGTGTGCCGACAAAGAACATCTTGCTGGTATCACCATGGTATTCGTCCTTGATGACCGTGATATCGATATTAATAATGTCGCCATTCTTGAGTTTTTTGCCGCCCGGAATGCCGTGACAGACGACATGGTTGACCGAGGTACAGATCGATTTCGGGAAACCGCGATAATGCAACGGGGCCGGAACGGCTTGCAGAGTGCCAACAATGTAATCATGGCAAATCCGGTCCAGTTCAGCCGTGGTGGTCCCGGGTTGCACATGGGTTTCTATCATCTGCAGGACCTTGGCCGCCAGTTGGCCAGCGATACGCATTTTTTCAATTTCAGCCGGGGTTTTGATTGTTACGGACATATTAAATAATAGATAAGCAATTGTTATCACAAGACTTCTATGTTATAAAACGCCCGCAGTTTAGTAGCTACCCCTGAAAATGTCACCCGTGATTTTTTTCAGAAATAGAAATTTAGCATTCGCCCAGGCGAGCGTTATGTGCGATTGCAAAATGGCAGTATATCCCTATACTGCAAAACCTCTGAAAAGTTCAGAGTTCAATTAACCCCACACGCGCACTGTAACTGTGTAATGGGTGCCCGGACAGAGTATCTGGACGGGTTATTACACGGGGTGTGCGGAGGCTTAACCCTACAGGAGAATATAGTTATGTCTAATATCACCATGCGTGAAATGCTGGAGGCTGGCGTTCATTTCGGCCACCAGGCCCGGTTCTGGAACCCCAAAATGGCCCCTTTTCTGTTTGGCCAGCGTAACAAGATCCATATTATCAATCTTGAGCAGACACTACCGCTCTATCACGATGCCATAAATTTTGTCAGCAAGCTCACCGCCCGCAAAGGCAAGGTCCTGTTTGTTGGCACCAAACGCGCAGCACAATCCATTATTCAGGAAGAGGCCACACGTTGTGGCATGCCTTATATCAATCGCCGCTGGCTGGGTGGGTTATTGACGAATTTCAAAACTGTCAGGCAATCGATTAACCGTCTCAAGGACCTGGAGGCACAGAAACTTGACGGGACGCTGGACCGGATAGGCAAGAAGGAGCAGTTGATCCGCCGCCGTGAACTGGAAAAGCTGGAAAAGACATTGTCCGGAATAAAGGATATGCCAGGTCTGCCAGATGCCCTGTTCGTTATTGATGTGGGGTATGAATACATCGCTGTTAAAGAGGCGCAAAAACTGGGGATTCCGGTCGTCGGCGTGGTGGACAGCAACAACAGCCCGGATGGCATTGATTACATCATACCCGGTAACGATGATGCCATACGTTCTATCAGGTTATATGCGAAAGGTATTGCTGACACGATCATAGAAAGCAGGCAATCCGTTGCACATCTGGGTGATGCGGGTGAGGGTGATGAATTTGTCGAGCTGGATGAAAGTGGCGTTCCTGTCGCAAAGGCTGATGCCGGGCCAACATCCAAAATCAAGGTCAAGAAAAAAGCAAAGCCCGGCAAAAAAGCAGACGTTAAAGTTGCCGATGTTGACAAGAAACCGGAAGTAAAGGCCGATGCTGACAAGAAACCGGAAGTAAAGGCGGATGCTGACAAGAAACCGGAAGTAAGAACAGATGGTGCCGAAGCAAAAGCGGTGACAAAAAAGGCCACCAGGAAAACGGTCACCAGGAAAAAAGTGGCTAAAAAATAATTGAAGGAGTAAGGGTTTTACGCAAGGATATTTTCAAGAGTAGAGAAAAATAGAGGAATTTTGGTATGCAGATCACAGCCGGAATGGTTAAAGAATTACGCGAGCGTACCGGCGCTGGTATGATGGATTGCAAAAAGGCCCTGGAAAAGGCCAAGGGTGATATCGAGAACGCGATTGAGGCCATGCGAAAATCAGGTGTTGCCAAGGCCGCAAAAAAGGCCGGTCGTATTGCAGCGGAGGGTAATATACTCATCAAGCAGAATGCTGAAACAGGTGAGACAGTCATCCTTGAAGTGAATTCCGAAACGGACTTTGTTGCCAAGGATGATAATTTCAAGAGCTTCAGCGAGCAGGTTGCGGACTGCATCCTGGCCAATCATCCCGCCAATGTAGATGTACTCATGACCGTGCCGATTGCTGCCGGTTCCGGACAAACAGTCGAAGAAACGCGCCAGCAACTGGTCGCCAAGCTTGGCGAGAATCTCAGTGTCAGGCGGTTTTTGCTGCACAAACTGCAGGGTGACAGACTCGGTATTTATTTACACGGTACGCGGATAGGCGTACTTGTCGACATGCAATCGGGTGATGATACGCTGGCCAAGGACATTGCCATGCATGTAGCAGGTCATCAGCCACCACCAGTGTGTATTTCTGAGGATCAGATTGCAGCGGAAACGCTGGCAAAGGAAAAGGATGTGTTTATTGCCCAGGCGCGGGAGAGCGGCAAGCCGGATAATATCATTGAAAAAATGGTTTCCGGACGCATTGCCAAATTCAAAAAGGAAATTACCCTGCTGGGCCAGCCCTTTGTTAAAGATCCGGAGACCACGGTTGACAAGCTACTGGCCAGGGCCGGAGCCAAAGTCAATCAGTTCATCCGCTATGAAGTCGGCGAGGGACTGGAAAAACGCAGTGATAATTTTGCTGAAGAAGTAATGGCACAGGCCAGGGGAGAATAAACCCTTGGCAACCCCGGCAGAGATCAACAACAGTATCAAATACCGGCGGGTTCTCATAAAACTCAGTGGCGAGGCTTTACTGGGCAATGCTGCGTATGGCATCGATCCTGCCATGATCCGGCGCATGGCCGAAGAGGTGACGGAGCTGGCCAGTGCCGATGTGCAGGTGGCCATTGTGATTGGTGGCGGTAATATCTTTCGGGGTGCAGGACTGGCTGCTGCCGGCGTAGACAGGGTCACGGCTGATCAAATGGGGATGCTCGCGACCATCATGAATTCACTTGCCATGCAGGATGCCCTGGAGCGGTTGGGGAAACATGCCCGCGTCATGTCGGCCATCAAAATGAACCAGATTTGTGAAGACTATATCCGCCGCCGTGCCATCCGCCATCTTGAAAAAGGCCGCGTTATTATACTGGCGGCCGGTACCGGCAATCCTTTTTTTACAACGGACTCCGCGGCCAGCCTGCGGGCCATCGAGATCAATGCAGATTTACTGATTAAGGCCACCAAAGTGGATGGTGTCTATTCGGATGATCCGGTCAAAAACAAATCTGCAAAACGTTATGTACAGCTGAGTTACGATGAAGTCCTGGAGCGAAAACTTAAAGTCATGGATGCCACGGCTGTTGTACTATGCCGCGAAAACCATATGCCTCTCAGGGTGCTGGACATGACCCGGCCTGGTGCCCTGATGCGGGCAGTACAGGGTCTGGATGAAGGCACATTAGTAACGAGCAAGTAGTTAGGGAGGAAGGCGATGACAAAGAATATTATCAGTAATGCTGATCAGCGCATGAACAAAAGTCTGGAAACATTGAAGCACGATTTGGGCAAGATCAGGACCGGTCGTGCACACACCAGTTTGCTGGATCATATTACCGTGAATTATTACGATAGCGAGGTACCTATCAACCAGGTGGGTAATGTCGGCGTGCTTGATGCCAGGACTTTGACCATAAACGCCTGGGATAAAAGTGCCATCCCGAATATCGAGAAGGCTATTTTAAGCTCTGATCTTGGTCTCAACCCGGTCACTGCAGGCGATGTCATTCGCATACCCTTGCCACCCCTGACTGAAGACAGGCGCAAGGAATTGATTAAAGTAGTCAGAGCAGAGGCCGAGAAGGCCAGGGTGGCCATCCGCAATATCAGGCGTGATGCCAATCATTCTTTCAAGGAAATGATAAAAAACAAAAGTATCTCGGAAGATGAAGAGCGACGTTCCGAGGATCGGGTCCAGAAATTGACGGATGATCACATCACTCTCATCGACAAGCTGATTGAAGAGAAAGAGAGTGAATTGATGGAAATCTGAACTGTCTGTTTCCTGTTACATAATCAGTTTTTATCCTGTCAATGACACATGCCGAAATTGAATTGAGTAAAACCATTCCCCATCATGTCGCTATTATCATGGATGGCAATGGCCGTTGGGCAAAACGGCGCAACCTGCCCAGGATCGCAGGTCACAAGGCCGGGGTTGCCACTCTCCGAAATATCGTCAAGGTTTGTGCAACTAAAAAGATTGAAGCCCTGACGGTGTACGCCTTCAGTAGTGAAAACTGGAAACGGCCTGGTTCAGAGGTCTCTCGCCTGCTTGAGTTATTCATGACTTCCCTGAAAAAGGAAGTGGACGCATTGCACAAAAACAATATCAGATTGCGGTTTATCGGGGATTTGAAAGTCTTTCCGGCAAACCTTCAAACACAGATAGCAAAAGCCACAAAAAAAACTGAACGAAATACCGGGCTGCAATTTACGGTTGCAATCAACTATGGCGGTCGTTGGGACATTACCAGTGCTTTCAAGCGATTGGCTGTTGAAATCGAGACCGGGAAGATCACTGTTGATGAAATTAATGAGGCACTGATAACCTCAACTGTTTCCTTGTCCGATGTGCCTGAACCTGATCTGTTCATACGCACCGGCGGGGAGATGCGCATCAGTAATTATCTGCTCTGGCAGATTGCCTACACTGAATTGTATTTTACTGATTGCCTGTGGCCGGATTTCAATATGGAGGAATTCAATGCCGCACTTACCTGGTATGCCGGGCGGGAAAGACGTTTCGGTCGTACCAGTGAACAACTGAAACAGGCCAGACATGCTTAAACAACGTATTCTGACAGCCGTTATTCTGGGTTCGATTGTCATTGCCATCATCACCACAGGTTCACAAGTCCTGTTTTCTTTACTGATGGGTTTATTTGTTCTGGTTGGCGCATGGGAATGGGCAGGTTTATCAGGTCCTGATAAGCAACTGTACAGGATTGGTTATGCGATGCTTACAGCCGGGCTGTCATATCTTTTATTTTTGATTTTAGATAAAACCTCCAGTCATGGAATTTATATCATGGGTACATTATGGTGGTGTCTTGCCTCCATCATGGTGTTCTTTTATCAATGTGGCAGGCCAGCCATTCCAGAAAACAATATATTGAAATATCTGTTCGGTTTTTGTGTCCTGATCCCGGCAACTCTCGGTCTGATTTATCTCTATGGTGCCGAAGGTGGCCTGCTACTGGTCCTGTTATTGTTTATCCTGATATGGGTAATAGACAGCTCGGCCTATTTTGTTGGCAGGTGTTGGGGGAAGAAAAAACTTGCGAACCGGGTCAGCCCCGGCAAAAGCTGGGAGGGATTTATAGCAAGTCTGTTTGCCGCAGGCATTATGGCACTTGTCTATGTGAAATCAGGTCTTATATCAGTAACGAATACTACATACCTGATTATTCTGTTTATTATTACGGCTGGATTTTCTGTAATTGGAGATCTGTTTGAGAGTATGTACAAACGCAATGCGAATCTGAAAGATAGCAGTCAATTATTACCGGGGCATGGGGGTGTGCTGGATCGTATTGACAGCCTGACAGCGGCAGTACCCGTTTATGCGCTGGGATTATGGCTGCTGGAGGCCAAATAATGCCAAATGTAACTATTTTGGGTGCAACGGGCAGCATCGGTGTGAATACCCTGGATGTCATATCGCAACATCAGGACCGGTATAAGGTGTTTGCTCTGACGGCAAACAGTAATGTAGAGGTGTTGGCAAAACAATGTATTGAGTGGAACCCAAAGTACGCCGTGATGGCTGATGAAGCCTCTGCGGACCAACTAGAACAGAGACTTCGTGCACAGGGAGTAGGGACGGAGGTTCTGGCAGGACTGGCGGGTCATGAGTATGTCGCCAGGCATGCGGAAACGGATTATGTCATGGCCGCTATCGTGGGCGCTGCGGGTTTATTGCCAACCCTTGCTGCCGCCCGTGCCGGGAAACGGGTTTTACTGGCCAACAAGGAGGCCCTGGTCATGTCCGGCCGGTTATTCATGGATGCCATCAGGGACCATCATGCCGAATTATTACCGATCGACAGTGAACATAATGCGATTTTTCAGTGCATGCCGGCGGACATATCAAAAGGTCTGGAAAAATCCGGTGTAAAACGCATTTTGATAACGGCTTCCGGTGGCCCTTTCCGTACCACCCCGTTGCATGAATTATCGAATATGAATCCTTCACAGGCCTGCGCCCACCCCAATTGGGACATGGGACGCAAAATATCTGTGGATTCCGCTACGATGATGAATAAAGGGCTGGAGGTCATTGAGGCCTGTTGGTTATTCAATACCACACCCGAAAATATCCAGGTGGTATTGCATCCCCAGAGCATAATTCATTCCATGGTGGAATATGCGGACGGTTCAGTACTGGCCCAACTGAGTAATCCGGACATGCGCACACCGATCGCCTACGCACTGGCCTGGCCGGAACGCATAGAGGCAGGCGTTGAGCAACTGGATTTGTTTGAAATTGCGCGGCTGGATTTTGAACGCCCGGATTATCAGCGTTTCCCCTGTCTGAAACTGGCACAGGAGGCCATGCAGTCAGGTGGTACAGCAACAGCCATATTAAATGCTGCCAATGAAATTGCGGTGCAGGGATTTCTTGATGGTCACATCCGGTTTACCGATATTGCCAGGATCGTCGAGACCACGCTGGAGCAGGTTTCACATCATGAAGCCAGTAACCTTGAAATTATCCTGACTGACGATGGGGCCGCCCGTGAATTTTCCATACATCAAATCAGGGAACTGGCAGCATGATGGATTTTATTCAAAACCTGCTGGCTTTTATCGTTGCGCTCGGCATTCTCATCTCCTTTCATGAGTATGGTCATTTCTGGGTGGCCAGAAAGTGTGATGTGAAAATCCTGCGATTCTCGATTGGGTTTGGCCGGCCATTATGGAAAAGGTATTTTGGCAGTGACAGGACTGAACTGGTCCTGGCCGCCATCCCGCTGGGTGGTTATGTAAAAATGCTGGATGAACGTGAGGGCACTGTTCCACCACAGGATTTAAACCGCGCTTTTAATCGAAAACCCCTGGGTCAGCGGACTGCGATTGTGCTCGCGGGCCCCATCTTTAATTTTATATTTGCCATTTTCGCTTACTGGATGATGTATATGGTAGGCCTGACGGGTTTAAAGCCCATTGTCGGTGAAATCAGTCCGGCTTCAATTGCCGCCAGTGCCGGTATCAAACCCGATGATGAGATCGTTGCTGTTGGTCCACGCAAGACAGCCACCTGGACCATGGTCGTAGATGCCTTGCTTAACGATATTATGCGTACCAGTGAAGTAAAATTTACCTTGCATAATCCACAGAATCGGGAGCGGGAGGTATGGGTTAATATCAAAACGATATCAATAGATGATATTGCCGAGACAGGCATACTGGAAACACTCGGAATCAAACCCAAGCAATTAGTGGTGCCGGCCATTATTGGTGATATACAAAACGGTCTTGCCGCTGACCGGGCCGGGCTAAAATCCGGTGATCAAATCCTTGCAGTTGATGGTCATTCCGTTTCCAGCTGGGCCGGATGGGTAGATTATGTCCGTGCGCATCCCGGACAGATATTGCAGGTAGAGATAGAGCGTAATGAAGCACGCCTGACAATATCACTGCAGCCCGAGAGGAAAGAGACTGAATCAGGCGAGATTATCGGCTTTATCGGGGCGGTGAATCAACCGCCAGAGATGTTGATTGCAGAAGAGTCTTATTCATTATTTCCGGCTTTCGCCAAGGCACTGGTTCGAACCTGGGATATGTCGTGGTTGACGTTACGGATGCTGGGTAAAATGCTGACCGGTGATGCTTCAGTCAAGAATCTCAGTGGTCCCATCAGTATCGCCCAGTATGCCGGGCAATCCGCGCAAAATGGCATTGCAGCGTTTCTCTGGTTTCTTGGTATAGTCAGTGTCAGTCTCGGGGTACTGAATTTGTTGCCGGTCCCGTTACTGGATGGCGGACATTTAATGTATTACCTAGTAGAATTCGTGAAAGGCAATCCTGTGTCAGAGTCTGCACAGATCATCGGACAACAGATAGGGCTGACGCTATTATTCGGTCTGATGATACTGGTATTTTATAACGATATTATGCGTCTATTTGGATAAGCATAGATAAAAATATAAATAACAATAATATGCAAAATAAACTTAATACTTTAGTTTATATATTTGTTCTGTTGCTTAGCAATTTTTCCGCCCACGCCGTTGATCAGTTCACGATTGAGGACATCCGGGTAGAGGGATTACAGCGCATCACCCCGGGTACCGTATTTAATTATTTGCCCATGAAGGTCGGGGATACTTTTGATGATACCCGCTCTGCAGAAGCGGTCAGGGCCCTGTTCAAGACCGGTTTTTTTGATGATGTGCGCCTGGAGCGGGATGGCGGTGTGCTGGTATTCATTATCAAGGAACGCCCGGCCATTGGCAGCATCACCATGAACGGAAACAAGGACATTAAATCAGAAGACCTGCTGACCAGCCTCAGGCAGATAGGTTTTGCCGAGGGCCGCATATTTAACCAGGCACAACTGGATGGCCTGGAACAGGAACTCAGGCGTCAATATTTTTCTCTCGGCAAATATTCAGTTGATGTGAAATCCAACGTTATACCGCTGGAGGATAACCGGGTAGACGTAATTATCGATATTTCTGAAGGTATTGCTGCCAAGATACGTCAGATCAATATAGTGGGGAATGATTCTTTCAAGGAGAAACAATTGCGCAAGCAATTCAAGCTAAGCACACCCACCATGTTTTCGTTTTTTACGAAAACCGATCAATATTCCAGGGAAAAACTAGGCGCCGATTTGGAATCACTGCGCACATTTTATCTGGATCGCGGTTATATCAACTTTAATGTGGAATCAACCCAGGTTTCGATTACACCGGATAAAAAGGACATCTATATCACTATTAATATACTTGAAGGCGAACTCCATACCATTTCCGGGATCAAGCTGGCGGGAGAATTCATATTACCTGAAGAAGAATTATTCAAGGTTATCAATGTAAAACAGGGCGAACTTTTTTCCCGTCTCAAATTAACCAAAACGACTGAAGCCATCACCAATCTGCTGGGTGATGAAGGATATGCATTTGCCAATGTCAACGGCATTCCTGATATCGACGGGAAAAACAAAACAGTAGCCATTACTTTTTTTGTTGACCCCGGCAAACGTTCCTATGTACGCCGGATCAACTTCAGTGGCAATACCAAGACCAGGGATGAAGTGCTCAGGCGGGAAATGCGGCAACCCGAAAGTGGCTGGATATCCACGCAGAAGGTTGAACGGGGCAAGGTGCGATTGCAACGGCTGGGGTATTTCAGCGAAGTCAATGTCGAAACGCCGGCTGTGCCTGGCACCACTGATCAGGTTGATGTGAATTATACTGTAGTGGAACAACAATCCGGAAGATTTTCTGCCGGTATTGGTTTCTCGCAGAGCGCCGGTCTTATCTTCCAGACCAGTATTACCCAGGACAATTTTCTGGGCAGCGGCAAGTTCGTCGGTTTTGATTTCAATAACAGTGAAATTAACCGGCGATTTGGCCTGAGTTATACTAATCCTTACTGGACGGTGGACGGGATCAGCCGTGGTTTTAGCGGCTTTTACCGGGAGACTGATGCGCAGAATGCCAACCTCACGGCATTCGAGTCCACTGTATTTGGCGGGGGCATGAATTTTGGTATACCCGTTACCGAGTTTAATTTTTTGTTTAGCTCATTCAGTTATGAAAATACCGAAATCAGCAGGCTTAATACTGCCGCAACCCAGGTCACGGATTTTTGTGCGAGTAATGCCAGTATCAATGATTGTACGTTCGACATTTTCAGGCTGATCAACCGGTTTACATATGATACCCGCAACAAGGCTATTTTCCCTGATCGAGGTATGTTGCATTCCATAGAGGGGGAAGTTGGCCTGCCGTTCATCGGTAATTCTGTGAAATTCTACAAGATTGACTACAAGACCCAATGGTATACAAATTTTTATGAGGATTATGTTGTTACCCTGAAGGGTAATGCTTCTTATGGTGATGCCTATTCAGATACATCCAAAATGCCTTTCTTTGAAAATTTCTATGCCGGTGGTCCCCGCTCTGTCAGGGGCTATGAAGATAATACTCTGGGCCCGCTGGATTCGAATAACCAGCCCTTGGGGGGCAACTTCAGGCTGACCGGTGGTGCAGAAGTGATACTACCTCTGCCTTTTTTCAAGGACGTAAAATCAGTACGTATTTCCGGGTTCTTTGATGCAGGCAATGTGTACGATCTGGACAGAGAGAGTATTGATTTTGGCACGCTGAGATATTCTGCCGGATTGAGTGGCATTTGGGTGTCACCTTTTGGTATAGTAAGCGTCAGTGTTGCTCAACCATTTAACGATGAATCGACTGACCGGTTACAACCATTCCAGTTCACTTTTGGTTCTTCTTTCTAGCTTCTTATGGAGTCTATGCAATTTATATGAATACCATTTCCCGTTTATTGATGATTTTGCTGTTAACAATCCCGTTCCAGACTGTTAATGCTGAGGACTATAAATTAGGCGCCGTGAATGCCATACGTGTGCTTGAAAAATCGCCGCAGGCAGATACCGCAAGAGGTATAATTGAAAAGGAGTTTGCCCCCAGGGACGCGCAACTGGTAGCACAACAGAAGGAAATCAAGGCAATGGAAGATAAAGTAGTCAAGGACGGGGCGATAATGAGTGAAGATGAACGCAGTAAACTGGAGCGTGATATTATCAACAAGAAACGCGACCTGAAACGCGAACAGGATGAATTCAGGGAAGATTTTAATTTCAGGAGAAATGAAGAATTTGCCAATATCCAGAGGGACATCGTAGCTGCGATCCAGCAGGTTGCCAAAGATAACAACTATGATGTGGTTTTAAGCGACGGGGTTATCTATGCCAGTCCCAAGGTTGATATCAGTGATCTGGTGATTGAATATCTTAAAAAACCGAAATAATGAGTCTTGCCCGGGTCTGGTATGAAGTTAATTTTTTAATCGTTATGTATCATGACACTTACTCTTGGGGAAATCGCCAGACACATAAAAGCTGAGTTGTACGGCGCCCCTGAATATGAGATACATGCAATCAATACCCTGCAAAAAGCATCTACAGGTGAAATCAGTTTTTTTTCCAACAGGCGTTATTTAACCTGGCTGAAATCAACCACTGCATCGGCCGTTATCCTCAGCAAGGAAGACCGGGAGCTTTGTCCAACAGCCACGCTTGTTGTAGATAATCCCTATCTTGCTTATGCCTTTACCGCCAGACTTTTGTATCCCGAGCCAGAGCACAAACCCGGGATCAGTTCATCCGCGCATATTGATCCTTCAGCCAAAATACATTCGACTGCCTTTATAGGTCCACACGTCACCATCGGCACCGATACTATTATCACAGAAAATGTGTTCATAGGGGCAGGATCTGTTATCGGCAATAACGTGATTATCGGTACAAACAGCAAACTGTACGCAAATGTTGTGATGTATGATGGTGTAAAAACAGGTGAGCGTGTCATATTACACTCCGGTGTAGTTATTGGTGCCGATGGTTTCGGGATTGCAAATAACAAAGGGCGATGGGTCAAGATTCCCCAGATTGGAAGTGTAGTCATCGGCAATGATGTTGAGATAGGGGCCAATACAACGGTAGATCGTGGCGCCCTGGATAATACCATCATTGATGACGGGGTAAAGATAGATAATCAGGTACAGGTGGGACATAACGTACATATAGAAGAACACACGGCGATTGCCGGATGTGTGGCCATTGCCGGTAGCACCCGAATTGGCAAACGCTGTATTATAGGCGGAGCCTGCGGGATCAGCGGACATATTGAAATTGCTGATGATGTTACATTGATGGGGATGACCGGAGTGGCAAACTCAATCAAGGAGTCTGGTGTTTATGCCTCTGTCATCCCTGCGATGGATGTAAAGCTATGGAGAAAAAATGCTGTGAGCTTCAAACAATTGCATACATTTGCCACACGCATCAGAAAAATTGAAGATAACAACCAATAAAACTGAAAGATCACAAGAATGGGTACACTCAACATCCAACAAATCAAGCATTTCCTGCCTCATCGTTATCCATTTTTGCTTATCGACAGGGTATTGTCCTATGATCCATATAAATCAATCCTTGCTGTCAAGAATATTACAGTCAATGAGCCTTTTTTCCAGGGGCATTTCCCGGTCAAACCGATAATGCCCGGGGTGCTCATAATAGAAGCAATGGCACAAGCGGCAGCATTACTTGGGTGTGTTTCCACATCAGAAGTTAACAGGGATGGCAATCTGTATTACCTGGTTGGTGTCAATGATGTGCGTTTCAAGCGTCCGGTTGAACCGGGTGATCAATTGATGCTGGATGTCCAGTTTGACAAGGTGCGACAAAACCTGTGGAAGTTTCATGCGACAGCGACTGTGGATGAGCATTTTATTGCCTCTGCAGTATTGTTAACGACTGTTATGGAACCTGATTCTTGATTCATTCAACTGTCCTCATTGATCCAGATGCCCGGATTGGTGAAAACGTTTCAATCGGGCCATATTCTGTTATCGGGCAGGATGTAACTATAGGTGAGGATACCTGGATAGGTTCGCATGTGGTTATTAAAGGGCCCACCAAAATTGGTAAATCCAACAGAATATTTCAGTTCTGTTCCATAGGCGATGATCCCCAGGATAAAAAATTCAACAACGACAGCAATTCCATGCTGGAGATCGGTGACCATAATGTCATACGCGAATACTGCACGATAAACCGGGGTACTGACCATGGTGGCGGCAAGACCATCATAGGCAATGACAACTGGATCATGGCCTATGTCCACATTGCACACGATTGTAATATTGGAAGTAATATTATATTTGCCAATAACACAACCCTCGCCGGACATGTGATTGTAGATGATTATGCGATCTTCGGTGGTTTTACCGGGATACATCAATTCTGCCAGATAGGAAAACACTGTTTTACCGCAATAGCTTCTGTGGTTGTCAAAGATGTGCCACCTTATCTGATAATCTCCGGTAATACAGCCAGGCCTAATGGACTGAACCGGGAAGGACTGAAAAGGCATGGTTTTAAAACCGAAACAATTAATTTATTACGCAAGGCCTATAAAATTGTGTACCGGGAAGGACTGACCGTAACACTGGCCCTGGAAAAATTACAGGATCTGGCCGTAAAATCCGCAGAGGTCAGATATTTTGCTGAATTTATCTCACAATCGAAGCGTGGGATAGTGCGTTAGGTTCAAAAAATCTTCTTAATTGATCAATTTAATCTGGTTATAACATAACAGAGCATGCCTTCTATTGGTATTGTTGCCGGTGAAGTGTCGGGGGACATACTGGGCGCTGATTTGATATCTGCGATCAGGAAACAATGTCCTGAAATGCAGTTTATTGGTATTGGCGGTGACAGGATGAAAAGTGCAGGTTGTGATTGCCTCTATCCGGTAGAAAAGCTGTCCGTGATGGGTATCTCAGAGGTATTTCGTCATTTCCGGGAATTGTCAAGTGTACGTAATTCCATCAGGGGCCATTTTTTGAATAATCGCCCTGATGTATTTATCGGTATTGATGCCCCTGATTTCAATTTTCCCCTGGAGCGGATATTACATAATGCGGGTATCAAAACCATCCATTATGTCAGCCCTTCGATATGGGCCTGGCGTGAATATCGTCTGAAATCAATTGCTAAATCGGTAAATTTGATGCTGACACTGTTTCCGTTTGAGCCGGCATATTACGAGAAATACAATATACCGGTCCGGTTTGTTGGACACCCATTGGCCAGTAAAATTAACCTGGAACCGGATCAGGGGGCTGCCAGAGGACAACTGGGTTTATCAGAGGCTGACAAAATTATTGCCCTGATGCCAGGCAGCCGAAAAAGTGAATTGGGGAAACTGGTCGAACCATTTTTAAAGACAGCACTATGGTGTAATCAGCATGCCGGCCAATTACATTTTGTAGTAAATCTGGTTAATGAAGATACCCGGGAATATTTTGAGGAATGCGTGCGCAAAATCTCACCGGAAATCCACTTAACCACATACACCGGGTCATCATTACAAGTGATGGAGGCAGCTGATGTGGTATTACTGGCATCAGGAACTGCCGCACTTGAGGCAATGTTATTGAAACGCCCTATGGTGGTTGCTTATAAAGTCAGCTGGCTGACATACCAGATTGCCAAAAGACTCATCAGGGTGCCTTATGTATCACTGCCAAATCTGCTGGCAGGGAAACAGTTGGTGCCTGAATATCTTCAGGATGATTGCCAGCCTGAAATTATGGGCCAGGCAATACTGGACTGGCTGAATAATACAAACAGTGTTACAAAACTGGTTGATGAATTCACGCACATACATAATCGGATCAGGCTGGATTCCGGTGAATTAGCGGCAACAGCAGTACTGGATATGATCAATGCAAGGTCCTGAGTACAAGATTCCTGAAAATACGGTTATTGCCGGCGTGGATGAAGTTGGCAGGGGCCCGCTGGCCGGGCCGGTGATTGCAGCAGCAGTCATCCTGGATCCTGAACGACCCATCTATGGACTGGCAGATTCAAAATCCATCAATGAAAAAAAACGGGAAAAACTGGCACAGGAAATCATGCTGAAATCCAGGGCCTGGGCAATAGCACGCGCGGAAGTATATGAAATCGATGAACTCAATATACTTCAGGCCAGCCTTCTGGCCATGTGCCGTTCTGTTGATGCACTTAACATCAAACCCGGACTGGTACTGGTCGATGGCAAACATTGTCCAGAGATGGAACTGCCAGTTAAGGCCATTATCAAGGGTGATACAAAAGTAGCCGCAATTTCTGCAGCATCGATCATTGCCAAGGTTGCCAGGGACAGGGAAATGACAGACCTTGATCATGAGTATCCAGGATATGGATTTGCAGTTCACAAAGGTTATCCAACCATGGCGCATATTCAGGCATTGAAACAACTGGGAGCATGTCCGATTCATCGTCGTTCTTTTGCGCCAGTTAAAAATTTGTCCCAGAATTAATATATTTGCAGTTTTCCAGATAATGCCTGACACATTTGTTCATCTTAATGTCCATACAGAGTTTTCCCTCGTTGATGGCATGTTACGTATTGATGATCTGACAAGTGCCGTCGTACAGGCAGGCATGCCGGCTTGTGCAGTGACTGAACAGAACAATATGTTCTCAGTGATCAAGTTTTATCGTGCAGCAGAAGCAAAAGGGGTAAAACCTGTTATCGGTGCTGAAATCGGGGTCATTAACAATGAATCTTCAAATGAAGCCTGCAGAATGACACTGTTATGCCAGAATCTTGATGGTTATCATAACCTCGCAAAACTTATCACCAGAAGCTATACAGAGTGTCAAATACAGGGCGTTGCCTATGTGAAAAAGGAATGGCTTGCGGCTTATGCGCATGGATTGATTGTGTTATCAGGAGGCAAGGATGGGGATGTTGGCCAGGCACTTATTTCAGGTAATGAACAACATGCATGTGAATTGCTGCAATACTGGAAGTCTGTTTTCGGGGACAGGTATTATCTGGAATTGCAACGTACCGGACGTTCAGGTGAAGAACAATATATCGTGGGTGCTGTTCATCTGGCTGAAAAATATGATATGCCTGTCGTTGCAACCAATGATGTAAGGTTTCTTGTGCGGGAGGATCACGAGGCGCACGAGGCCAGGGTTTGTATACAACAGGGTTACACATTGAATGATCCAAGACGCCCCAGGCAATACAGTGAGGAACAGTACTTACGGAGCCCACGTGAAATGATTGATCTGTTTCTGGACATACCCGAAGCAGTTGAGAATACACTTATCATTGCAAAACGTTGTAATCTTGAACTCAAGCTGGGCGAAAATTATTTACCACATTTCCCTGTCCCGGATGGTTATAACCAGGATGATTGGTTACGGCATCAGGCGAAAAAAGGACTGGCACATCGCAGTACTGCCGGATTTATATCACCTGAAAAATTTTCTGATTACCAGCAACGCCTGGATAATGAACTTGATGTAATTATCGGTATGGGATTTCCAGGTTATTTTCTGATCGTTGCAGACTTTATTCAATGGGCCAAGGATCAGGCAATTCCGGTGGGGCCTGGACGTGGTTCCGGTGCAGGTTCACTGGTTGCTTATGCGCTGGGAATCACCGAACTTGACCCTCTGCAATATGATCTGCTGTTTGAAAGATTTCTGAACCCTGAGCGTGTATCACTGCCCGATTTCGATATTGATTTCTGTATGGACCGGCGTGATGAGGTCATCGATTATGTATCCACCAGTTATGGACGTGATCATGTTTCGCAGATCATTACACACGGTACGATGGCAGCAAAGGCCGTAGTCAGGGATGTCGGCCGGGTACTGGGTTTCCCTTATGGTTTTGTAGATCAAATTGCAAAACTAGTCCCGTTTGAACTGGATATAACACTGGAAAGGGCACTGGAAAAGGAACCGGTTCTTAAACAACGCTACGATCAGGAAGAGAATGTTAATACCCTGATTAACCTGGCATTAAAACTTGAGGGTCTTGCCAGGAATGCGGGACGGCATGCCGGCGGGATAGTTATAGCACCGGAACCACTGACGCATTATATGCCGCTATATTGTGAACAGGGATCCACAGCCACAGTCAGCCAGTTTGATATGGGTGATGTGGAAGCTGTGGGTCTGGTCAAGTTTGATTTTCTTGGTTTGAGAACACTGACTATTATTGACAATACGGTGCATGATATTAATCGATCACTAAAGAGTGATGACAAAAAACTGCACATAGCCTCAATCCCCATGAATGATCAGATGGCTTATGATTTAATCAGGCGCACCGAGACCACGGCAATTTTTCAGCTTGAATCTGATGGGATGAAAAAGCTGATAAAAAGACTGCAACCTGACAGTTTTGATGATCTAATTGCCCTGGTGGCACTGTTCAGGCCAGGACCATTACAGTCAGGCATGGTTGATGATTATATAGAACGCAAGCATGGCCGGGCCAGGGTGCATTATCTGCACCCGAAACTTGAACATATACTGCGCCCTACATATGGAGTAATCCTGTATCAGGAACAGGTCATGCAGATTGCCCAGATACTTGCCGGTTATACACTTGGAGCAGCTGATCTCCTGAGGCGGGCCATGGGCAAGAAAAAGCCTGAAGAAATGGCAATGCAGAGAGAGATATTTACCAGTGGTGCGGTTGCAAACGGAGTGGATGTCCACATAGCAACCACTATTTTTGATTTAATGGAGAAATTTGCCGGTTATGGTTTCAATAAATCACACTCTGCAGCCTATGCGCTAATCGCCTATCAGACAACCTGGCTGAAGGCCCATTATCCGGCTGCATTCATGGCAGCAGTATTGTCATCTGATATGGATAACACAGACAAGGTGGTTATGTTGCTGGATGAACTTAACCGTATGCAAATCAGGCTGGAATTACCGGATGTCAATAAAAGTGCTTACATGTTTACAGTGGAAGACAGTCAGACGATACGTTACGGCCTGGGCGCTATCAAGGGTGTAGGCAGGGCCGCCATAGACAATATTATCCAGGAACGGGAACGAAACGGGAGTTTTGGCGATCTTTTTGATTTATGCCGCAGGATAGAGCTGAAAAAAGTCAATAAACGTGTTTTTGAGGCGTTAATCAAGTCCGGCGCAATGGATGCACTCGGACCCGCCAGGAGCAGTCTGATGGCAAGTCTGGGATCTGCGTTACAACTTGCCGAACAGTCCAAACAGAATGCCATCAGTGGACAGGATGATATGTTCGGACTGGATGAAGTTCTTCATCATGGTCGAAAAGACAATCAAAAATCCGAGTTTATTCATGTAGCAGACTGGAGTAATGAGGAGCGGTTGGGTGGAGAAAAGGAAACGTTGGGTATTTATCTGACCGGGCATCCCATCATCCGGTATGAGGAAGAACTGGATAAATTTATCTCTACCAGATTAAAAGATCTGCGGCCTGGTAATGTAGTGGTGGCGGGTTATATTCACAGAATCAGAAGCCGTTCAGGGATCAGGGGCAGGATGGCGGAGGTTATTCTTGAAGACCGTACCGCACGGACCCATGTCACAGTCTATTCAGACAAATTTGAACAATACCGGAATCATTTGATAAAAGATCAGTTGATAATTGTAAGGGGCGAAGTAGTCAAGGATGATTTTATTGAATCAGGGTATTCAATCACCGCCAGGGAAATTTATGATATAGAACAGATCAGGGACAAGTGTGCCAGGATCAGGATTAAATTATCGGCCGCACTTTCATTAAAGGACACGACTGAATCGATACAGAAGATTCTCTCATCAAATCGCAGTGGTAACTGTAAAATCAGCATTCAATATCAAAATTCCAACGCAATCTGTAATCTTGATATGGGTGAAAAGTGGAGGGTAAATGCCAACGATAAATTACTGGAATCATTGAAAATTTTACTGGGAAACGATAATGTTTCACTTGAATATATAATATAAACAACATCAGCGGAATTTAATCAAACAAATGGACACATTACAGAATGGCTGACAAAACAACAAATGGCTCCAAAGAGAATGACGGCAAGGAATCAGTCATGAATTTCCTCGATTTTGAACAACCCATTGCCGAACTTGATGCCAAAATCAGGGAATTACGTTATGTGGGTGATGACAAGGAGATTAATATCAACGATGAAATTATTCGCTTGCAAAAAAAGAGCAAGGACATGATTTCATCCATATTTTCGTCTCTGACCGCCTGGCAGATTTCCCAGGTATCACGTCATCCTGCCCGCCCGTACACGTTGGACTATATAGGTCGTTTATTTTCTGATTTTGATGAATTGCATGGAGACAGGAATTATTCGGATGATCCGGCTATTATTTGTGGTATTGCCAGATTCAGGGACCAGCCGGTAGCAATTATCGGACATCAGAAAGGTCGTGATACGAAAGAGAGAATCTACAGAAATTACGGCATGCCCAGACCCGAGGGATATCGCAAGGCATTAAGAATTATGAAGTTGGCTGAACGTTTTTCACTGCCGATTTTTACATTTATTGATACACCTGGCGCATATCCCGGGATAGGTGCCGAAGAACGTGGGCAGAGTGAAGCCATATCCAGAAATTTATTGGCCATGTCCGGTCTCAAGACGCCGATAATCTCGACCGTCATAGGTGAAGGTGGTTCAGGCGGTGCTTTGGCGATTGGTGTATCCGACAGATTATTGATGCTTGAATACAGTACCTACTCTGTCATTTCTCCTGAAGGTTGTGCATCTATACTTTGGAAGAGCGCTGACAAGGCGGAGGTGGCTGCGGAAGTGATGGGGATTACGGCGAAACGCCTGTCAGAACTCGGGCTTGTTGATCAGGTAGTCAATGAACCATTGGGCGGTGCGCACCGTGACTATGCTGCTGCAGCAACTTATCTTGAGAGTGCGTTATCCGGAATATTTGATGATTTATGTAGCAGAAGCATTGAGCAACTGTTGACAGAAAGACAAACAAAAATACGTCAGTACGGATTTTATAATGCCTGATATCATGACTGGACAACGGTTCATTATTTCCGGTTTTGTTTCTCTATTTGTCGCTAACACTTGAATAAGTTATCAATATCATTTGCCCGCATACTGGAAATTATTTGCAGGCTGCCAACCCCTGATCGACTCTGGCTTGCATACAGTGGCGGCGTGGATTCCAGTGTGTTACTGCATATTCTTGCCAATAACAGGGAGAATCTGGTATCAGAACTGACAGCAGTGCATGTAAATCACCAATTGAGCCCGGATGCGGATACCTGGGCTAGTTGTTGCAGATCCATATGCGAAAAAACAAATATCGAGTTTAAAATAATTACTATTAATGCAAAAAAAATAAAAGGGTTCAGTCAGGAAGCACACGCCAGAGAAATGCGTTATGCTGCACTGGAAAATGTTATAGGGGAAGGTGATCTGTTATTAACAGCCCATCATAAAGATGATCAGGCGGAAACACTGATTCAGCAATTGATGCGTGGAGCCGGTCCGGAAGGTCTGGCTGGAATGCCGGAAATAAAAAAATACGGACATGGCTGGCTGGCAAGGCCATTACTGGAATATTCAAGAGAACAGATAAGGGATTATGCAGAGCATCATGGTTTGATATGGATTGAAGATGAAAGCAATCAGGATACCAATATAGACAGGAACTATATTCGTACTCATGTCATTCCATGTTTGCAACAGCGCTGGCCATCCACAGTGGACGTTATATCACGTTCTGCAAGTCATCAGGCTGATGTTATCAATATACTCAAGGAAATTGCAGAACATGATATAGAAAATAATTCTGGAGATAAATTAAATATCCTGAATATTGTTGATCTTAAAAAATTATCAGATACAAGGATGAGAAACCTGATCAGATACTGGCTGAAAAAAAATGGACATCAACCTGCAAGCACTACTGTTACAGAAATTATAATCAAGGAACTTATTTACGCGGGAGATGACAGAATGCCAAGTATTAGATGGCATGAAACTGAAGTCAGACGTTATCGCAACAATATTTATGTTATGAAACCTTTGACGGAATTACACTTGGACACTCCGTTATCATGGAACCTGGACAAGCCACTGGATTATGATTATGGCCGCCTGGTAGCCACGCAGGTTGTAGGCAAGGGAATAAGATCTGAATTAGTAAATAATAACCTGATTGAGGTGCGATTCAGGACAGGCGGCGAAACAATACGCCCTGCAGGAAGAAAAGAAACGCACAAACTCAAGAAATTATTTCAGGATTCAGGTGTACCACCATGGCAACGTGACAGGGTGCCGTTATTATTTATTGACGGTAAACTTGCCGCCGTCACCGGTTACTGGATAGACGAAAGTTTTATTGCCAGGGGAACAGAGCCGGGTTGGGAAGTATCACTGACTGAATATTAAATAACTTGATTGGAAAGCAGCATAGTATTAAAAATAATTCATAATTATATGATTAATATGAGTATTATCAGAAAGCTCCTGGGCAGGACCAATTCAACCAGCGGGGTATCACCTTTACGGCAGCATGCCGCACAGCTTGCTGAACATGAAGGACTCAACCAGCGTTTACAAAATATCTATGGACGGGAAAAGATTGAACTACAGATGCTCTATGAGAAATGGGTGGTCAAGGACACCTGGCTGTTAAAACATGAAGCCTTGCCTCTGTTATTTGGTATTGATCCGGAAAGCAATACACAGCTATTACAGCCTGAACTGCTAGATAATATCAATCAACAGTGGTGCCATTCTAAAGATTGTGTGGAGCAGGGATTACTTAAGGTGATTAACCGGGAACAAGCAGAAGAAAACTGGCGCGTCAGCCCACTCGATATCTATCGCTGGGCCAGGATCAGCCGTATGCAGTTACCCGATGTCTTTAACAGGATGATGGAATATGTCTCCAGAACTATAAAACAACCGGAATTACAAAAAGCTTCCCAGGACGATTCCAATATTGATTATGGTTATATTAAATTTGATGAAAACCGGGAGAAGGTGTTGGGTATTGCTCTTGCACTGTTGGCTGCCTACCCGGAGAAGTGCAAAAACAGCCGTGGACAGGTGAAGGTGGATAAAATTGCCGGCCTGATATATGAGAAAGGTGAATTATGGCTGGGTAATGAATCACTGGATCTGTCAACAACTGTAATCAGGGATTTAATCAGTAAGTGGTTAAATACCCTGCCAGCGCCACCAGACGCTAATGGGTAAACGGCGCCCTGGTATTCTGCATTTCAGTCACTTCTTCGAATGTATAGTCTGCCGGTAACAGCGTAAATCTGAGATTAATATCACCGATTTCAATAATATCGCCTTCACGCAGGATTTGTTTATCGGTCTTTTTATTATTTACATAGACCCCGTTTAATGAGCCCAGGTCGGTGATTGTAAATATATCACCTTTGTCACGATCAATTTCGGCATGCCTTCTTGAAACAGAACTGTCCCGCAGTGTCATTTCATTATCTGTACTCCGCCCGATTCTCCATATGGTGTTTGTTATCGGGTAACGTTTTTTTGTCTCGTCCTGGAATACCAGATATGCATAGGGTTTGAATTCCTTATAACTATTGGATACCGCCTGCCTCTTTTTATCCTGATTGTTAATGATCAGGAAAAAAGCAGCGATTGTAATTATCAATAGAATGATCAGGGCTGCTGGTATCCCGTACCATAACCACAAATTTATCTTACCGGCTGGCAATTCTCTGGTAATGACGACAGGCTGTTGAGCAAGTGCTTGGGCAGGGGTAATTCCAGCTTGTGCAGGCTGGGTGGGTTCCGCCTGTTTTAGTGTACGAGTTGTGGGTAAACTAACCGGAATTTCGGCCTGGTATTTGCCAGTATCCGTTTCAAACAACAGATTAATAATAAAGTTTTCTTTACTCCGGCCGTTGAGCAATGAAGATAAATCGATATTGAATCTGCCGCCATTATCAATACTGTCAAAGGGATTATTCAAAAAAGCCTCTGGCAATTTTAAATTGCGGTCCACTTCAATAAACTGGCCGCCGGTTTCATCACTCAGCCTGCGTAATGTTTGCAGGGCGACTGAAAGCGCCACAGAGCGTGGATAACCCAGTCCGGTTATCACAACACCCGTCTGTTTTGCGGCCTTGATGACATCATTATGAAAATAGGCCGTATCTTCCGCCAGACCATCAGAAAAAAGATAGACTGATTTACGATCAGCTTTCACTTTTCCAAGCAGATCAATCGCTGTCAGAACGCTTCGGTATAATTCTGTAGTTTGACCAATAGCACGTAATCTTTCTGCTGCCGTCTTAATCTGTTCATTTGATGTCCCGATAGGTACTTCAAGCGATAATGCCTTGTTAAAACTGGCCAGGCCAATCCTGTGGTGTTCACTGGAGGAGCCCAGTATACTTGCAATATCCTTTTTATTCTGGTCTATGATGTTTTGACGGGCCGGATCGCTGGTGTCAATTACCAGCAAGATTGCTGTGACGGCATCTTTCCAGGGATAATGTTCTGTATTACTTACAGACAGTGTTTTGTCATCTCCGCTGGCCGTAATCGCGAGGACTGGCTCGGCGGTTTTTAATCGATAATCGCAATTTAATTTTTTATTTGACCCGGATGGGAGGCAGGAAACGGCAAGATTATCTGAAATTACCGGCACCCCGTAAACAGGATGCGCCGCCATAAATAGTATGGATAACAATAAAATTACGGTTATTTTAGTTTCTCTTTTCATGTGTCATTATTATTTGTCCGGAAACATCGGATCGGGTAGATCATAAAACTGTATTTTAATACTTTCTTGCCCTGATCGGGGTGCATCCCTCAATTCATCGATAATATTATCACGATCTTCGACTTCACCAAGTTGCGCTATCCCTTTGTTCAGATTTGAATTTGCCTTGATTACCATCTCATGCAATGCATTTGAATACTCCAGCCGGTGTGCCCGGGGGGGAGAAGGTGATGCCAGGTTCTCAATCCGGGACACCCAAAGATATACAGCCCCGCCTTCTCCGGTGATCTTGTTCGGTTGCCGAACATGGGCCGCAATTAGTTGAAACCGCTCTGGCAGAATTTCAGAAGTAGGCCAGCCGAGCAGGGGAGGATAGGATAAGTAAGTTACGATATAGAATACCGAAGTTAATATGATCGTCCCGGCCTTTACTTTCCATGACCAGTTGGAGTAAAGATTGATACTGAGCAATATCAATCCAATTAAAACATAGGCAGCAACCAGTCCTGGTATTCCCAAGATAAACATATTTATCCCCTGTTTCCAAAGATTATTATGATTTTTATTGACCTAATATGACAAGCTGTTTTGGCAGAAAATTAATGTCAGAGATATCTCCGTCTCTTCCTACCTTGAACCGTAATACGGTTTTTTCATCACCCTTGTTCTCAAGAGTAACCGTCCCGTAGTATTTGACTTCAAGTTTTGGATTGACCTTGTCCAGACGAATTTTTGTCTCTACCGGTTTGCCGGTTTCCGTTGCATAGTAATGGAGGTTTAAAACATATTCGCCCGGGACCACACCACGCAATGTGACCACTTCCTGGTTCAGCGGGTTGGATACTTCTTCGCCATTGATAGTGATTGTATCGTTGATTAACCCACGATCATCACGATCAAGATGTAATAATCCTGCCGCCGGATTTCTGAACCATATGAGCTGTCCTTCCGGATCTTCTATCCAGGTATCGATATCATCCGGGCTGTTGTCTTCCCAGGTAATGGTAATAATGTATTCTGCCTTGGGGTCAATAATGCCGGATTTGGCCTCTGGATTCATAAACATAATCGCAACCAGGAACAGAAAGGTAAATCCGAGCAAGGCATTGAATAACAAATCTGTAAACGGGTCCGCCTGAGTGCGTTGCTTGTAGAACATTAGATCAGTTTATCTTGGGTAGTATATAAACCTGGGCCAGGTGTCTGGTTGCCTCCATCAATTTATCCACGCTGGTGTCGAGCATGTGATATTGACTGGCAGCCAGCATACTACCGACCAGGCCTGCCAGGGTTGTATACAGTGCAGTACCCATTCCTATACTCATATGTTTCAGGATCTTCTGCATGGATGTCACATCAAAATCAGTAATGTTGGCAACCGAGCCCAACATGAAAATGAACCCGATGATGGTGCCGAGCAGACCAAGTTTGATCATGATGTCAGCCGAGAACCAGCCTATTTCATGCGGCCGTTTCAGTTTTGATTCGTATACTTCAATCAGATCGGTATTGCTGTCTACAATATGATCATCCGTCTTTGCGTGATTAGTACCCTTGTTAAGCAGGTCATGTATATAACTTGTGACTATGCAATCAGGAAGTACTGTATTTCCATTAATATGTACCTTGTCACCTACCATATGTAATTGAATGTTAGCATTATCACGCACCAGTGCTTCAACTACTCTTGAATCATTGATTTGCCTGGAGATATACGCAACACGCAAGGCACAATGGATGGCCACAAATATATACAGGATGGTAATTGCATAGGATATATAACTTTTATCGCTTGAATATAATAACAGCAACACATTTTCGTGCCATGCCAGGGTGACTGCGAAGATAAATATGCCAGTGAAGATAAGCCAGGCAAGCAATAAATGGTGCATTCCCTCTTGTAAAGATTCTTCTGGTGTAATGAAGGTTTTTATATCAATTTTCATATGGTTTTGACCATTCCAGTGCTGCGTAATCGACAATTTTTATTAATTGGTTGTTCAAGGCATGCATCAGTTCATTTAACCTGATATCGGTATTTT
This sequence comes from Gammaproteobacteria bacterium RIFCSPLOWO2_12_47_11, assembly GCA_001801885.1. Classification (GTDB taxonomy): domain Bacteria; phylum Pseudomonadota; class Gammaproteobacteria; order Eutrophobiales; family Eutrophobiaceae; genus 2-02-FULL-47-50. The sequence goes on from MGYU01000075.1 coordinate 30,158, forward strand.
GTTCAGGCCATAGTGGAGCTGAAATAATATATGAGTTTGCCTTGCCTCTTACCGTAACCCGGCCCGGGCAGGTATTGATCAGTTCCGGGTCCAATTCAAGCATTTTCTGGGCAAATGTCAGGTTACAATACAATATTACCTCGTAATCAGGAAAATCTTCATTTCCACGCAATTTGATCGCCTGCCCAATATGCAGGCGATCCACAATTCGCAGATTATGTTCTGTCATTGCAAATTCAATGTCTTCAAGAATGTCCTGCAGCGATTTGTCAGAGGATATTTCATAATTATTATTTTGACCGCTTGCATGGGCATGTGTATGAAATGAAAGAAACAGGCTGAGAAAAATTATAACGAATATATGAGGATATTGATGCATTAATCAGACATATTGTTCTGGTAAAAAAAGGTCATTCTCTAATGATCACTTTTGTCCCAATGGTCACATACTGCTTTAATTCCATGATCTGTTCATTGGTAAGCGCGATACAACCATTGGTCCAGTTAAAGCCATTATGAATCTGGAGTTGTTGATCATCCTGCTGGCCGATGCCATGTATACCGATATATCCTCCAAGCCTCGTGTCCTGCGGAGGTTTTTGTCGGGTCTTGTAGGCAACAGCAATTTTTTTAAATTCGTTGGCAGAAATAACATTATTTTTATAGCCATACCAGGCATCCAGTAAATTAGGATAGTCAATCTGTATGAAGTAGTAAAACTGGCTGTCATTCTTGAAGTCTATGACTTTGTAAATACCGAGAGGTGTTTTTTTGTCGCCATGTTCCCGCTTGGTGCCATTTCCGCCCTTGCCGGTCGCGATATGAAACTGTTTAACAGTCTGCTCTCCTTTTACAACAGCAAGTTCCTGTTTTGATTTGGTAATGACGATGTCATAGTCATTACTCATGGCATAAGCCATATTGCACAGCAACATCAAGCACAGTGTTTTCAGTATTATTCTTCGTATTAGCATGTCGCTGCCTGTTCCCCTTTCGTTATGATTATTAATTGTAACCTCTTTTATTTCATAGAGAAATCATCCCCGCAGGAACTTGCTGTTAGGCCTATTCTGTGCTGCCAGGTTAAAGGGCGTTATTATTAGCATTACAGGTTTCAGGCCTTCGCTATAACTGGTTGAAATATAGATTTTAGATCCTGAATGATTGTTTAAAATACATATCGTCCAGGTAATGCGAGGGCAATGAATCGGAAGGTGGAGCTGAATCTGGTGGTTGGTGATTAGTGAGAAGGAGTCAAGGAAACAAACAACAAATAAATAAGGGGCCTTACGGCCCCTTATCGCTAGCTTTTAAAGCTTCAGTACATTACTTGTTGTTGATGTACATGGTCACTTCGAAGCCAAAACGAATGTCGTTATATTCTGGTGTAGTCCACTTCATGATAATCTCCTCATTCTGATTTAGATTGAAAATTTTTGTAGCCTAGGTTGCCTGTTAACGGGATCCATAAACTACCAATTTGTCGTTGCAGTATCTGTGCCAGTCTGATAATCATTTCATCATGATTAATAATAATACTAAATAATCAATCACTTATATATATTATTGCAATGCAGTAAACCATTCGGATTCGATGGTTTTGAATATCGTATTGGTTAATGATACTCATAGGCTTGGTCTATATGAACCAACTGCCGCATCAGTTATACTCCTCACACTATGTGGTTCAGGCGCCCGAAATCTCTCAGGAATCTGTTAGTTATCCATGAGATCGCCTTTGTCCTGCTGGTGGCCGTGACCGGATCACTGGGCGGCCTCTCTGCCTATTTCTGGCAGCAATACTCGGCGGAATCCGTACGTATAAATAACCTCATATTCAGTCTGGAGCAGATCCGTGGCAGCCTTTTCCGGCAGATCCAGGAGGCAATCAGGGCCAGACTGCTGGAGGATGCCGGGGCCCTGGAACTCTATGGTGAATACTCGCGCAGTATTGATCAACAATTCAATCATCTGAGACAGAATTCAATCTCTTCTGAAGAGGATGTGGCAATCCAGAACCTCCAGGCCTCATACCGTGAAATACAAAAGGACATGAACAAGATATTCACTGACCCTTATATGATCAGCCGCACTGTGCGTATGAAGATACTTGATCCACGCTTTGCCCAGAGCATGGTGGGAAAATTTGAAGGGAAATATCTGGAGATGAAAGCCCTGTTAAATGAGGAACATGAAGAACTGGATCTGGTGCTTCAACGCTGGACCAGTTATGCACCTGTCATTATTCCGATTCCATTGTTTCTGGCAATAATACTGGTCTTGTATGCGCGATATATTCTGAACCGTGAATTTATCCAGCCGATGTCGCGTGTCATGACCGGGGCGCAAATCATCAGTCGTGGGAATCTGGAAAACAAAATTCCTGCCAATGGGGTGGAAGAAGTTTCACAACTGGCCCAGACCATAAACACCATGGCCAGTGATCTTGAGGCAAGCCGTTCGGCCCTGGTGGAAAGTGAGAAACAGGCCGCGCTGGGCGCCCTGGTTCCCGTCGTTGCTCACAATATACGTAATCCGCTCGCCAGCATCAGGGCAACAGCGCAAGTCCTGGATGATGTGGTGGACAAGAAAGAACTGCAGGAAAGCAAGCAGGCCATACTGGAAACTATCGACAGACTGGAGCGGTGGGTCAGTTCACTGGTGTCTTACCTGCACCCGTTAAAACCAAATTACAGACTGGTCTACGCCAGCAATATGATCGATGCAGCATTATCGCTACTCAAAATCAAACTCGATGAAAAGGAAGTGACGATTGAAAAAGCCGGTTGGGAAAATGATCTGCGCCTGAATGCGGACCCTAATCTGCTGGAGCAGGCACTTTATGCCTTGCTGGCAAATGCAGTAGATGCCTCTCCACAACAATCGGTAATAACTATCAAACTGAAGAACAGGGATAACCATCTTGAAATACACATTCAGGACATGGGTGCGGGACTGCCATTTGATCCAAAACCGAATAATCTTGCACCCGGCCCAACTACAAAGCGTTTTGGCACAGGACTGGGTATTCCAATCGCCTATAAAATATGTCAACAACATGGCTGGAAACTTGAATTTGAAATAAATAAAGAAGAAGGCACAACTGCAATCATAACAGCGCCAATCAGGGTAGTTGAGGAAACAAACGAATGAAAGAGGTCATCAATACACAACTGACATCCATGACAGTACCTGTGCTGGAAAAGCAGATTTTGATTGTTGAAGATGAAACTGTTTTTGCACGGGCGATAGAGAAAAGATTGTCACGTGCAGGTTATAAATGCCAGATTGCCAGCGATATTAAAACTGCGGTTGAAAAACTTGACACATTCCCGCCTGATCTGATCCTGCTGGACATGCGTTTACCGGATGGTTCAGGTCTTGATTTTCTGGCCGAACTCAGGGCTAAACAAAGCACCAGCATTGCTGTCATCGTCATGTCAGCCTACGGTGAACTTGAAGATGCCGTTTCTGCCATGAAACTCGGCGCTTCAGATTATCTGAAAAAGCCGGTGGACCTGGATGAGCTGTTACTTAATGTAGAAAAGGTTCTGGACAAGAATGAACTGTCCAGAAAACTGACTTATTCAACCAAACGTGAACAACATGCAGTTGAAGGCGTGGAGTTTCTGGGAGAATGTCAAGCCATAGTGGAAATACGAAAACAGGTGGAACAGATCAGCCGCTTAACGCGCACTACAGACGCCATTCCACCTACCGTAATGATTCTCGGTGATACAGGAACCGGCAAGGATGTTGTCGCGCGGTTACTGCATGCCAAAAGCAGTCGTAACGATAAACCATTTGTACATGTTGATTGTGCCTCTTTGCCCAAGGATTTGATTGAAGCGGAATTGTTTGGTCATGAGAAAGGTGCATATACCAATGCCTATGTGGCAAGGACCGGTTTAATAGAGGCCGCGGAAGACGGTACCTTGTTTCTGGATGAGATTGGAGAACTGCCTCTCGATCTGCAATCAAAATTACTGGCGGTACTGGAGCGCAGGACCTTGCGCAGGGTGGGAACTACCCAGGAAAAGCCGGTTGCAGCCTGGTTTATTGCGGCAACTAACCACAATATAGATCAATTGACTCAAAAAGGTGAATTTCGATCCGATCTTTATTACCGGTTGAATGTATTGAATATAACCATGCCGCACTTATGCGAACGTGGCCAGGATATCATGATCCTTGCCGGTTATTTTGCTAAACAAACAGCCAGACGCTACGGATTGAAAACACCTGCTTTTACCAGGGACGCAGAACAGGCACTCATGAATTATTCCTGGCCAGGCAATGTCCGTGAGATGAGACATTTGCTTGAACGCGTGGTGTTACTCGCCGGAGGCGGTGAGCTGAACAGTGAGATGCTGGCGCTTGCCCCGAGATCCGCCGGGACCAAATCGGAGGCCATAGCAGATTTGGGAGATTTGACACTTGATTCAGCCGAATTGTTGTTGATAAAACAGGCGCTGGAACGAACCAATGGAAATGTATCCAGAGCCGCACGTGAACTGGGTACTACGCGGATGGCATTAAGATATCGAATGAAGAAATATAATTTGTGACTGGTGACTGGTGATTAGTGCAGTTTCATCCTGGGTCTGGCTTTACGCGTAAGCAGATCAGCAATTGTAGACAACGTGACCCGTAAAAAACCGTGCAGTGCGAGTTGGTGCATTTTATATAATGACACATATACCAGGCGCGCGATGATGCCCTCAATAAATATGTTCCCTGAAATCTTGCTTGCCAGGTTCCCCATGAGGCTGCCAACAGTTGAGTAACGGCTTAAGTTAACCAGAGAACCATAATCAACATATCTGTATTCAGGCAGTGGCTGATTATCCAGCCTGGCCTTCATGGATTTCACCAAAAGCGAGGCCTGTTGATGGGATGCCTGTGCCCTGGGTGGAACGAATTCATTCGTACCCGGCATAGGGCAGGCGGCACAATCGCCAAAGGCAAAAATATTATCATCGCGTGTCGTCTGCAGGTTTGTTCTGACAACCAGTTGGTTAATGCGGTTTGTTTCAAGTCCATCAATATCTTTCAGGATTGGAGGCGCCATTATACCGGCGGCCCAGACCTTCATTTCCGCGGGGATGAATTTGCCGCTCTCAGTATGCAATCCCTCGGGTGTGGCTTTTACAATACGCTGGCCTGAGAGAATATCTATATTCAGTTTACGCAGCGCCCGTTCTGTACATCTGGACAAACGCTCTGGTAAAGCGGGAAGTATCCTGTCTGCAGCATCAATGATAGTGATCTTTACATCCTTATCCGGGGAAATCCGATCCATTCCAAACTCAACAAGTTGATGTGTGGCTGCATATAACTCAGCGGACAGTTCCACCCCGGTGGCGCCACCACCGGCAATGGCAATATGCAGTTGACCTTCTCTCAAGGGTTCCTTCTGGGTATGGGCAGCCGCATATTTGCGCAACAATAGTTGATGAAAATGATCAGCTTCCTGCCGTGTATCGAGCATCTGACAATATTTCTTGACCCCGGGTATATCAAAATCGTTACTGACACTGCCCACGGCAATAATCAGTGTGTCATAACGGAATGTACGCCTGGGAATATACTCCTCACCATGCTCGTCCACTGACGGCGCCAGACTGATTTCCTGCTTTCTGCGATCCAGGCCATCCATATAACCGAGCCGGAAACTGAAATGATGCCAATGTGCCTGGACCATATAGCCGACTTCATCTTCATTAGAGTTCAAAGAGCCGGCCGCGACTTCATGGAGCAGGGGTTTCCATAGATGTGTGCGCGAACCGTCCACCAGCATAATGTCTGCTTTTTTCTTTTTACCTAACTTGTGCCCAAGTCTGGTCGCAAGTTCCAGCCCTCCGGCACCACCGCCGGCAACAATAATTTTATGCAAACCGGATGATGTATTCATTTAATACTGTCCGTAATCCATATTGTCATTCAGGAGATGATATAATACCTTTTTCAAGGTAACGATTGATAATGTTAATTTCAGATTTCAGCGAGGTAGGCAAAGTGGATGAAAAAACACGTATCGAACTGGAGGCAGCAGCATTTCGTGCCATGGTAAATCATCTGAGGGAGCATAAGGAAGTACAGAATATCGATTTGATGAATCTTGCCGGTTTCTGCCGGAATTGTCTTTCCAAATGGTATCTTGCCGCAGCAAAAGAAAGGGGTATAGACATGGATTATGAACAGTCCAGGGAGATCATTTATGGCATGCCGTATTCTGAGTGGAAAGCCAGATATCAACAAGGTGACAAGCAGGACATCTCCAAATAATCCGCCTGTAATTTGACCAGTACAATCGTGCATGCTATAAATTCAGCGAGTCTTCTGCTTTATAATACCGCTAGCTAATATTGCATGAACCAGACTGTTACAGCCATGTCCGACATGGTTGAATCTGGTTTATCGTTTCATAATTATATTATTTTTTACATAATTGTATCTGGAACGTTCTTGTGTAGTTTGTGTTTGGAATAATTCCCGGACAGAAAGACAGGGCAAAAAAAATATGAAAAAGATACAGGGTTATACAAATTCCATCGTGATACTGCACTGGTTGATTGCCATAGGCGTATTCATCCTCATGGGCATGGGCTGGTACATGGTCGGTCTGGAAAAAGGAACGCCAGCCGTTACGCATTATTATAATCTGCATAAATCCATTGGTCTGATTACACTTGCCCTGGTTGCATTGTTAATCAGTTTCCGTTTACGTAACCAGCCGCCCGGCTTACCGGACTGTCTGCCAGCATGGGAAATCAGGGCGGCAAAAGCAGGTCATTACATTATTTATATTTTCCTGATCGTAGTTCCGTTGAGTGGTTATATAGAATCCAATTTCGCCAAATGGGGCATTCATTTTTTCGGATATCATCTGCCATCATGGGGACCGGAAAATAAAAATTTATATACAATCTTTAATTGGATACATGTTTACAGTTCCAATATTTTTGCCGGGCTAGTCACATTGCATTTTCTGGCCGCACTCAAGCACATGATAAAGCGTAATAAAATTGTATATCGTATGTTACCGTCATCCAGCAGGCCGGAAGCTTGATAAAAATAAAGAAAAATACAGGAATGAGAATTCTGTTTCCGGCATCAAGGTTTCCATTTAATAAACCTTGATGATTTCGTAGCCTTTATTTTCAAGAAGTTTCAGCAAGCCTTTTTCATCCGGCAGATGTGATGCGCCGACGGCGATAAATGCACCGCCATGTTGCAGATAAGGTTCCATCTTTTCCAGCATACGATGACTCCTGTCATAGAGTATGCGTTGCATAAACCTGTCAAAAATTGCTTCATCATAATGCGGTTGTTCGTTGAAAATGACTGTACCTGCAAGGTCGCGGGCCAGATACATATCCACCAGATCGCGTGTCTTTCTGATTATGCCGGAATGATTACAAACTGTGTCATTGAGGATGATGATCTGATCATCAACCGGAATCCCGTCAAGTATGCCGGCCAGTTCATCCATGGTTTCCAGTCCGTAGACAGTTTTGTTCGAGTCCAGGGCCTATTGCATTAATACCTGTTCCTGGGTGGTTGCATTTACCGGGCGTGGCCTGCCAATCTGGGTAAAGGCAGCCCGGGGTTTGAGGCGCCGGACATTTTCTTCAGGAATGCCGTAATCAGTGATCTTCTCTACCAGTTTGTTATAGATTTCCTTATCCAGCATGGTTTCCAGATTGCTGTCATCTGTAAAGTAGATTGATTCAACAAATTGTTGATGCGCCTCCTGGTCCGGGACAACCTCTATCACCAGTGTACGGCTTTGCAATAATGCCAGTCTTACCGGCGGGGGAATGGCAGTGACCTTTCTGTCCTGGGAATGCATGGTGCCAAACAGATAGGAAACTCCTGCCTGCGGATACCGGATCTTCCATAACAAACCGTTACCATAAGGTATACTCCCACGTGCTTTTGTATTCAGGCCAGATTGGTTATGATCCTGCCGGTAGGGCTCACATATTCCGGGTAGAGATTCCCCGGCAGCGGCACCGGCTGGAAGAACACCAGCAGCCAAGAATAATAACAAGAATAAATTCAGCATAGATTCCGCATTTCAAACATATACAGGCTTGATAATAATGCTGTTAGTTACTGCATAAATTGATAATGAATATCCGGTTCTCAATAGTTATATTCCGGTTAAAACCAGATCAGATCTTGCTGTGCTTGCTGGTAATTGTACTCGGCGGGTGCGCACCTTACCAGTATGAAGCAAAACCATTGCAAACAACACAACTCGAAGCAAAATTCATGTCCAGGAATCCGGATGATGTACGTCTGAACGAACATTTGCTTGGTTATGGTTACCCGATCAAACAATGGCCATTACCCGAATGGGACCTGGATGCATTGACATTGGCGGCCTATTATTTTCATCCTGAATTACAAGTTGCCATGGCAGATTTTCACAAAGCCATGATTCATGCAGAGATGGTCACGCGGAGGATTAATCCCGGTGTAGAAATACCCCTTGAATATCACAGCAACACCAGCGGTGGTGAATCACCCTGGACGATTGGTCTGTTGTTTGATTTCATTCTGGAACGTCCTGCCAAACGGCAGGCGCGCTATGAGCAGGCAGATGCCGAGGTGAATGTCACCAGAATAAATATCAATACAACGGCCTGGAATATCTATAGTGGTTTACGGCGGCAATATTTCAACTATCAGTCAGTGTTGAAAAACCAGGAACAACTGCAGGCACAGGAAAAAATAACAGAAGAGGTTTTGAAACTTCTGGCCAGACGTCTGGAACTCGGCGAGGCCAGTGAATTCGAGATGAGTTCCATACAGCTTGATTTGCAACGAGCACGTCTTGCACTGACAAATCACAAAGTCGCTGTAGTTGATGCCAAACATGCATTGGCTGGTAGTCTGGGTTTGCCGGTTACTGCGTTGGATAACATGAATATCGCATATGCTGATCCTGGCACGCTGATCACGATCAGTAGTCTTGGCCGGGATGAACTGCAATCAATTGCCTTGACACAGCGGCTGGATATACAACAGGCATTGGCCCAATACAGTGTCCATGAAGCTGCATTACGGCTGGAAATAGAGAAACAATATCCAGACATTAATTTATCTCCGGGTTTTATATTTGACCAGAGTGAGAGTGACAGGATATGGGCATTGGGTACTGCATGGATATTACCCTTGTTTTATCCCCAGAATGAAGGTCCGATCAAGGAAGCATTGGCAGTACGTGAAAGCAAACAGGCTGAATTCCTGGCCTTGCAGGCACGTGTAATTAATGAGGTGGCTATGGCTGAGGGGCGTCTGCAGGCACAAAAATCAGCGCTGCAGGAAGCTGAACAATTACTGGAAGAAACGCGCGAGCGTAACCGGCAAATGCAAAGACAATTTGATCTGGGTTATGCCGATCATCTGCAATTAAGCAGAAGCCGGCTTGAAGTCGCAACTGTTGAACAGGCCGTTTCCGAATTGTGGTTTTCAGTGATCAAATCTGCCGGTCAGCTTGAAGATGCCATACAATACCCGTTGTTTATCAAACAGACCTACCAGTATTTGTTGGATACTGCAGGTCCGGATGAATAACCGGATATATTAATAATAAAATCATGAACCCAATTTACAAGTTAATCGGCTTGGTCATCCTGCTTGTTACAGTCCTGTTGGTATTCAACAGTGTTGCTGACAAAGGTATTTTATCGTTGGCAAGATTTACGTCGGAACCTGATAACGATGATGATGAAGTAAAATCTGCACGGTCAGCCGTTGAAATCATTGATGGGCAAATTGCCGTCTATATAGACAGGCAGATACAGGAACAGGCCAATATTCAGACTGTCCGCCTGGAATCCGTTGAATACCGGAATGAAATTCATGCCTATGCCCGGGTACTGGATATCCAGTCACTGCTTGACTGGTGGTCACGTTATCGGGCAATACGGACAGAAAAAAAGATTGCCGAGGGTGCTGTACAGGTTTCAAGACAGGAATTTGAAAGACTGCAACTTTTACGCAGTGAGGCCTCGAATATTTCCGAGCGGCAACTGCAACAGGCCAGGCTGCTATGGATGAATGATCAGTCAAAACTTGATGCGACACAGGACAGACTGAAAGATATCCGTATCCAGTTAATCCAGGAATGGGGCAGCAGTCTTGCAGACAAGCTGATGGATGAGGAGGAGTTCGCCAGGCAATTATTTGAACGGAAATCGGTGCTGTTGCTGGTGATACTGGAAGGACATAAGGAATTACCTGGAAATACTTCTACATTATTTATCAGCGAACAGGGCAAGAACAGGAAACTGGCACAGGAAGCCTATTACATTTCACCCGCTTTATTACCGGATAATCAGATCTACGGTCAGACCTATATTTTCCATACACCTGCCGCATCATTGCGTAGCGGTGTTTATCTCGATGCGTGGATCCCGGAGGGTAGCGAATCAACCACAGGTATATCAATCCCCCCGGAAGCGGTGATCTGGTATGCCGATAAACCCTGGGTTTATGTCAGGGACGGTGAGGAAACTTTTTTGCGCCGTGACCTGGATGAATATACCGTCACGCGGGAAGGGTGGATTGTAAAACGGGGTTTCCGGGCCGGCGAGCAGATTGTCCTGCATGGGGCACAGATGTTGTTATCGGAAGAGTTCAGGTGGTCGATACCGGATGAAGATGATGACCCTTAAGGCAGTAACAAGTGAAAAGTTACAAGTTACAAGAAATTATCAGTGATCAGATTAACAGAAACTAAAAATTATATTTTCAACCTATAGCTTATTGCTTGTGACTTATAACTTGTAACTATTTTTATGTTAGCTGCCATCGTCAGGTTTTCGATCCGGTTTCGTGGTGTCATCATTACGCTGGCATGCCTGTTGATCGCTTATGGTATTTATGAAATACCCCGTGCCGGTCTTGACATTTTTCCGGAATTCTCGCCCAAGCTGGTCATTATCCAGACGGAATCACCCGGCTTGTCCACGGAGCAGGTTGAAATTCTGGTTACACAACAGATTGAAAATGCCATAGGCGGGTTGATAAACCTTCATCATATACGTTCGGAATCAATTCAGGGGCTTTCAATTGTTAATGTGGTCTTTGATGAAAAAAGCGATGTTTACCGTAACCGGCAACTTGTTTCGGAGCGGCTGGCCGGCATAAACAGCAGGTTGCCCGAAGGAGTGCACCAGCCGGTCATTGTTCCGCTGGCGTCTTCGTCTGCTACCGTATTGACTATCGGAATAACCAGTGACAGCCATAGCCTGATGGAACTGCGGGAGATTGCTGACTGGACGATCGTTCCACGTCTTCTGAGTGTCCCCGGTATAGCAGATGTCAATGTTTTTGGCGGCGATATCCGTCAACTGCAGATACAGGTGGATCCTGAAAAACTGAAAGTTTATGGTGCCAGTATTCATGATGTTGTCACTGTTGCTGGACAAGCCACTGCCATCAAGGGATCCGGATTTATTGAAAACCGGAACCAGCGCATAACTTTAACCACTGCCGGCCAGCCTTCGGATGAAGAATCCATTGGTAATGTCATCCTGAAACGGCATCAAGGCAGCAATGTTTATCTGAAGGATGTCGCTGAAATAAAAATGGGCGCCGAGCCGCCGTTCAGTGCTGCAGCCATGATGGGCAAGCGGGGAATCGTGATGATGGTAATTGGTCAATACGGTGCAAATACCCTGACGGTTTCACGTGCGGCTGAAAATGCCCTGAATGAATTCAAGGTATTGTTTGAAAAACAGGATATCAATCTTTATCCGGATTTATTCCGTCCTGCAAATTACATTGAGGTTTCACTCAAGAACATCTCGGGACATCTGATGGTAGGCGGTTTGTTTGTTGTGATCATCCTGGTTCTTTTTTTGTTTAATCTCAAGACGGCCTTTATTTCCGCGCTCGCCATCCCCTTGTCCCTGATAAGTGCAACACTGGTTTTGTTGAATATGGGTATTAATCTCAATGTCATGGTGCTGGGTGGCCTGGCGATTGTACTGGGTGAAGTTGTGGATGACGCGATTATTGATACGGAAAATATTTTCAGGCGCCTCAGGCAGAACCGGCTGCTGGAACAACCACGGCCTGTTGCCGAAGTAGTCTTCGATGCCTCAATGGAAGTCAGGAGTTCAGTGGTCTATGCAACCTTTATAGTGGCCATCGTATTCATCCCCTTGCTTACACTCAGTGGCCTTGCCGGCCGCTTGTTCTCACCACTCGGATTTTCCTATATTCTCGCCATCCTGATGTCGCTGGTAGTCGCACTGACCGTAACGCCGGCCTTGTGTTACTTCCTGCTGGAGCGTGGCAAATTATCCAGTGCTGATCCACCCCTCATTCGATTGATAAAACCCGTCTATAGCTGGTTACTGCATCTTATTGGCCGTTTCCCCATGTTGACCATCTCGGTCAGCATCATTGTCTGTTTCCTGAGTTTCGGGATAGTCCCCAGGCTGGGTGGTGAGTTTCTGCCTGATCTGCGCGAAGGACACTATATCGTACATACTTCGAGTTTGCCCGGTACGTCCTTGCAGGAATCGATACGTATGGGCAATGAATTGACCAGGGAATTTCTGAAAATAACCGGAGTACGTTCCATTTCACAATGGGCAGGACGAGCAGAGCGTGGCGCGGATACTTTCGGCAGTCACTACAGTGAATTTGAAGTTGATCTTGTCCCCATGTCCGGCAGTGAGCAACAGCGGGTGCTCGATCAATTGCGTGGAGTAATGCGCTCCATGCCGGGCATCCTGTTTGAGGCGCACAATTTTCTGTCTGAACGGATAGACGAAACTATCTCGGGTTATCAGGCCCCGGTCGTTATCAATATTTATGGCGAGGATCTGGAAGTGCTGGACCGGCTGGTGCAGGCTGTCGCAGAGGTCACACGTTCCGTCCCCGGTGGAACCGATATCCAGTTACGTTCCCCTCCGGGTACACCGTTGTTGCAAATAAGATTAAACCTGGAACAACTGGCAAGCTGGGGATTGCGCCCGGTTGAAGTCATGGACGCTATCCGGGTCGCCTACGAAGGTCATAAGGCCGGCAGGATCAACAAGGGCAACCGTATATATGATGTTGCAGTATTTCTCAAGGATGAACAACGGCAGCAGCCGCTTGATGTAAACAAGCTTCCATTACGTACCATGGACGGTGTCTTTGTTACACTGGATCAGGTTGCGGATATTGCCCAGACAGGTGGCCGTTATAATATCCTGCATCGGGGCGCCCAGCGTGTGCAGACAGTCACAACGCATGTCGAAAATCGTGATCTTGAGTCCTTCATGGATGAACTGAAAGAACGTGTGTTGGAAGAAATCAGATTTCCTGCCGGAACCTATCCGGAATTTACCGGCGCATCTATAGAACGCGCCAAGGCCAGGGAAGAATTGATCCTGCATTCAACCCTGGCCGGCATCGGTGTACTGATACTGATCTTTATCGCCGTCGGCAATTCCCGAAATGTCCTGCTCATGTTGCTTAACCTGCCGTTCTCCCTGGTAGGCGGCATACTCGCGGTGTTGGTTACCGGGAATACCATCTCGGTGGGTTCCATGGTCGGATTTGTCACACTGTTTGGTATTACCGTGCGCAATTCCATCATGCTGGTTTCACATTATAAATATCTGATTGAAGTCGAGGGACTGGTGTGGAACATGGAAACCGCCATAAAGGGCGCCCAGGAGCGATTGCCTTCCATACTCATGACCGCACTGGTGACTGCGCTGGCCATGCTGCCCATCGCCTTTGACAGTGACAACCCGGGGCGCGAGATCATGGGGCCGATGGCCAGTATCATTATCGGTGGCCTGGCCTCATCAACGCTGATGAATTTACTGATCATGCCCACTATCATGCTCAATTTCGGCAGCTTTAAAAAACAGTAAACCTGAAACATAACGTAATCTTTCATTAATACATATCAAAACTATAAGCTATTACCGTACATGATATAGTGATAAAGCTGGGAATTGCTGACCAGTGACTGCTCTTATCATATGGGTGCTGATAGCCTGTATTTGTTTTCATGAATATATTGATAATTGACGATTCGAAGGATTTCCGGGCGCTGGTGAGATCATATCTTTCCAAACAACTCAAAGTGGCGCGGCTGGTTGACTACGAGGTAGAAAATCTGGGCAAGCCCGGTCCGGATTTCAAATGGTCAGACTATGATGTGCTGCTGCTGGATTACAATCTGGGCGGCGGTGAAAACGGGTTTACCTGGTTAAAGGAGTTTTCTTCAGCAACAGGATTCCCTCCAACCATTATTCTGACGGCAGAAGGTGATGAGTATATTGCAGTCAAGGCCATCAAACTGGGTGCCGCAGACTATCTCAATAAAGTGGATATGTCTCCCAGGCGCCTGGTTGAAGCTATCATCGAGGCGACTGAATATACACCCCAGAAAAAAGCCGAACTGGAAAAAGACAAAGTTCAGGCCGAAGGCCTGGTTCATGAGTTACATAATAAAAACCAGAAAGCATCCAGACAACCCGAAATCGGCTCTGCATATAAATTTGTCAGGGAGATTGGCCAGGGCGCGATGTCCAAGGTTTATCTGGCCGAACGCGAGTCCGATCAATTATCTCTGGTACTCAAGATACTGGAGATAGACGCCTCAACCAGTGAAGTATCGGTCTGTCGATTCATGCAGGAAGCTGAACTGGTTTCAAAATTGTCCAGTCCGTTTGTTGTCAGGATTTATGATTATGGTCTGACAAATGAATATTGTTTTATCGCCATGGAGTTTTTTTCCAGGGGTGATTTGAAGCAAAGGATGGAACTGAGATTATCTTCAGATCTTGCAATCAATTACATGACGCACATTGCCTACGGCCTGGATGCCATACACAGGATCGGAGTAGTACACAGGGACCTAAAACCGGCGAATATCATGTTCCGCGGTGATGACAGTCTGGCATTGGCGGATTTTGGCATATCAAAAAAACTGGATTCCCCCTCTGAATTGACTACTCTCGGGCAGATACTTGGAACACCACATTATATAAGTCCTGAACAGGGCGAGGGCAGGGCCATCGATCCGCGCTCTGATATTTACAGTGCTGGCGTGCTGCTGTATGAGTTGCTGACACGGGAAAAACCTTACACGGCATCTACACCAGCCGCATTGATCTACCAGCATGTGTATTCACCTGTTCCTGTATTGCCGGGGAAGTTGGCCGGATATCAGGAGATCATTAATACAACCATGGCCAAGCATCCGGCAGAACGTTACCAGACGGCAGCGGAGCTGATCCGGGCACTGGAAGCAGTGGCATAACTCTGTCTAGCTGCTTTTTTCATTCATCCGGTCACCCAGCTTGTTTAACCACCATTGGGCCTGTTCCCGGGTATTTTTATAGCTGATGGCCCGGTTCAGCGCTTTGGCCGAGCGTGACAGATCATTATTGTGGTAGGCAGCGATGCCCAGTAATAACCAGGCCTCGGCAATATGGATTATTTTTTCATCCTTGATGGCCTGTTCCAGGGAGATGATGGCGTTCTGCCAGTTCTCCTGTTCAAAATAAACCTGGCCTATCCTGAAATAAATGCCGGGATCATTTTTTATCCTGGCAATCTCGGTCAGGACTTCTGTAGTGCGGCCAAATTCCCTGGCAAGCTGCCAACTGTTTGCCAGTAATTCAAGATTGTCAACACTTCTGGATACCTTGCCACGGTCAATCTCGTCGCTCAGCAATCTGGCCGCCTTAAGGGGGATTTCCTCATTAAGATAGAGTTGTACAAGCTGGATTATTTCCGGTTCACCCAGAATATTTTTTCTCAGTGCCAGCTCATAGATGGCCAGGGATTGTTTATATTGTTTCAGGATTTGATAGGTAGCGGCCAGTTGCAGCCAGTAAATGTCCTTGCCGGGGTATAGCTTGATCATTTTTTCCAGCAGGGCAGCGGCATTCTTGTGATCATTGGTTTCATAAAATCCGGCAAGCAACATTTCATACCAGCCTTGTTCGGGTTTTTGTGATTTATCGATGGCTTTTTGTGTCTGGGAGATCATGTTTCCGTAATCCTCCAGCCGGTAATAGATAGTCGCTGCCATCATATGTGCTTCCGGTTTGGGGTTGGCCTCTTTTGCAAACCAGGCATTCAGATAGATCAGACTCTCTTTGTGTTTGTCGTCATTGGCCAAAAGCTGGGCAATGATAAAGTTAATAGTATGAGTGACTTCGTCCGGCAATGCATTTGATTCAACTGATTTTATGAAAGCGGCCGTTGCCTGGGAATATTTGTCCATCGCAATATAGACATAGCCCAGTGTCTGGTTTGCCACAGATTCTTCATATTGGCTGATGTTCGTGCTTAACAGCCCCGTCAATTTTGACTCGGCCTGTGTATATTCATTCTTGTCCATCAATTCGCGGGCGGCGGAAATGGCTTCATACGCATTATTCGAGAGCAGATACTGATCTTCCTGCTCTGCTGTTACAGGGCAGATGCAGGCAAACAGGGTGGTAATGAAAAAAAAGCCGGGTAGTATGTTTTTGAAGCTCATTAATTATTTTATCAGGGTAAATTTTATATCTTGCCGTGCACGTTTCTCGACAGGTTGTCCATTCACAATTTCAGTTGCAAACTTCCATCTGGAGACAGCCTCTATCACAGCACGATCAAATATACCGGGAGGTTCACCCTTGACCACTTCAATGTTTGAAACCGAACCATCGGTCATTATTGTAAATTCGACAGTCACCATGCCTTCAATACCGGCACGTAATGCGCGTGGTGGATAGACCGGTTCAATCCGGGTTGTCGGGACAACATTGGTAGTGATCCCGGAAGTAGAGGGGATGGCAGATGGTGATGATTTAAGGTAATCACCCAGATAAGGCACCCCGTCAATGGCCAAAGGGACATTGATATTCGGCATGGAGAGATCCGGAGTAACCTGTTTTGGTTTTGGCACATCGGGTTGTGCAATTTTGGGTAAGGGTGGTGTTTCTTCAGGCGGAGGTGGTTCGTCCGGCCTGGGTTTTTTTTCTTCATCTACACGTGTTTGTTGTTCCAGCTGAATAAAATCAATCCAGTTAATGCTTTCCAGGCGTGGCAAAGCAACCATTTCATTAGTCACCAGTTGATGGATTAAAAGAAACAGGAGTGCATTAATAATAATGGAGACGCTGATGATTAACGGCTGTTTGATTACTCTGCGCATTTTGTGAACACCAAATTTCGGCTTTGCGTTATTACTTGCGCTCGGCGGCTATGGCTACATTCGTGACTCCTGCCAGTCTGACCTGGTCAAGCACATCGACGGCTGTACCTGTGCGTGATTCCTTGTCAGCGAGAATGATGACGGTCCCTTCAGGGTTTTGTGCGTGCAGACGTTCGACGTGGGCACGGATGGTCCTCAAATCGACAAGTTGATTGTCTATCCAGATTTCCCCGCTTTTATTAATGGCGATAATCAGATTTCCCCGCTCCTGGCGCACTGCTGTTTGTGCAGTGGGCCGGTTGACGTCTATCCCTGCTTCCTTGGTAAAAGAGGCCGTTACCAGAAAAAAGATCAGCAGGATAAACACTACGTCAATTAATGGTGTCAGGTTGACATTCGCTGCCGAGGATTCCTGATCTGTGTGACTATAGCGCATGGTTATATCTGTAGCAGGTCTTTGGCTTTTTCAAGTTGTGTTTTTACACGGTAGTCCAGATCTGAGCTGAAGAACAATCCGGCCAGTGCCGTAACCAGCCCGGCGATGGTTGGCAGGAGAGCGCGGGATATTCCCGAGGCCATACCCTGGGTATTGCCGGTACCGAATACCTTCAATACTTCAAAAATGGCGATCATGCCGGTGACAGTGCCCAGCAGTCCCAGTAATGGTAACACTGTAGTAATGGCCTTGATGGGGATCAGGTTTTCCTTGGAAGAGATCACAATATCGGCCAGCAGGCCTTCACGCACCCTCCATGCATACCAGGAGGAATGATCATTACGATGCTGCCATTTATTGAGGACCTCTTCCAATTTTTGCGGGAACACCATAAAAAAATACCAGTAGCGTTCGAGGATCAGGGCCCATAAGAAAAAAGACGTCACCAGCACGGCAAAAAATACGGGGCCGCCTGTCTCGAAGAATTCAAGTATCGAATCCATAATTATTTCTTCTGGTGGGATTCCGCAAGCATGGCGACATAGGCAGCACTCTTTTCATCCAGAACATGGATCAGGCGGTTACTTTTTGATGAAAGAGCACTGTGTAGCAATAACAGGGGAATGGCAGTCATCAGTCCCTGAACTGTTGTCACCAGTGCCTTTGAGATGCCACCTGACATCACTCTGGGATCGCCGGTACCGAACAGGGTAATGGACTGGAAGGTTTCGATAATACCCGTAACCGTACCGAGCAGCCCCATCAGCAGGGCAATCTCACCCAGCAGGGCGACTACACGCAGGCCTTTTTGCAGTATGGGTGTTTCCTTGAGTATGGCCTCATCGAGTTTCAATCCCAGTGTTTCGGTATCTGCATCGGGATTGGCTTTGTAGACGGCCATTATGCGGCCGAGTGGATTATCCCCCGGCGCGTTGACATGCAACTGGACCTTGATCTTTCTGTCTATGCTGCTCAAAACGATGAAGCGTTTAAGTGCAATGAGCAAACCAATAATCCCGATAACGATGATCATATAACCGATGATACCGCCCTGTTGTATACGGGTTTTCATATCAGGGACCTGAACCAGCAGGGCCAGCATTGCCCCACGGGTGGGATCAACCGGAAAAGGAACCATGCCGGACGTGGACTGTTCAAGTGCCGCTGCCATGGATTGAAAACGGCCGGCGGGTTGTCTGCCGGGTTCAATGAAATGGTCACTCTCAGGCAGGTATCGCAGAAAATGGCCATTGGATACGGCATTAAATACACCTATGCGGGTGACATTCTGTTGCAGTTCATCACCTGTGCTGGTAATAATTTTTGCAGGAAAAGTTACAACCTTGCCTGCTTCCGCCAGTTCATCAAGGACTATATGCCATAATTTTTCCAGTTGGTCGATGGCAGGCAACGCCCGGCTGGCCGAAAGTGCATCAACAAGATCGTCACGTCCCGGCGTTTGGGTGGAAACAAGAGAGGTATCTATGATGGAATCAATATCGTTGGCGATCTGCCTGACCACACCATGCAATTCACCCAGTGAACCCATGCGTTGTGACATAATGGTATTCTGTGCATTGATTTCACGTTCATTCTGTTCGTAGATGGATTTCAGTTCTTCACTGCGCTTTTCTTCCGCCTGTAAACGGGCCTTGGCTTCCATCAGCAGTTGTTGTTGCTGGTCATGCGCCTCCCTGAATTTCTGTTCGCGTTCAAGATTTTCCTGCCTTTCCAGTGTACGTTCCTTGCGTACCTGTTCTACCAATGCATCAATCGTGGCCGGCGCTTCTGCAGCGGCAGCAGAATTCATAAAAAATAATGACAGTATGAGTAGTGTGTACGTTTTCATTGTGAACGTTCCGGCGCCTGCACCGGGATCATGAAGAGATCAGGCGGTGATTGTTTGCGTGCTATAAGTATGCCCTTGGCTATAGACTGGTTATATTCAGCGGGCAGGGTCTTCCACGTTTTTCCCTGTTTGTCCCAGTAACCGCTCTGGCGGCCATCGAGGGTCTGGTAGAGCAGCGCAACCCGGCCTATGCGCAATGTATCAACAGTATATTTTTTATTGTCCTGCACTATGGCATCGCTGCTGGTGTTTATGGTGCGTCCGTAATCCATTTCAATCTGGTAGGATTCCATGATCCTGCGGTACTTGTCCGGTAATGACACATCTGGCCGGTCCATCATTTCCTTGACGATCTGCAACCGTGCCTGCCGTTCGTCCATGAGAAAGGGCATATCCAATGCAATAAATTTTTCCAGCACGTCTATCATGTTCAGCATAAGCGGCACGATATTACGTTGTGTTTCCTCTACACTGTCCAGTTGTTTCACGATGGAAGCGAGTGTTTCACTCTGTGTACTAATCAGTTTTTCAAGTTGTTGATTGTAGGATTTCAGGCTGTCTGTCTGTTGCAGGGTGATCCTGTATTCCTGCAACATGGCATTGGCATCATCGGCCAGATGGTCGATGGTTTTCTGTGAAAGCCTGGATTCCTCATTGGTCTTTACGGTATCCTCAATGGCCGTATCCAGTGCGGTTGTTCCCGCCAGACCCCAGGCAGGAATACACAGTACCAACAGGCCAAGTATTTTTCGGGATATTTTCATATTAGTTGCCGGGAAATTTTCCTGTGGGGCTTTATAATTTGAGCAAATGATAAATGTTCTCACTATAGATATCCAATAATTCATAAAGTTTTCAAAAAGTCACAAATGAAATTTCAGAGAAAATACCTGCCAGAAATAAAGACCGGAATTTCAGTATTAATGAATATCAGGTTACGTGATATTTTACACTAATGATGAGCCTGCGTTTTCGTCTTAATCTGTTTATAATTTTGCTGTTCGCATTGATATTTGTCAGCGGCAGTATTTATGTTATCCATAATGCACGCAAGGCAGTCAAGGACGAAGTCGGGGCAACCGCCTATTTGACTTTGCAACTGGTGAATATTGCACTGACTAATGTGGACAGCGGTGGACAGGCCGGGCAGCAGACCAGTGTACTGGAAAAAATAGCCGCTCTTGAAAGTACCCGGCACCTCAATATCGAACTGTATCGTACCGATGATCCATTGCGCACCAAACCGGATCACTTATCTGCTAAGGAAATCCCTATCACGGCCCAGGCACCATCATGGTTTATACAACTGGTGAAACCCGCCCCCATGGAGTTCCGGCATGTGGTTGATGAGTCCGGTATTCCCTATACGGAGATCCTGATCAAGGCTGACCCGTCAGACGAGATCACAGAGGTATGGACTGAATCCAGGGGGGTTCTGGGACTGCTGGTAGTGTTTGTTGTACTGGCCAATGTACTGGTCTATATCACACTGGGCCGTGGTCTGGCGCCACTGGAAACCATCCTGAAAGGGCTGGAAGGCATAGAACGCGGAGACTACAAGCTCCGGTTACCGGCATTCAATCTGCCGGAGCTGGCCAGGATATCGGAAAAATTCAACCACATGGCCGAGGTATTGAATCGCAGCAAAGAAGAGAACAGGTTTCTGATGCAACGCTCTCTGGCCATACAGGAGAACGAAAGACGTAATCTCGCCTATGAACTGCATGATGAGCTTGGGCAGTCCATCACCGCCATCAAGGCAGTGGCAGTTTCAATTGAAAGACAACCGGACAAGGATGCTGCAGCAATTAATGAAAGTGCGGAAACAATAATCAGTGTTTCCAATCGCATGTACGATGTGGCACGCAATATGATGCGCAGACTCAGACCGCCGTCTCTGGATGAACTTGGCCTGATCACGACTTTGCAGGACATGATAGATGACTGGAATGCCCGGCATCAGAAGATTTTCTGTAACTTCAGATTTGACGGGGATATGGGTGAATTGAATGAAGAAATCAACATCAGTTTATACCGGATAGTCCAGGAAGGGCTGACCAATATCGTTAAACATGCGCAGGCAAATACCGTCAAGATATCCATGTCAGTCACCCAGGCAAAATCAGATGTAAAAAATTCACATCACAACCATGTTATATTGACCATAGAAGATGATGGCTGTGGGTTTGATACAGGCGGTGTCCGTCCCGGACTGGGTTTGCTGGGCATGCGAGAACGGGCAGAGGCCCTGAATGGCACTTTAACCATGATCTCGAAACCTGGAGAAGGGTTAAAAATAAAAGTATTGATACCAATAAAATAATGACGAAGATGCATGAGAGAAAAAAGATCAGGGTGTTACTGGCAGATGATCATGCCGTAGTCAGGGCCGGCTACCAGATGTTGCTGAAAAACTCTGGTGATATTGAAGTTATCGGTGAGGCTGATTCCGGTGAGCGTGCCTGCAAGGCGTTTGCAGAACTGCAACCGGATGTCGTCGTGATGGACCTGTCCATGCCGGGCATTGGAGGTCTGGAGGCCATACGGCGCATTACTGCGCGTGATGCCAATGCGAGAATCCTGGTATTCAGCATGCATGATGATACCGTGTTTGTTGAACATGCTTTGCAGGCCGGTGCCCGGGGTTATCTCTGCAAGAGCAGCGCCCCTGAAGTTCTGGTTGAAGCCATCATTGAACTGGCCTCAGGTAAATCACACATTGATTCGGACATGGCCCAGAAACTTGCCCTGCAGAAGGCGCGCGGAAAAGATTCGCCCTTTTCCAATCTCTCCACACGTGAATTCGAGATCTTCTGTTTGCTGGCAGAGGGATTAAACACCAGTGAAATCGCAAAGCGGTTGTCGCTGAGTTATAAAACGGTTGCCAATTACAGCACCCAGATCAAAAGCAAGCTGAATGTGACCACCGTCGCCGAACTGGCCCGTCTGGCGATCAGGAACAACATAATCAACGCGTGATTTGGTGAATAGTGAATAGTGAATGGTGAATAGTGAATAGTGAATAGTGAATAGTGAATGGT
>MGYU01000076.1 GCA_001801885.1 Gammaproteobacteria bacterium RIFCSPLOWO2_12_47_11
GATGAGTACTGCTGCAGTTATTATCATAGGTAATGAAATCCTCTCCGGGCGCACCCGTGACGCCAATTTGCCTTTCCTCGGCAAACGTCTTGCGGAACTGGGTATCAACCTGCTGGAAGTCAGTATTATCCCTGATGATGAACAAACCATCATCAATACAGTTAATCAATACCGGCAAAGATTTACTTATGTCTTTACTACGGGAGGAATTGGACCGACTCATGATGATATTTCGACTGTTTCAGTCGCAAAGGCATTTAATATACCACTGGAAATAAATTCGGAAGCGGTAGGATATCTCGAAAATTATTATGAAGCGGGGACGATTAATAATGCCAGGTTGAAAATGGCTCACATACCCGTGGGGGCAACTTTGATCAAAAACCCGATCAGTGCTGCCCCCGGATTTCAGCTGGAAAATGTATTCGTAATGCCTGGCGTGCCTGAGATCATACAGGCGATGTTTGATGGAATCTCAGACCGTCTTGTTGGCGGTCCTCCGGTATTAACCCGGACGATAGCGACCGATCTGCGTGAAAGTATACTGGCAGAGGGACTGGAGATAATTCAGAACCAATATCCTGAAGTTGCCATTGGCAGCTATCCTTATTTCAGGATGGGGAGACTGGGCGTAAACCTGGTCATGCGCTCAACTCTTTCTGCCAATCTGGACCGTGTTTACAAAGATATAGAATGTTTGATCCATCAATCGGGAGGAGAAATAATCAGTGCAGAATAGGGCTTTCGTTACAGGAAATTTGTAATCAATCTGAAGCGCAGGATTTGCAGGTGCGGGTATAGGGGATGGTCTTCAAGCGTTCCATTTCAATTTCAACACCGCATTTGTTACAGATACCATACTCGTTGTTTTCAATTCTTTTTATAGCGTCTTCAATATCCGCCAGTTCTGTTCTGGCCAGACTGTCAAGAGTATATACTACTTCATCATTGCCACGCCCGGCTGCCTGTTCGTCAAAGCTTTTTGATACTGGTTCGCCGCTATGATGTATATGCTCATGGGTCTTATCAATCCTTTCTTCCACCTGTTTTTTCAGATTCAATAACAGATCATTAAACTCATTTTTATTGATCATGTAATGAATACTGTATGCATGGTATGAAGCAGCGCGGTTACTCATCCGGCGATTGATGTGCACCGGAGCTCAGGTAATTCTCATCACGCCATCTTTTCACGATAAGACGGAAAATATCTGATTCAGTAATCAAGCCCGCCAGTTCATTATTGGCATCGAGCACAGGCAAGCCCCCGATTTTATTGTCCAGCATCAATTCAGCGGCATGACCAATTGTTGAAGTCTGATAGATGGTGACAGGCTTGTTTTGCATGGCAACTGAAACAGTCAAGGTGGACAGGTAACGGTATGCTTCTTCAAGGGACAGTGAATGCTTGATATCAGAAGGCTTCGCTTCAAGAATGTCCTTCAATGTAATGATGCCAGTGAGCTTCTTGCCGTCATTAACAACCGGTAACCTCCGGATTTTATTTTTTTGAAGTAATTCGTAGGCTGCAGCCAACGTTGCATACGGGGTCACAGTGACCACGTAAGGATTCATAATGTCACTGACAGATTCCTGTACCAGGCTCTTCATAATATTTACGTCCTACATTAGCAAACGACTGATATCAAGCTAGCTTCTTTTAATACCAAATATCTTGATCCAGATCAATAAATAGACGGGTGATGAGTATTAAGTGAGATGTATGGGCAGCAGGATTAAACATGGCCATGATATGCAGGTTTTGTCTGCAGAAATATCATGAGGGCAAATCAGTTATGGCAGGGCACAGCCTGTTTTTATACAAGGCATATTTTGAACCGGTATGACCTGATCTGAATTAACTTCTCCAACATTCAATAAATATTGTCCGTATGTTATTTACGGCTTCAGGGAAAAGGCGAATTACTGACAAATCAGGGTGTTCAGA
This sequence comes from Gammaproteobacteria bacterium RIFCSPLOWO2_12_47_11, assembly GCA_001801885.1. Taxonomy (GTDB): domain Bacteria; phylum Pseudomonadota; class Gammaproteobacteria; order Eutrophobiales; family Eutrophobiaceae; genus 2-02-FULL-47-50. Next base: position 1,949 of record MGYU01000076.1, read on the forward strand.
GTTACTGATGAATCCGGATTGAAGTATAAATTTTGCCTTTAATCCGCTATAGTTAGCCGGAAAGAATGCTGAAAAAGCCGGCTCAAACCAGGTGATGGAACATTGTCAAGATCACAAGTAATTGATTTTTCAAAAATTAAAATCTCCTGTGGGGACTGTAATATACATGAATTGTGTTTGCCTCGTGGCCTGGAATTGCAGGACCTGGAACAGCTTGAAAAAGTCATAAAACGCACCCACCCCCTGCAAACCGGAGATTACCTGTTCCGTGCAGGTCAGGAATTCCAGTATATCTATGCCCTGCGGTCCGGCTCAATCAAACTGAACCTGATGGACGAACAGGGTAACGATCAGATCCTTGGCTTTTATTTTCCCGGCGAGATTCTTGGCCTGGATGCCATAGATAAAAAACAGCATCTTTGCAGTGCCGTGGCCCTGGAAACCAGCAGTTATTGCGCATTTTCGTTTTCTAATCTATCAGAAATATGCCAGTTGGTTCCGGGTTTGCAAAACCAGATGTTAAGACTGATGAGCAGGGAACTCACCCATGAAAATGAACTGTTACTGATGATAGGCACAAAGAATGCTGAAGAACGAATGGCGACTTTTCTGATCACTCTGTCCAGCCGTTTTCACCAGTTGGGATATTCAGCCAAGGAAATCAAACTCTCCATGTCCAGGCAGGAAATAGCAAACTATCTGGGACTGACGATAGAAACAGTCAGCCGCATCATGAGCCGTTTTCAGCGGGAACAACTGATAAGCGTTAACCGCAAACAGGTTAATATCAAGAATCCGGATGTATTGAAGCACATCTCTTCAGGTAGTAATGCCGGATCCGGCAAAGTTCAATGGTATAAACAGTAAAAAGCCGGCTTGCCTCAGGCAGGTAATGCAAATCTACAGGCTATTCTTTACCCGTGCTATTTGGTCCGGGTCAATCGGCGCTTATTTAATTGCATGGAAATAATCAACCCGCTCATCGCTTTCAATCTGGGTTTGTTCAGTACTCTGCATTGTCTGGGTATGTGTGGAGGAATAATTGGCGCCTTGAGTCTGAGTACACCAACAAAAACGCACAATCATCCTGTGAGCCGGGCCGGATTTGTCTTTGCTTATAATATTGGCAGGGTATTCAGTTATACCCTGGCTGGCGCCATTACCGGATTTTTTGGTGAACGACTTGTGACTATGATCATGCCTGACACCGGTCATCGGGCATTGCAGTTTATAGCCGCTGTTGTTCTTGTACTGATCGGGTTGCATCTGGCTGGCTGGTTGCCGAAGTTAAGGCTTATTGAATCTTCCGGCCTGAAATTGTGGCAAACGATTCAGCCTGCAGGCCGGCATTTTTTCCCGGTAAACAGAATGGACAAGGCGCTGATGGTTGGCATTATCTGGGGATGGTTACCCTGTGCACTGGTCTATTCTGTATTGTTATGGTCACTGACCAGCGGCAATGCCTGGACCGGAGCTTTGTTGATGTTCGCTTTTGGTTTGGGCACATTGCCGGGTATGATTACAGCCGGCATAATGGGAAGCAGGTTGCTGGATGTATTGAAACAAAAAGTATTTCGTATCTGGGCCGGGGTCATCATTATTCTGTTCGGGGCATCCTCACCATTTTTATATACAGCACATCATTTTCAGGAACACAGCCATAACCATGAACAACATTCCATAGTTCAATTTCCTTAAACCAGCCGGTTAATCCTGTTTTTCCGCAGTATCATCATTATCCATCAGGATTTGGTGTGAAGGTTTTTCCAGATCATCGAATTGTCCGGATCTGACGGCCCAGAGAAAAAAACAGAAGATAACCACGATCAGTACCAATGAAATAATAATCAGCAGGTAAATGATATTCATGTTTGATTATGCAACGGTCTGTTTGTTGATTCTGAGTGAATTCACAATGACCAGCAGGGAACTTGCCGACATACCGAGAGCCGCCATCCACGGGGTGAGCAGTCCGGAGACTGCTGCTGGTAATGCGATGATGTTATAGGCCAAGGCCCATAGCAAATTCTGTTTGATGATCTTCATGCACCGGTTTGCGACAAGATAGATATGAACGATATTCATCAGGTTGGAACCCAGCAGTATAATATCTGCGTTGAGCTTGGTCAGATCAGTGCCACTGCCCATGGCAAACGATACATCAGCCTTGGCCAGCACGGGCGCATCATTAATCCCGTCACCGGCCACGGCCACAATCGATTTCTGACTTTGCAGTCCTTCTATGACAGACAATTTATCTGCTGGTTTCAGTCTGGCATATGCTTCATTGATACCTGCTGATTTGGCGAGTTTGCCGACAGACTGCTGATTGTCGCCGCTGATAATCATGGTCCTGATACCATAAGCGTTGAAATGACTAATCACCTTTTTAATGCCGGGCCGCTCCTCGTCAGTAAAATAAAATGCAGCCAGGACTTCATTCTCACCGGCGAGAAATACGCAGTGTTCAGCCTGTTCTGCGGGTATTCTGGAATCATCAAACCTGGCGCCCAGACTATTTTTTATAAACTGACTGGTGCCGATGTAATATTTTTTATTGTTAACCATTCCGGTAATACCCTCACCCGGAGTATTCCGGATATCCGTCGCCAGATATGTAGTGTTCGTATTATCAATCTCCCTGAATGCTCTCGCGACAGGATGTTCAGACTCCGCCTCCAGACTTTGAGCTATTGATACAATATCTGTTTGCGGCCTGTTACCCTGAGGGATAATCCGGCTGATTTTGAGTTTACCTTCAGTGAGAGTGCCCGTTTTATCAAAGACCAGATGCGTAATTTTTGTAATTGTCTGCAAAGAATCACCTTTAATGACAGCAACACCCCGGGTTAAAAGATTATTTATTGCCACGGTTATCGAAACAGGCGTTGCCAGGGCCAGCGCACAGGGACAGGTTACTACCAGTATGGCGATGGTGACCGGCAGCCACATGTCTTTATCTGTTTGCCACCAATACCAGGCAGCAGCTGCGGCAATAATCAGGACGCCTGATAAAAACCATCCGGCTATCCTGTCAACAAACATCGTCACGGGAAGTTTTTCCGACTGGGCCTTTTCTATCAGGTTACATATGCGGGAAAAAGATGTGTCATGACCTGTCGCAGTAACCTTGACCTGAATCGGTGAATCAATATTGGTGCTGCCGCTGCAGATCTGGTCACCCGGTTTCCTGATGACCGGAACAGCTTCCCCGGTAATGTTTGCTTCATCTACGGTGGTATTTCCGTTAACAACCAGTCCATCAATCGGGATGGTTTCACCAGGTTTGATAAGGACGATATCGTTTTTTTTCAATTCAATCACCGGGACGGGATTTTCTGAATAGCCCGAAGGAGAATCTTCCAGCCGGATGATCACTGAAGGTATGATCTTCTCCAGATTGTCCATATGATTCGCTGCCTTGTTACGGGCGGTAAATTCCAGATAGCGGCCAGTCAGCAGGAAAAACACCAGCATGGTCACCGAGTCGTAATAAACTGTGCCTGTTCCAACTACTGTGAACCAGACACTGGCCAGATAGGCAAGACTGATCCCCAGTGCTATCGGCATATCCATTTCTATCCGTTTATTGCGTATGGCCCGCCAGGAGTTTGTGTAAAAAGGCTGCGCGCAAAAAAACATCACAGGCGTAGTGAGTATAAAACTTACCCAGCGTAAAAAATTCCTGTGTTCGGCGTCTATCCATTTCCATTCACCGGCATAAAGCGCAATCGCTATCATCATCACCTGCAGACTGAGCAGACCCGCCAGTCCAAGACGCAATAGTTGAATTTTTTTCTCTTTATCAAGCAGTTCCTGGCGTTTGACCGGATTATAAGGGAAGGCCTTGTATCCGAGATGGTAAATATGTCCGAGTATGTTACTGAGCCTGATAATTGTGTCATCCCACCGGATTAATGCTTTGCCCGAAGTGTAATTGACAGCAATACTGGTTATTCCGGGCTGTGCCGCGAGATGAGTTTCATTCAGCCAGGCACAGGCAGGACAAACGATCCCATCGATAATCAAATTTGCCTCACGCTGGTTGCTGCCGATTTCCACGACAAAAGGTTTCTGAAAATCCGGATTATCATAAATTTTCAGATCAAGGATGGACTCAGGTGAAGATAATTCAGGTTTGGGTGGTAGTTTGGAACGGTAACGGTAATAATTTCCCAGGCCAAATTCATTGATTGCCTGTGCAACCGCCCTGCATCCCTGGCAACACATGTGACGCTCCATGCCATCAATGGCAATTTTGATATCAGTATTATCAGGAATAATTTCACCGCAGTGATAACAGTTTTCTTTTTCTGCAGAAACTGCCCTGTCTATAGCGGTTGCAATGTTCATCTATGGATTTGCTGACAGTGGTTAATATTTATTTAAAGGATAGACTCTACATGAATTAAATAAAACATCTGTATTAATTCCCTGAAAACCGGGTGCTTGATTTTGTTATTTGATCCGGATCAAGTCCCCGCTGCCTGTTTGCTGGCAGACTCGCGCAAAAATTATTTTTATATATGGTCACAATGCGAGGAGAATCGGGTGAAATCAACCAAAATCATATTTAATCGTTTATTATTTTTAATTATTCTGAGTAGCAGCCTGCCGTTACAGGCGGAACAAGGCGACTGGCTGGTCCGGGTCAGGGGCATCGTCGTCCACCCTGATGACAGCAGTGGTCTGGTCAGTGCCGGAGGCGTACCGCTGGCAGGTACAGGAGTGGAGGTCAATACACAGGCAGTGCCTGAGATCGATGTAACTTATATGTTGCATAAACACTGGGGTGTTGAAGTCATAGCCGGTATCGCAAAACATAATGTCAGTTTCGAGACAGCCGCTCCGATTGCCGGTTTGACCGGTGGTTTTGATCTGTTTGATACATGGGTGCTGCCGCCGACGGTTACACTGCAATATCATTTTTTGCCAGATAACAAAATCCGGCCATATTTAGGTTTTGGGGTAAATTACACGGCTTTCCTTGGGGACGACACGCAACGTCAGAACTGGAGGCATTGGTAGGGCCAGTTGATGTTGATACCGATCATTCCTGGGGCCTGGCCGGGCAGGTTGGTGTGGATATTGATTTTAAAGATAACTGGTTCTTTAATGTAGATGTTAAGTACATTGATATTGATACGACAGCTACACTGCAGACCATACCGCTGGGCAGACTCAGAGTGAATGTGGATGTAGATCCTTTCGTTTTTGGCGCAGGTTTAGGTTACCGTTTCTAGGGGAATGCACTAATCTCCTTGTCACCAGGGCCGGAGAATTTGTAAGATTATCGTATTTACAGATAAAATTACTGCATTTACAGAAAAATATAATAAATGTTATTTGAACATATCATCGGTTTTTTTCTGCATCCGTCTGAAGAGTGGGAGTCAGTGCGTGCCGGAAATATTCCATTCGGCCGGGTGGTATTTCACACCTTGTTGCTGGGTGCTATCCCGGTAGTCAGTGGTTATATCGGCACAACCCAGTTTGGCTGGCAGATAGGCGCTGCTGAAGCGATCAAACTGACCACCGGCAGTGCTGCGATCATCGCTGTACTTTACTATATCATCATTATCATGGCGGTGTTCTCTATGGGCTGGATGATACACTGGATGGGGCAGACCTATGGTGCCAGTCAACCCTTGACCCGTTGTCTGGTGCTCGCTACCTACATCCCGATCCCTTTATTTCTGGTTGGTATCACGCAGATTTATCCGGTCCTGTGGTTTAACCTGATCATTGGAATTCCTGCAGCAACTTATACTGTGTTCCTGCTTTATCTCGGCATTCCCGTCATGATGGAGATCCCGCCCGAACGTGGATTTTTATTTTCCAGTGCAGTCCTGGCCTTCGGGCTGGTCGGACTGGTCGGATTGCTCGCAGCAACTGTCATACTCTGGGGCTTTGGCCTGGGACCGGTATTCACCACCTGATAGATTATGTTTATGCAAGAATCAGAAACAACCTATAACTATAAAGTAGTCCGCCAGTTCGCCATCATGACGATCATCTGGGGTATTGTTGGCATGGCGGTGGGTGTTTTGATTGCCGCGCAGCTGGCCTGGCCGGTATTGAATTTTGATATCCCCTGGCTGACATTCAGTCGCTTGCGTCCATTACACACCAATGCCGTGATCTTTGCATTTGGTGGCAGTGCATTGTTTGCAACATCGTACTACATAGTACAACGTACCTGTCATGCCAGGTTGTGTGATGACAGGTTCGCGGCGTTTACATTCTGGGGCTGGCAGCTTGTTATCGTTGCAGCGGTAATCACATTGCCGCTGGGCTATACCTCTTCCAAGGAATATGCCGAACTTGAATGGCCAATCGATGTACTGATTACGGTGATATGGGTGGTTTATGCTTACGTCTTTTTTGGCACCATTGCCCGCCGTAAGGTGAAACATATTTATGTGGCCAACTGGTTTTTCGGCGCCTACATTATAACTGTTGCCCTGTTGCATGTGTTCAACAGCATGGCCATTCCGGTCAGTTTCATGAAATCCTATTCCATGTATGCCGGAGTGCAGGATGCGATGGTGCAATGGTGGTACGGGCATAATGCCGTCGGGTTTTTCCTCACAGCAGCGTTTCTCGGGATGATGTATTACTTTGTGCCGAAACAGGCAGAACGCCCTATCTATTCCTATCGCCTTTCCGTTGTGCATTTCTGGGCATTGATATTTGTTTACATCTGGGCAGGTCCACACCATCTTCATTACACGGCCCTGCCGGACTGGACACAATCACTGGGCATGGTGATGTCACTGATATTGCTGGCGCCCTCCTGGGGCGGGATGATCAACGGCCTGATGACATTGTCCGGTGCCTGGCAGAAACTGAGGACTGACCCGGTATTAAGATTCCTGATCGTGTCACTCTCATTCTATGGCATGTCAACATTCGAAGGTCCGATGATGTCCATTAAAACCGTCAATGCACTATCGCATTACACAGACTGGACTATTGGGCACGTGCATTCAGGTGCGCTGGGTTGGGTGGCCTTTATTACCATCGGCAGTATGTACTACCTCATACCGCGCCTTTATGGACGGGCAATCTACAGCGTAAAACTGATCGATGCCCATTTCTGGATCTCTACTGTTGGTATTGTGTTATACATCACTGCCATGTGGGTATCGGGGATCATGCAGGGATTGATGTGGCGTGCCATTCATCCTGATGGAACCCTGATTTACAGTTTTGTCGAATCAGTACAGGCCATGCACCCGTTTTATATTATCCGCACAGTAGGTGGCGCTTTCTTCCTGCTCGGTATGCTGATCATGGCCTATAACCTGTGGAAGACCATTGCGGGGGCCAAACCCGTCACTGCTACTATCCCCGTACCTGCAATGGCACATTGAGGACGGCAGATATGGCATCAGGTCACGAAAAAGTCGAAACAAACCTTCAATTAATGATGTTGTTGATATTTGTCGTGGTCAGCATCGGTGGTCTGGTGCAGATCCTGCCGTTGTTTTTTATGCAATCTACTACCGAGGCAGTGGAAGGGCTTGAACCTTATTCTGCATTACAACTTGCAGGCCGTGATATTTATGTCAGGGAAGGTTGTTATCTTTGTCATTCCCAGATGATCCGTCCGTTCCGGGCAGAGACCGAACGCTACGGGCATTATTCCGTGGCTGGTGAATTTGTCTATGATCGTCCGTTTCAATGGGGATCAAAGCGTACTGGACCGGATCTTGCCCGTGTTGGTGGCCGTTACAGTAATGAATGGCATGTGGTACATCTGATAAATCCACGCGATGTGGTCCCGGAATCCATCATGCCGGGTTATCCCTGGCTGGCAATAAATCCTCTGCGGACGGATGATATTAAACAAAAGATGCTTGTCCTGAAAAAACTGGGTGCACCTTATGGGGAAGAACAAATCCAGGAGGCGCCCAAAATGCTTGAAGGCAAGACCGAAATGGATGCAATGGTTGCCTATCTGCAGTTCCTCGGAACTGCGATCAAGACCAGGAGATGAACATGGATTTCGGTTTTTTACAGGGGTTATGGACCATCATTGTGATGATCTTTTTTTTGGGAGTTGTAGTCTGGGCCTGGAGCAAAAAACGTAAAAAAGAGTTTGATGAGGCGGCCATGATCCCGTTCAGGGAAGATAACGATGACATTATTAATGAGTAATATTTACCATGAGTGATTTTACAAGCGGTTTCTGGAGCTGGTTTATTTTCCTGGTAGTGCTTGCCTCGTTTGCCTTGATCTTCTGGCTGATCAGGTGGACAGCAAAAGGCAAACCATCAAAGACTGCAGATGGTGAAGTTGAAACCATGGGTCATGTCTGGGATGAAAACCTGGAAGAACTCAATAATCCGTTGCCGCGCTGGTGGCTGACCATGTTTTATATCACCCTGGTTTTTGGTGCCGTCTACCTGGTTTTATATCCGGGTCTGGGGTCGTTCAAAGGTGTGTTGAACTGGTCACAAACAAACCAGTATGACCACGAAATCAATCAGGCCAATGAAACATACGGACCTGTCTATAATAAATATCTGAATGAAGATGTCACAGCATTAATCAATGATGCTGATGCATTGAAGATAGGCGCGCGTTTATATTCCACTTATTGCACGACCTGTCATGGATCAGATGCGCGAGGAGTCAGGGGCTTCCCGAATTTGCGTGACAATGACTGGTTGCATGGCGGCAGTTCTGAAAATATCAAGAAAACAATTTTGAATGGCAGGCAAGGCATGATGCCGGCCTGGGAAGAAATTCTTGGAAATGATGGCGTCTTCCAGGTCACTGAATATGTACGCAGTCTCAGTGGACGTGAGGTGGACTCCGTCGTCGCCTATCAGGGCAAACAGATGTTCGACAAAAACTGTGTGGTATGTCATGGGGCTGATGGCAAGGGCAACCAGGCCCTTGGCGCACCCAATCTAACCGATAATATCTGGCTCTATGGTGGCACACAAAAGCAGATATTCCAGAGCATTGCTGCGGGGCGCAATGGCATCATGCCGGCCCACAAGGAATTCCTTGGCGAAGCCAAAGTGCATTTACTTGCCACATATATATATGGTTTGAGTGTGGATGAAAATCTCCATAAGTGATTTTATAATCCGGTTTTAGCCCATCCGTTTATTGTTTCAGCCCAAATACCAAAGTCAGCAATGGCGTCAACTTCTCTTTCCGGAAACGTAGGCAGTATAGAAAACGTTCTCTATGAGAAACGTCAGAAAATATATCCACGTGAAGTCCATGGACTGTTCGCTTATCTGCGTATTGCATCGGTAATAATTTTACTGGGACTGTTTTACGGCGGTCCCTGGTTACAATGGGATGGTCGTCAGGCATTACTGTGGGATCTGCCTGCACGTAAATTCTATGTGTTCGGGTTGGTCTTCTGGCCGCAGGACTTTGTTTATCTCACCTTCATGCTGATCATTGCAGGCCTGTCACTGTTCTTTTTCACTGCACTTGCAGGACGCCTCTGGTGCGGTTATGCCTGCCCGCAAACAGTCTGGACAGAAACATTCCTCTGGATTGAGCGATTGGTAGAAGGTGACAGATCAAGCCAGATGCGCCTTGACAAGGCGCCATGGTCCCTGAAGAAGTTGGGCATTAAATCCCTGAAACATCTCCTGTGGATTGTGTTTGCCCTGTTTACAGGTTATACCTTTGTCGGTTATTTCACCCCGATACATGATCTGACGGCAAAGCTCATGACTTTCAGCACCGGCCCCTGGGAGACATTCTGGGTCCTGTTCTATGCCTTTGCGACTTATGGTAATGCCGGCTGGTTGCGCGAACAAGTATGTATATATATGTGTCCCTATGCACGATTCCAGGGTGCCATGTTTGATAAAGATACGCTGATAGTGTCTTATGATGAAAGAAGGGGAGAACCCCGTGGCTCGCGTAACAAGAAACTGGATCACAAGGCACACGGATTGGGAGACTGTATTGATTGTGGACTCTGTGTCCAGGTCTGTCCCACCGGTATTGATATCCGCAAAGGTCTGCAATATGAATGTATCAGTTGTTCAGCCTGTATCGATGCCTGTAATTTTGTGATGGATAATATGGGTTATGACAAGGGGCTGATACGTTACACCACACAACATGATCTGGAAGGTGAAAAGACACGCGTCCTGCGGCCGAGGGTCTATATATATGGAGCGGTTTTGCTGGCGCTTGTTGTGGGCCTGTCCTATAGCATTGTCATACGCGTACCACTGGAACTGGATATCATCAGGGACCGCAACCAGCTCTACCGGGAAACCAATGATGGCTTGATTGAAAATATTTATACATTAAAAATAATGAATATGGATAACAGGCAACATCAATACCGGTTGAGAGCAGAGGGGATAAACGGTCTGGAGTTGATCATGGACCAACCTGAAATCATCGTTGAGACGGGAACAGTTGCAGATATTACAGCCAGGCTCAGGGCTGAAGAATCTGATTTGAAGTCACGCAGCAATAAAGTCCTGTTTTATCTGGAAGCAGAGGACAATCAAAATCTGCACATAATCAAGGAAGGCCGCTTTCTCGGTCCGGGCTGATAAGGTTAAATTATGATTTCCACGCTGAAGAATACTGGATCAGGAATATGGTACAAGGAACCCTATGTCTGGTTACTGATCCTGTTCCCGCTTTCTGCCGTGGTCATGGGCATCATCATGATATCGCTCGCCATCAGGTCCGATGATGGCCTGGTAGTTGATGATTATTACAAACAGGGCCTGGAAATAAATATGGCTCTTGAAAGAGACCGGGTTGCGGAATATTACGGCATAGATACGGATATTTCAGTGGATGAATCCGGAAAGAGGATCACAGTTCACCTTAATGGTAATGATATGTTCTCCATGCCGGAAACCCTGCATGTCGGGTTTATACACCGCACTAGGAGCGGTTTTGACCAGACGATAATCCTTACCAGATCACATGACGGGAACTACCATGCCAGTATGCCTGCACTGGTCAGGGGTAACTGGGACGTATTGATAGAAGCTGACAACTGGCGGAAATTTTCGGTATATTCCATCGAATAAATGCAGCTTTTGCCGTATCCTTCATACTATGCGCGTGTTGCATCTGCAAACTTACCATAAAGATCATACTCATCTGCACGATCAATTGTGACCCTGACCAGATCATCCGGTTGCTGATTTACTGCATTTTCAATAAAGACATTCCCGTCAATTTCCGGCGCATCGGCATAACTACGGCCTATGATTATATCGGCATTTATTTTATCAATTAAAACTTCCAGGGTCTGACCGATACGGCTTTGCAGTTTCTGTCGGCTGATTACCTGCTGCGTCAGCATAAAACGTTACCAGCGTTCCTGCTCGATTTCATCCGGTACATGATCCGGCAAGTCATTCGCACGCGCTCCATCTACTGGTGAATACTGGAAACATCCCACGCGATCGAGTTGCGCTTCGGAGAGAAAGTCCAGCAGCATTTCAAAATCATCTTCCGTTTCACCCGGGAATCCCACAATAAACGTGGAACGGATTGCGATCTCCGGGCAGATTTCGCGCCATTTGCGAATTTGCGCCAGAGTATTTTCAGCCGCAGCAGGCCGGCGCATGGCTTTCAATATTTTGGTGCTGCCATGCTGAAACGGGATATCCAGATAGGGCAACAGTTTCCCGTCAGCCATCAACGGGATGATGTTATCGACATGCGGATAAGGATAGACATAATGCAGACGTACCCAGATCCCGAAACTGCTCAGGCCTTCGCATAATCCCTGCATGCTGGATCTCAACGGGCGGTATTCCAGAAACCGGTCCTGTATTTAATGTCAGGACCATCTCATATCCATCAATACGTAATTGCGTCAGGATGCGCTCAGAATCAACCAGCGCCATGGGGCAACCCAGGCTGATAAAACCGACTTTGGGGGGGTGTCACGGATATCTCTAATTGTGAAAATAAAATGCAAATTTACAATGATAATATATGAGCTGGAAGTTGGTGCTCGCTGAATAATGCCAAATGTTGCCATCTATTCTCCCATGATTCCCCAAAAATCAGTGTAGAAAAAAGGTGGTTAGTCATTTTTGCAGGTATCCTTGCTATCTATAATGGTTGGCCGGTATAACCGAAAGATAAAAGAGGCCTTTGTACTAGGTAAATCTAATAATAAACATTAGAATTTAGTATGAAGTTGGAATAAATATCACACTAAGATTCTATCAATAAGGAGGGATACCATTGGGTGACAAGATCCACCGCAATACACTGAAGCCGGGATACAAATTGCACTGGTACCGGATCGAGAAGGTCCTCGGTCAGGGCGGCTTCGGCATCACTTACCTCGCAGATGATTTCAACCTCGATCGCAAGGCCGCGATCAAGGAATATCTGCCTATCGAACTCGCGGTGCGCGAAGGGGATTTTTCAATACATCCGCTCTCCGAAGATCATGGGGAGCAATACCACTGGGGACTGGACCGCTTTATAAAAGAGGCGCGCACGCTGGCGAAATTCGAGCACCCGAACATCGTGCGCGTGTTGAATGTCTTCGAGGCAAACCACACCGCCTACATGGTGATGAGCTATGAGGAAGGCGACAGCTTTCAGGAGATACTCACCCGCCGCAAAACACTGGAAGAGGGGGAACTGCTGAATATTCTCGTCCCGATCCTCGGCGGTCTGGAGAAGGTGCACCAGATGGGATTCATCCACCGCGACATCAAACCCGCCAATATCTTCCTGCGTAATGATGGCAGTCCCGTGTTGCTCGATTTCGGCTCCGCCCGTCAGGCGCTGGGCGTGTATACCAAGACCCTTACCAGTCTCGTCTCACCGGGCTATGCACCGTTTGAGCAATACCACAGCAAGAGTGACGCCCAGGGTCCGTGGACCGACGTTTATGGATTTGGGGCCACGCTTTACCGGGCAATCGCTGGGGTGGCGCCGATGGATGCCGTTGATCGCAGCCGCTTAATTCTGAAGGGTGGCAAAGATACGTTTGTGTCCGCGCTGGAAATCGGCAAAGGCAGATACTCTGAACGGTTTCTGCGTGCCATTGACCATGCCCTGCAATTCCGGGAAGAGGATCGGCCGCAGAGTATCTCCGAGTGGAAGC
>MGYU01000077.1 GCA_001801885.1 Gammaproteobacteria bacterium RIFCSPLOWO2_12_47_11
GATTGCACCGTTACATAATGGACCATAAACAATATAGGAATGCCCGGTGACCCAGCCTACATCTGCAGTACACCAATAAATATCGCCATTGTGGTAATCAAAAACATACTTGTGGCTGATTGCACAATACAATAAATATCCGCCGGTGGTATGCAGTACACCCTTGGGTTTGCCGGTTGAACCCGAGGTATACAGGATAAACAGCGGATCTTCCGCATCCATTTCCTCAGGTACACAATCTGCAGCAGCTTTGGCCATGGCTTCGTGGTACCAGACATCTCGTGATTCATTCCAAAAGATATTGCCGCCGGTGCGTTTGACAACAATCACAGTGTGAACATGCGGACATGATTGCAAGGCCTTGTCCGCATTGGCCTTCAAAGGAGTATTGCGCCCGCCACGGACACTTTCGTCAGAGGTAACAACGACCTTGCAATCAGAATCCAGTATGCGGTCTTTCAGTGCCTCCGAAGAAAAACCGCCAAAGACTATGGAATGTACTGCCCCGATACGCGCACAGGCCAGCATGGCTACTGCGACTTCCGGGATCATTGGCAGGTAGATTGAAACGCGATCTCCCTTCTTTACCCCACTGTCTTTCAGAACATTGGCGAAACGGCAAACGTCTGCGTGCAATTCCCCGTACGTTATCTTCTTGTCGGTATCGGGATTATCACCTTCCCAGATGATTGCAGCCTGATCACCACGGGATTCCAGATGTCGATCCAGACAATTCCAGGAAACATTAAGCTTGCCACCGGCAAACCATTTAATATTGAGGTTCTTGTCAAAATCCCACTCCTGTACCTTGTCCCATTTTTTAAACCAGGTGATAAAGCTTTCCGCCTGTTCTGCCCAGAAATTATCAGAATCCTTTATGGAACGCTCATACATCTCTTTATATTTTTCTTTATTAATATGAGCATAATCGGCAACAGCTTTGGGTACTTGATATACTTTATCGACGGTCATTAATGGCCTCCTCAGTCATCTACTCAATCGGGCACAAGCTGGATTTTTATATCAGAAATAAACGGATTTCATCATAGAGCAAAACGGGATTACGTTTGTTTTTTCTAATTTCTATTTGTTATGCTGTCATAAAACTATAACAAAGAACATATGGTTTGGCGATGCACTGACACCGTTTATAGAAGGAAATATAACAATGATCTGTATTATGTGCCGAATACTTTTTTGAGCAGTGTCGTGGTTCTCGCTGCAGGGTCATTGCGTATCAATTTCTCTTCTTCGGCCACCATTTTAAATAATCCATCCAATGCCTTATTAGTAATATATTGATCTATATCCAGCGATTTCGTATCAACCAGGCTGGACAACGGGCCCATCTTGTCCAACATATGCTTGTATTTTGCAGTAATCCCCACTGCACTGGTAGATGTTTTGACAATGGGTAACATTTTTTCTGTGAGCCTGTCTTTACTGGAACGCCTGAAATATTGTGTCGCCGCATCATCCGGTCCCTGTAATATGCTTTTGGCATTGTCAAAGCTCATGCTGCGGATAGTGTCTGAAAAAATCGAAGCTGCTTCCGGTACGGCTTGTTCTGCGGCGCGATTCATGGAAAGTATAAATTCATCGGCTGTTTTATCCTGTTTCAGTTTACGCAATGCCTTCTCTACTTTCTCCAAAGATTCCGGCATGGGAATTCTGACCTTGGGATTTTTAAAAAATCCATCGGTACGGCCAAGATTATTGATTGCGGATTGTGTTCCATTAGAAAGGGCTTCTTTCAAGCCATTGATCATTTCGCTATTGGTCAGTGCTGATGATGTTGACTGGCTTGATTCACCTGTAAATAACCTGAAAACATCACTCCAAGCAGCATGGGTATCGGCTACGGCCGTACAATAAACACACACTATCATGCAAGTTGAAAATCTGATTCTGTCTGGGTTCATTTACTGCAACCTCTCGTATCAATAATACCATTGCACACACAAGCCGTTCTCCAGGCAAAATAACAAGGACTCAATAAAAAAGGGCAAGGTGGAGAACCACTTTGCCCTTGATCTATTTGCACTTACAAACGATGTTTACTTGGCAATGATTTCAACCCGTCTGTTTTTTGCCCTGCCTTCACGCGTGTCGTTGCTGGCAACCGGATGGTTTTCTCCTTTGCCAACTGCCTTCAGGCGTGATGCTGAAACCCCTTTTGACACGAGGTAATCAACCACAGCACGTGCCCGGCGTTGAGACAACTGGGAATTATAAGCATCTGAGCCCATGCTGTCTGTGTGTCCTTCAATGCTGACAGTGTCACTCGGGTTTGCATTGATGGCCGCAACAGCTGCATCCAGTCTGGATTTCGCCTCGCTGGTCAATTGTGCGCTGTCAAAAGCAAAGTGGACATCCCTTAAGGTAAGCAGCGTTCTTGGGCAACCATCGGTATCCACCACTGCTCCGAGCGGGGTTTCCGGGCATTTATCCAGATAGTCAGGTACGCCATCGCCATCGCTGTCCAGCGGACAACCATCTTTGTCGACAGTCACACCCTCAGGGGTGAACGGGCATTTGTCATCTCTATCCAGTACACCATCACGGTCCTGATCATCTGGCCAGAAATATCCTGCCTGTTCAGGCGCAGGGGCAGGTGGTGGGCTGCCTTCTTCACAGAACAACACTCCAAGTAATGCGCCACTCGCCAGACCTGCACCGGCGCCGGCGATATTTCCCACTGCACCTCCTACACCAAAGCCTGTTAGAGAGGTACCCCAGATACAAGTATTACGGTCTGCCTCCGGCCAGATTGTCGCACAACCTGAAAAGAGTAGAGCTAACAATAATACCAGTGAGATTTTTAGTTTTTTCATTTTTAAACACTCCTTTGGCTAGCTTCTGATCTTTAAAAACCTAAACGCTATATATAAATATTATATGTAAGATAGAAAATTAATTTCAGGAGCCAGGTATTAAATAATCACTTTAAGAATGAGATTTTCGTCACAGAACAGCACTTAATCAGGATTATAGCCAAAATCAGACAGATGTTCTGCCCGAAAAACGCTGTTTGACGTAGTTATCCACAATTTCCCGGAATTCCCCGGCAATATTATTGCCACGCAGAGTCATTGCCTTTTTTCCGTCAATAAAAACCGGGGCCGTGGGTGCTTCGCCCGTGCCCGGCAGACTGATGCCAATATCGGCATGTTTACTCTCACCGGGACCGTTGACTACACAACCCATCACTGCCAGCGTCATGTCCTCAACACCCTCATATTGTTCTCGCCAGATGGGCATCTGGCTGCGTACATAGGCCTGGATATTGTCAGCCAATTCCTGGAAAACGGTGCTGGTAGTACGGCCACAGCCCGGACAGGCGGTAACCAATGGTGTGAATGAACGCAAGCCCATGGTTTGCAGGATTTCCTGGGCCACGACGACTTCTTTGGTCCGGTCGCCGCCCGGTTCAGGCGTCAATGAAACCCGGACAGTATCTCCGATACCCTCTTGTAACAGGACACCCATAGCTGCAGTAGATGCAACAATACCTTTGGAACCCATCCCTGCCTCGGTCAGGCCCAGATGCAGGGCATAATCACAACGTCTCGCCAGTTCCCGATAGACCGAGATCAATTTCTGTACACCACTGACCTTGCAGGAAAGCACAATGTGATCACGGGGCAGACCAATTTCTTCGGCCCGTTGCGCATTGCTGATGGCTGATACGATCAATGCCTCTTTCATCACATCTTCGGCATCCAGTGGGTCCTTGAGTTTGGCATTCTCATCCATCATGCGAGTCAAAAGTTCCTGATCCAGGCTGCCCCAGTTCACTCCGATCCGGACCGGTTTTTTATACTCTATGGCTTTTTCGATCATGGTTAGAAACTGGCTGTCCTTTTTGCGGCCGAATCCCACATTGCCCGGGTTAATCCGGTATTTGGCCAGGGCTTCGGCACACTGCGGATATTTAGTCAGTAATTGATGGCCGTTGTAATGAAAATCTCCAATAAGCGGAACCTGGCAACCCATGGCATCAAGTTTTTCACGGATATTGATAACCTGACTGGCTGCATCTTCATTGTTCACCGTGATCCGGACCAGCTCTGACCCGGCCGCGGCCAGTTGCTGCACCTGTTTTGCAGTTGCCTCTGCATCGGCTGTATCTGTATTCGTCATGGATTGCACCACGATAGGAGCGTTGCCACCAATGGTGACGGAACCTATTTTGACACTGACGCTATGCCGTCTCTTTTGTGTAATATCTGTTAACATAAATAGTATTGTTATTGTGCAATGCAGGGCAGTCTAACGGCAACAATATTGCTGTCAAGAAACATATCAGGCTAATATATCCGGGCTGAGCCGTCAGAACCCATAATGAAGATGCTTATGGCAATTTCCCGCAAAACATAAATAATCCCGGTATTCTGCGGATTCCGGAGCAGCTTGTCTAACATACCTTTTACACACTATAAAAACCGTCAGTTTGCCAATTATTATCATCCACTCAAGACTTCAAATACATACAGAAATAATCAAAATCACGTGAGATACTGACAAGACATGGAAATAAAGAATAATTACACGCTGGAAGAACTGCTCGGTTGTGCACGCGGTGAAATGTTCGGGGAGGGGAATGCACAATTACCTTTTCATCCCATGCTCATGTTTGACCGGATAACATCTATTACCAAAGACGGCGGCGAATTTGGCAAAGGGTGCATCACTGCGGAGCTGGATATCAAACCGGACCACTGGTTTTTTCAATGCCATTTCAAAAATGACCCGGTGATGCCCGGTTGCCTGGGTCTGGATGCCATGTGGCAACTGGTCGGTTTTTATCTGGGATGGCTGGGGGCCCCGGGACGTGGGCGCGCCCTGGGGGCTGGAGAAGTCAAATTTACCGGGCAGGTTACCCCCATGAACAAAAAGGTCACCTATCATATCAATATCAAGCGGGTTATCCTGCGCAAATTGATCATGGGGGTTGCCAATGCCTCCATGGATGTTGATGGTAAAATCATATACACAGCTAACGATTTACGGGTCGGTTTGTTCAAATCAACCGAGGGATTTTAGGAGAGTGCTGGTTTTATGAAACGTGTAGTTGTCACGGGTATTGGTATTGTTTCCAGTATCGGCAATAACAAAGACGAAGTGCTTGCTTCACTTCTCGAAGGGAAATCCGGGGCCGATTTTTCGCCTGAATACAAAGAGCTTGGCTTCAGGTCGCACGTCTATGCGCCAATCCGGCTGGTGCCGGAAGAATTGGTCGACCGTAAATTTATGCGCTTCATGGGCGATGGAGCGGCCTATGCCTATCTTGCCATGCAGGAAGCCATTGCCGATGCAGAACTCGGTTTACGTGAATTTTCAAACAACCGAACCGGCCTGATTGTGGGTTCCGGTGGTACATCCAATAAAAACATGTGTCTTGCTATAGATACTTTAAGACAAAAAGGGGCACGTAAAGTCGGGCCCACCATGGTCCCCCGTATCATGGCCAGCACCAATAGCGCCTGCCTGTCAGTTGCCTACCAGATTAAGGGGGTCAACTACTCCATCAGTTCAGCCTGTGCGACGAGTGCGCACTGTATCGGCAATGCCTATGAACTAATTCAGGCGGGCAAACAGGACATGATCTTTGCCGGTGGCAGCGATGAATTGCACTGGACCAGCACCATATTGTTCGATGCCATGGGCGCACTCTCCTCTTCCTATAATGACAAGCCACAAGTGGCTTCCCGGCCCTATGATGCTGATCGCGATGGTTTTGTCATTTCCGGTGGTGGTGGCATTCTGGTATTGGAAGAACTCGAACATGCTCTGGCCAGAAATACGACAATCCACGCGGAGATTGTGGGCTATGGGGCCACATCCGATGGTTTTGACATGGTTAAACCTTCCGGAGAAGGAGCAGTACGTTGCATGCAACAGGCCCTGGCCACGGCAACCAGACCGGTTGATTATATCAATGCCCATGCCACCAGCACGCCTGCCGGTGACATCGCCGAAATCAACGCTATTAAAGAAGTATTCACAGATAACATACCTTATATAAGTTCCACCAAATCACTGACAGGGCATGGTCTTGGTGCGGCAGGCGTCAATGAGGCGATATATTCCCTGCTGATGATGAAACAAGACTTCATCAGTGCCTCAGCAAATATATTCAATCTGGATCGGAGTGCAACCGGAATGCCGATTGTGGTCCAAAGGATTGACCATGCCAAACTGGATACGATCATGTCAAACAGTTTTGGATTTGGTGGGACCAACGCCAGCCTGGTATTCCAGCGTGCAGATTAAACACAGCTTCCATGCTTGACGGAAATCATCGTGGATAGCACCCACATGATCGCTGTATTGCTGAGCTGGACAGTGCATCTTTCCCAATACCCGCATCCCGGAGAACCACCCATAGTCGAATACCGCCCTCACAGTTTTTTTGTAGAACATGCCTGTTTCGGTAAGGAAAAATGCAAGGTGGCAGGCTGGTATAACAATAACGGCATTGTCTATATTGATGAAAACATCGAGGATCAGGATGATGCAATCACCCGCAGTCTCTACGTGCATGAATTTACACATTACCTGCAGGATCTCAGCGGCAAATATGACAATAATGATTGTGCAGATCAGCAAAAACGTGAACGGGAAGCCTATTCGATCCAACGGCAATATCTGAACAAGATCGCCGGACGCTTTGTTGCTATTTACATGGATTATCCACCCTGTCCAGGCAATTCATGAGGAAGAGTGATTTCATTTTACAGAATAGAGATAATAGCCGTTGAATAATGAAATTCTTATCTCTCTTACCGGGATAGGTGTACTGGGTATACTCTGTCAGTGGTTCGCATGGTGGGCCAGGTTACCGGCTATCCTGTTTCTTCTGCTGGCCGGGATCATTATTGGCCCACTAACCGGATTATTGCACCCGGATGCATTATTTGGCGAAATTCTGTTTCCCCTGGTCTCACTTTCAGTTGCGGTCATACTGTTTGAAGGCAGCTTGACCCTCAGATTTGATGAAATCAAGGGTCTGGGCCCGGTCGTTCGCAATCTTATTTCCATCGGGGCATTAATCACCTGGTGCATTACTGCCGTCGCTGCGCAATACCTGCTTGGGTTTCCAGCTGAGCTGGCCTGGCTTTTTGGTGCGGTAGTTGTCGTCACAGGACCGACTGTAATTTTGCCCATGCTGCGTACTGTTCGTCCCAATGCCAGGATCGCCAATATTCTGCGCTGGGAAGGCATTGTCATCGACCCGCTGGGAGCACTGCTTGCGGTGCTGGTATTCGAATTCATCATCAGCAGCCAGTCCGGCGACGCCATGGAAAAAGTTATGCTGTCCTTTGGCAGTGTTGTCGTCAGTGGAACGATCATTGGTTTTATTTCAGCGCATGCGCTGGGTGTTGTTCTGCGCCATCATTTGATCCCCGAATATCTGCGTAATGTTTTTTCACTGATACTTGTATTTGCCGTATTTACATTATCTGATGTTATTGAACACGAATCCGGGCTGCTTGCGGTGACGGTGATGGGAATAACCCTGGCCAATATGAAAAATACCAATATCGATGACATCCTCGATTTCAAGGAAAGCTTGAGCCTGTTGTTGATCTCGGGGCTGTTTATCATACTTGCAGCCCGAGTTGAGTTTTACCATTTCAACCAGATCGGCTGGCCGGCGGTTGGAGTACTTGCCATACTCATGCTGGTTGCAAGACCAATCAGTGTCTTCATTTCGTCAATTGGCTCAGATCTCAATTTCAGGGAAAAATTACTGATTTCCTGGATCGGCCCCAGAGGTATCGTTGCAGCAGCAGTTGCCTCCTTATTTGCATTGAGACTGGAAGAGGCAGGCTATCCAGATGCGGTTTTCCTGGTCCCGCTGACATTTCTGATCATCATAGGCACGGTTGTTATCCAGAGCGGCACCTCGGAATTTATCGCCAAACTTCTGGGGGTCAGGGAGCCTTCACCTACGGGTGCTTTGATCATCGGCGCAGGCAATGTTGCACGGGCCATTGGCAAGGCAATCCAGGAAAGCGGGTTAAAGGTTATTTTGACTGACAGTAACTGGGAAAATACCAGTCTTGCCCGCATGGAAGGGTTGCCAACCTATTATGGAAATCCGATTTCGGAGCATGCAGAACGACATCTGGAACTGACCGGTATTGGCCGCATGCTGGCGATGTCGGGACGTGCCAACCTTGATACGCTGGCCAGTCTGAGATTCAAATCAGATTTTGGTGAAAAAGGTATTTACGAATTAAAAACCACCCGTGAAAAAATTATTTCTGACAAGCATAAAATTTCCTCACGCCATCGTGGCTATCAACTTTTCGGTGAAGAAATAACACATGGCGTACTGGCTTCCTGGTTACGTAATGGCGCGGAAATCCGCAGCACACAACTGAGCGATGAATTCGGTTTTGAAGCCTACATGGCCAAGTATGATGGAAAAATTATTCCGTTGTTTGCGATTGATAACAAAAAACGCCTGCAGTTTTTTGTTATTGATGGAAAGATGAAACCCGAATCCGGCTGGATGATTATCAGCCTCATACAACCCGGGGAACTGGAAAACAAGAACCAGGGTGTTTCCTGATTTCAGCCTGCGCCTGAATGTGAACATCATCACAAACGGCCCCGGGAGAATGGCCAGATTGTGCGTTAGTTCACATCAGGGACACGGAGAGTCCCCTATAATGTTAATCAACAAGTCATCAATACCTCCCCCCGATGCTTGTGATTTGGCCTGGAACCAGCTCAACCTCCTCCCCCGACAGAGCTGTTCCGGGCTTTTTATTTAATGATGTTCATCACTGCGGACGTGCGTCGCTATCGTGATTGTTTTATTAATAATGTGCACTAAATAAAAAAAACAAATGTTATCTGATGACATCTGGATAAAATAAAGGCTGCCCGTTTTTATTAAATTCCCGGATAAACTTCTGGCCCTCCTCCCCGGTAATATACTTTGCATATTCCCTCGCCAGATCAATTTTCGTGTGTGGATGCCTTTTTGGATTTACCAGTATGACATGATATGGATTTTCAAGCTCCGGTGCATTTTCAAACACAATCCCGATTTCGATCTTGTTCTTGAAAGCGAGCCATGTACCGCGATCACTCAAAGTATAAGCCAGCTTTTCGTTGGCAATCTGCAATACTTGCTCCATCCCCTGCCCGACCGAAAGATACCATTGTCCCTCAGGTCTGATCGCTGCCAGTTGCCAAAGCTCCAGTTCCTTTTTATGCGTGCCGGAATCATCCCCGCGTGAAATGAAATCGTGCCCGGATTGTTGAATACGGGACATGGCGTCTGCGAGTGAAGTTGCTTGCCTGAGTTGCGCAGGATCATCCGGCGGACCGAGTAGAATAAAATCATTATGCATGACAGGTTGGCGCTCAACACCGAAACCTGCTTCTATAAATTCAATTTCAGCATCAGGAGCATGCACCAGAACCAGATCGACATCACCATCCTGGGCCAAACGCAATGCCTTGCCGGTACCGACTGCGATTACATGTACCTTGATTCCGGTTTTGTGTTCAAAAGGAGGATGCAACACCGCCAACAATCCGGTGTTCTCCGTACTGGTCGTCGTGGCGAGCCGCAGATATTCCTCTGCAAACACAGGATTGAAGGTGTGTGTTACCAATAAACAAAAAAAGATGTAAACGATTTTTTTCATGTAATTTCACCTGTTTGGTAACTGCGGTTATCCGGACTGGTCCTGCTAGAATTCAACCTGCGTCATGAATTGAAAAACAGATGGTTCATCGCCTGCAGCGGGCCCGCCATCAACATTCAACACGTTAATATAATTGGCTGCAAAACGGATGTCCGGTGTTGCATACCAGTTCAGCCCGGCGGTGAAATTCTGTTCTTCACCGCCCCATATGTCCCGGTCATTCAGATCAATGCTGCTGAATCTGAATGCCAGTTGCCATGCCCCAATACCACCCTTACCTACTATCCCCTTGGGTGTTATCTTGCTGAAAACACCCTCTTCAACCTTGTAATTCATCGATTCGCCGGTCAGAAACCAGCTGCCCTGCAGGTAATACCCGGAAAAATCGAGGTCGGGATTGCCGGCGATCTCACGATTTAATGTCAGATAATAATATTCACTTTCCAGCGCCCATGGGCCATACACCAACGCAGCTTCACCGGCAAACCGGGCGTAGTCATCGGTATCCAGATTGCCGGTATCCACCAGACGGGTATCGGTGACATGTGATTCGGGGCGCTCACGTACCCGGAAACCGTCAATAGAACCTGTGGCCCGGTAGGAAGCAGATGCGCCAAGATGCACCAGTCTGCCCTCGGCAAAAACAGGGGCGAAGGTGGCGCGTCCCGAAGCACCAAAACCTTCGTCATTATCTGTGCTAGCGCCATCAATTCCCTCACCGAATATACCTGTAGCAAAACTCCAGTGATTACCCGAAGTACTGACGCCCAATCCGATGTTTCTTCCAGGGGTAAATACATACGGCAGCGCTCTCTCCATAAAAGTAATGTATTTCGCGCTGGTCATGTTCTGCAGGCTGAAGGGTTCCTTGAAGTGCCCGGTACGGATCTTCCAGCCATTTATGCCGTTGTAATCCAGATACGCATCCTGGATTCCGGCACTGCCAGTATTGACAAAGTCGTATTCAAGTTTATAGCCCCAGTCATGCCATAACGTCCCTTCGGCAAACAAACGTGCCCTGCGCATTTCAGTTCCGTCGTTTTGATTCAGTTTGTCTTCCGCATAGGTTGCAGCGTTAACCTGCACACGCCCGCCCACACGGAATGAAAAATCACCGTCCTTTGATTCCACCTGGAATTTGCCCTTACTGGTGACTTTGGGCTGATCTTTGGTGGCTTCTGCCACTTCTTCCTTCACGACCTGTTTTAATTCTTCACGATCCGTTGCGGCAACAACCTGTGGTTGGGTCTGTTCCTGCTGCGCCACCTGTTTTACCAATTCATAAGTTTCAGTATTGATGGTGCCGTTTTCATGTAATGCCTGCAGTAATGTCAGCAATGCATCGTTGTTTGCATGGACAGGTGATACTGATAAAAACCAGGTAATCATGAAAATTAATCCTTTTCTGACACATTGATTGCACATAATCACTCCCTCCTGTACAGGCTGTTAACTTTTAATATATGTATTAGAATTCATATGTACCGTTATCTGTATATACTAACTATATATAAATAAACCATTAAATAAGCAATATATTGCATATATGAATTTCAGGTTAGATATCCGCTGGAAATACCTGGGAAGTGATGCTGAGGAAATCGACCCGGTATTTTTCGCATTACTCAAGGCAATACGCACTACAGGATCACTACGCTCGGCTGCTGAAAATACAAACATCTCCTACCGGCACGCATGGGGATTAATCAAGCGCTGGTCCAATCGTATATCAAAACCTGTTGTGACACTGGAAAAAGGTCGTGGAGCAAAACTGACTGCTATCGGTGAAAAACTGTTATGGTCGGAACAGTTGATCATTTCGCGTCTATCTCCGGAATTGCAAAAATTATCGAAAGAATTAAACCGGGAACTCAATGCGCTAATAGATGTTAAGAGTAAACCGGAAAAAATACGTATTAATGCCAGTCATGGGCTTGCTGTTGCACAACTGCAATCCTTATGTGCAGAGTCTGCTGTTTTTGAGATGGATTTTCACTTCCGGGGCAGTCTTGAAAGCCTGCGTGAACTGGCAAATTCCAGATGTGATATTGCCGGATTTCATTTTCCTTCTGGTGAAATATCTGCGAACCTGGCACCTCTTTACCTACAGTGGTTGTCTGAAGAAAAACATCTGTTGTTACATGTTTCTACCCGGCAACAAGGCCTGATGACAACCAGGAAAAATCCACGCAAGATAAATAATCTGAAAAGCCTGACAAAACGTTCGGTCAGGTTTGTAAACCGTCAACCGGAATCAGGTACACGTACTATCTTTGATGAATTATTAAAACGGGAAGGGATCAACAAATCTTCAATCAATGGTTATCACAACGAAGAATTTACCCATATTGCTGTTGCCGCACTGGTGGCCAGCGGTGCGGCTGATGCTGGTTTTGGCATAAAGGCAGCAGCAAGTAAATTTGGTTTACATTTTATCCCCATAGTTTCTGAAACCTATGTGCTTGCAATAGACAGAAACATTCCTGATAAAGTGATTGAAGAAGTAAAAAATATTCTCAAATCGCGTAAGTTCAGAAACCAGGTCAACACACTGCCCGGTTACGATATCAAGCAGGCGGGGGAAGAAATCACTTTTGAAGATTTGTTCTCGTAACGAAATCTGAAAAAGACAGTTTAATTAATCAATCAGTTTTCCGACTTCGCCAATATACTGATCAATAATTGATCTGACATTACGCATATCAACAGTTTTGAGGATATAGTCAGTACACCCTGCGGCTTTTGCCTGCTTCCTGTCATCATCAGATTCTGATGCAGTCAATACTACGATGGGATTATTGAAACCTGATCTTCTAAGTTTTTTCGTGACTTCAAAACCATTCATGCCCGGCATATTGATATCCATCAGCACAAGATCCGGGGTCTTTTCCAAACACATAGCGACAGCTTTACTGGAATCATTGACCGTAAGCAGATGATAATCCGTGCCCTCCATAAGCATGCCGATAATCTCCAGAATTTCATCATTATCATCCACATAAAGTACCGTTTTCATCGCTGAGCCCCCTGATGGCTTTATTTGATATTAGCCCACGAGGAACAAATAACAAGGCAATCTAACTATAAATAACAAACCAGTCCCTTGAGATATCGGCCTTCAGGGAAATTCAATGCAACAGGATGATCAACTGGTTGGCCGAGACTGGCAATCATTCTGGCTTCACGCCCGGCATCAACAGCAGCATCAGCTACAATCTTCTGGAACAATTCAGGAGAAAGATGGCCGGAACAGGAAAACGTGACCAGTAAACCGTTTTCCCTGAGCAGTTTCATGGCGAGCAGATTGATGTCCTTGTAACCCCTGCATCCTCGTTTTAGTTGATCTGCTGAACTGACAAACCTGGGCGGATCCAGAATCACCATATCAAACTTCCTGCCAGTTTCCCGGTATTGCCTTAACACCGTAAATACATCACCCTGTACATTTTCAAATTTATCGGAATCAATTTCATTCAATCCAGCCTGTTTCATGATCATGCTGATCGCATCAGTAGAAGATTCAATATTGGTAACTTTAACTGCGCCTCCTTGCAATGCAGCCAGGGCAAAGCTGCCGGTATAAGCAAAGCAGTTTAATACTTCTTTATCTCTTGCCAATTCGCGAACAACATTTCGGTTGTCACGCTGATCCAGATACATGCCGGTCTTGTGTCCTTTTCTCACATCCACCAGAAATTTAATGCCACCCTGATTGACCGGAATAAATTCAGGCGGTTCTTTACCTGCTATAAAACCGGCATGAGGCTTTAGTCCCTCCTTTCCCCTGATCTCAACATCAGAACGTTCATAGATCCCGGCAGGTGAAATAATCTCCTGCAATTGCTGAACGATATCCTGCCTGAAACGATCAGCTCCTGCAGAGAGGAACTGGCACACCAGAAAATCTGCATAGCGGTCCACAATCACTCCGGGTAACCCATCAGATTCTGCATTAATCAAACGGCAGGCATTGTCTTCAGGTGGAATAAATCTCTTGCGCAAATCAACTGCATTACTGATACGCCGCTTGAAAAATTCTGCATCAATTTCTTCTGCCGGATCAAACGTCCATATCCGTACACGAATTTGTGAATCAGGTGAAAAGGCGCCCTTTGCGAGTATTTTGCTGCCTGCCGAAACAATATTGACTGTTTCTCCACTGGCAATCCCTTTTTTCACATCCTGTAATGCGCCGGAAAACAGCCAGGGGTGACGATGCAATACTGATTTTTCACGGCCGGTTTTTAAAACCACTTTATGCATGATTGATATTTATCCTGAAACAAATTCCGGCGGGAAGGTATCAATATCGATACCCCATACCAGAGGCAATACCAGCGTGACAAAACAGGTGATCAAAACCATACCGATGAGATACAGCCATATCCCGGCCTTTACCATTTGCGGGATGGTGACATAACGGCTGCCGAAAACGATTGCATTCGGTGGCGTTGCAACTGGCAACATGAACGCAAATGATGCTGCAAGTGTGGCCGTGATCATTAATCCAAACGGATGCACCTGCATGGCTTCCGCCAGTGCTATCATGATGGGCAAGGATATGGAAGCCGTTGCCGTATTGGATGTGAACTCGGTGAGTAGTACGACCAGCGTAGTTATTCCTGCGACAATGACTGACAGATTGGTCCCTTCAAGTACAGTTAATTGTTCAGCAACGGCTTTCGTCAATCCGGATTCAACGAAGCCCAAAGCCAGTGCAAATCCACCTCCAAACAAAATTAAAATGTCCCATGGAATGGTCACGACTGTTTTCCAGTCCAGCAAAAACTCCCGTTTTTTGAAATCCGAAGGAATGATAAATAACAGTAATGCGCAGGCGATTGCGATCGTTGAATCCTTCACGAACTGCAATGCTTCGATCGTCACCAGTCCATTGATAAACCATAAAACTGCGACGAGAATCAGCACCATGAATACCTTGCGTTCCTGGCTGGATATCGGCCCCAACTCCGCAAGTTCCTGATCAAATGTATCACGACTACCGGGTATTTGCGTCATCCCGCTTGGAAATGCAAACCGGGTCAAATAAAGCCAGCTGATGGTCAGCATCAGGATAGACAGGGGCATCGCAAATTTCATCCAGTCTACAAAACCAATCGTCTGTTGATAGGTTTGTTCGACCACACCGGCAAAAATGGCATTGGGTGGTGTTCCTATCAGGGTTGCAACACCGCCGATGGATGAGGAATATGCAATGCCCAGCATCAATGCAATACCAAATCTGAAATGACCTGGACGTGTATCAATAGCGTTACCCGGTTGTTGAGCAAGTTTCTCTTCAGCCCGTTGTAAAACTGCAAGCCCGATAGTGACCATCAGCATAGTGGCTGCCGTGTTACTGATCAACATGGAAAGTATTGCTGTGGTCAGCATGAATCCGAGAATAATCCGCTGCGGTGTGACACCCACCACTCGAATGGTATGTAATGCAATGCGTTTGTGCAGGTTCCATTTCTGCACTGTCACTGCAATCAGGAAACCACCCAGAAACAAAAATATTACATGATTGCCATACGCCAGCGTCACTTCTGCGCCATCCATCACACCCAGCAATGGAAATAACATGATGGGTAATAATGAAGTGGCCGGGATTGGTATGGCCTGGGTAATCCACCATGTGGCCATTAATACTGTTACCGCAGCAACGCGCATCGCTACAGTCTCAACACCTTCAGGGGTTGGTAACAGCAATACCAGCAAAAACAAAAAAGGGCCAAGGAACAGGCCAATCGTGGAACGCGTCATAAAGTTTTAATATGAGGTTATAATAATGATTATGGATATTATCCGGTAATCATGTTGTGAGTGTTATCAATCTCAATAAATTGTTTCATCCAGAATCCGTTGCCCTGATTGGCGCTTCAGACACAGCAAATTCCATTGGTCAGGTTGTGCTGAAAAACATGCTAGCCGGTGGTTTCAATGGGCCAGTTTACGCTGTCAATCCAAAATATAAATCAATTCTGGATCAACCCTGCTACCAGAATATAGCCGATCTACCTTCAGTACCAGACCTGGCAGTGATCTGCACACCTGCAGAAACAGTACCCGGCATTATTACAGAACTGGGTGAACATGGCACCCGCGCTGCAGTCGTGATCAGTGCCGGATTCAATCAGGAAATTGACAGAGTTTCCTTACGCCAGAAAATGCTGGATGCAGCTCAACCATTCAACTTCCGTATCCTTGGTCCTAATTGTGTCGGCATGTTGAATCCGGATATCGGTCTCAATGCCAGCTTTGCGCATACTCATTCTCTGAAAGGCAATATTGCGCTTGTCTCACAATCCGGCGCAATCTGTACCGCCATCCTGGACTGGGCCAAATCACGTGGTATCGGATTTTCATATTTTATTTCTCTTGGTGACAGTACCGATGTTGATGTGGGCGATGTGCTTGATTTTGTAAGTACCGATCACCTGACGCACAGTATTTTCCTGTATCTTGAATCCATCCGTGAGGCGCGAAAATTTATTTCAGCCGCCCGTGCTTCTTCCAGAAACAAAAAAATAATTATAATCAAATCAGGACGCTTTGAAGAAGGCGCAAGAGCTGCCACTTCACACACCGGAGCACTGGCAGGTAATGATGATGTCTTCGATGCAGCGATTAACCGCACCGGCATGTTGCGTGTATACACAATCCAGAATCTGTTTGATGCGGTTGGAACCCTGGCCCATGCACGGCCAATTCATGGCAACCGCATGATCATCATGACGAATGGTGGCGGTGTCGGCGTGCTTGCAACAGATACCCTGATTGCTGAAGGTGGCAAACTGGCCGAATTGTCGCAGGAAACCATCGATGCATTAAATCTGGTTCTTCCTCCAACATGGTCCCACGCCAATCCGGTAGACATCATTGGCGATAGCGATGCGGAACGTTATGTGAATGCGCTGAAAATACTGCTCAAGGATCCACACTATGATGCAATCCTCGTAATGCTGGTACCGGTAGCTACCATTGATAATGCAACAGTGGCACAAGCGGTTGCCAATGCCATTAAAGAAACGACAAAACCTGTATTCACCTGCTGGTTGGGAGAAGACGCGGTTGACCCTGCAAGGAAAATTTTTGAACAGGCAGCTATACCCACTTATGACACACCTGAATCCGCCATTCG
This sequence comes from Gammaproteobacteria bacterium RIFCSPLOWO2_12_47_11, assembly GCA_001801885.1. GTDB lineage: Bacteria > Pseudomonadota > Gammaproteobacteria > Eutrophobiales > Eutrophobiaceae > 2-02-FULL-47-50. The sequence goes on from MGYU01000077.1 coordinate 16,819, forward strand.
CGCTTTCATGCAGATCGTCGAATATGAGAATAATCAGGATGCCCTGATTGAAATTCCCCCTTCCATTCCGGAAGAATTTGAACCGGATACAGAAACTGTTCGCGGGATCATTCAGAAAGTTCTCCCCGAAGAACGGGATATTCTGAGTGAACATGAAGCGAAATCCATCCTCGCCGCCTATGGCATCCCTGTTGTTGAAACCCTGATTGCAAAGGATGTCGATGAAGCACTGGCATGTGCCGAAAAAACCGGTTATCCCGTAGTGATTAAAATCATTTCTCCACAAATTTCACACAAATCAGATGTCGGTGGCGTGTTGTTGAATATTGAAACACCTGCAATCCTGAGTGCTGCGGCGGAAGGTATGCTGGCACGTATCAAACGGTTAAAACCTGATGCTGAAATAGAAGGATTCACCGTTCAGAAAATGGTTGAACGACCGGGTGCGCACGAATTGATCATCGGCGTGACAACTGATCCGGTTTTCGGCCCGGTAATACTGTTTGGTCAGGGAGGTGTATCGGTAGAAATCGTCAAAGATCGGGCGATTGCATTACCACCGTTAAACCTCAAACTCGCAAAAGATCTGATCATGCGTACCCGGGTTTACAATCTGTTGAAAGGTTATCGGAACATTCCGTCTGCTGATATCACAGAAATTGAACTGACACTGCTCAAAATCTCACAGCTGGTCATTAATCATCCTGAAATTAATGAACTGGATATCAATCCATTGTTTGCAGACAGTAAAGGTGTTCTCGCTCTGGATGCACGTATAAAAATTAACCCTTATTCCGGCAAACCCGGCAAGCATCTTGCAATAAGACCTTATCCAAAAGAACTGGAAGAACAGGTTACGCTACGCTCCGGTGAGACTGTCATGATCCGGCCGATTAAACCTGAAGACGAACCTGCGCATCAGGAATTTCTGGAAAAGACCACACCGGAAGATAAATATTTCCGTTTTTTCCGCAGCGTGGATGATATCAGTCATACACAGATGGCCCGGTTTACCCAGATTGATTACGACCGGGAAATGGCATTTGTCGTGCGTGCGAAAAACGGCAACGGGAATGAGGAAACCATCGGCGTGGTCAGAATCGTCTGCGATGCTGATAGTATCGAAGGTGAATTCTCCATCATCATCCGAAGCGACAAGCAACAACTGGGTCTGGGCACCATCTTGATGGACAAGATCATCCGATACAGCAAAACCAAGGGTGTTAAACGACTTGTGGGGCAGATACTTCTGGAAAACGAAGCCATGATACATCTGGCCCACAAATTCAATTTTTCATCCACTGCGGATTATCAGGACAAAATTGTAAATATCAGTCTGCCTCTTGATTCAGAAATCACAAGATAATAAATGCACATTGTTATTTATGCGCCAAGGCTATATGTGGCTTACAACCAGGTGTGAATTTTTAATGAAAATTACAGGATTCTGACCATCAGGAAATTTTGTCTATTTCTATTGGCTCAGCTATAGCATAACCTTGCACATAATCTACCCCTATTTTTTTGAGTCGTTCCAGTATTAAATCATTCTCTACATATTCCGCCACGGTCTGCATGCCCAGGGCATGGGCAAGTTCATTAATCATATTGACCATGGCGTAATCTGACTTGTCATGGACAATATCCTTGACAAACATCCCGTCTATTTTCAGCATGTTTACCGGCAAATGTTTCAGATAAGCAAAGGAAGAAAGTCCGCTGCCGAAATCGTCCAGTGCAACCTGAAAACCGATATCACGCAGTTTCCTCATAAAGTTTTTTGCTTCCAGCATATTTGCAATGGCCGATGTTTCAGTCAGTTCGAACCCGATCTTCGATGGTGGTAAGCCGCTGGCTTCAAATTGCTCAACGATATGGTGCAGTAAATCACGATCACTTATAGAAGCACCGGACAGATTTATTGCAAGACTGTCGATATTGGCAGCTTGCTCCGGGTGTTCAATTAACCATTGAAAAACACGGTCAATCACCCAACGATCAATCCGCAGGGACAGGTTATAGCGCTCGGCGGAAGGCAGAAAGACACCGGGCAGGATAATGTTACCATGGGAATCCTTCAATCTGATCAGGATTTCATAGGCATTATCTGATCCATTGGCATTAAGCTGCATGATGGTCTGGGCAACCAGTTCAAACCGGTTTTCCACCAAAGCTGCATTTATCTCCGGTACCCAGTTGGTCTCATGCAGGCGTTGTGAGAGTATTATGTCATCCTCATTGTAGATGTGGACCCGGTTTCTGCCCGAATCCTTGGCCGCATAACAGGCCGTATCCACCTGTTTCATGACTTCTATTGTATCGCAGGTGTCTTTATTGATGATTGCTATTCCGATACTGACACCGATGTGATGTGCCATCTTTTCCCACATAAAATTGAAAGCGGTCAGTTCCGCACATAACATTCCGGCGATATCCCGTGCTTTTTCCAGAGGGCAATGCTCCATCAGTATCCCGAATTCATCGCCACCCAGGCGGGCAACGGTATCATGTTGCCTGATCTTTTCCCTGAAGAGTTTGCCCAGTTGCCGCAGTAATGCATCGCCCGCCACATGGCCGCTGGTATCGTTAATGATTTTGAATTGGTCGAGATCGAGAAAACACAAGGTATGTGTGGATCCATCCACTTGCGCCACATTGATTATGCGTTCCAGCCGGCGCTCGAATTCATAACGATTGATCAGCCCGGTAAGCTGGTCATGAGTGGCCTGGTAGGAAAGTTTCTCCGTGTATTTTCTGGCCTCAGTGCCATCTTCATGGAAACTTACGAAATGACGGATTTCACCAGCATCATCCATGACCGGAAAGATGACCTGCCGCGCCCAATAGAGTTCGCCGTTCTTTTTCCGGTTATAAAACTCCCCACGCCATTCACTACCTGACAATATTGTCGCCCACAACCTGGCGCAGGCCTCCCTGGGTGTTTTCTCATTGGCGAGTATATTCGGTTTTTTTCCAATAACTTCTTCGGCGGAATAACCGGTGACCTCGGTGAATTTTGAGTTGACATATTCGATACGGGCATCTTTATCTGTAATGAGGCATACATTCGGGCTGTGTTTAATGGCGAGCGAAAGTTTGTGGATTTCATCGGCTGCTTTTTTCTGCTTGGAGATTTCCTCAATGTGTAGCACGATACAGCAAGGTTCTGTGTGCATGTCATCTATTCGATATCCATACTCACGTACATAAATCACACTTCCATCCTTGCGTTGAAAACGTGATTCAATCTGACATACCGGATCTGAACAGGTGTTAACAGCTAATTGAAGAACAAGCTGACAAGCTGCCTCTGATACATCAGGGTGATGAAGGTTGGTAATATCCCTATCCAGTAACTCATCGCGGGAATAACCGGAAATAACTGTTATCGCCTGATTGGCTTTCAGTATCTTCCCTTGCTGGTCGAGGATAACCATCCCGAAAGGTGAATTGTCGAAAAGTCTTCTGAAACTGTGTACACTCTGCTGCAATGCACCTGTTAATAACGTGCGTTCAAGTTCGGATGTCGCACGCAGAGCAAATATCTGCAACAGGAATTCGGCACGTCTGGCTTTTTCAGGCGTCAGTGGTTTGTGATACAGCGTGTTGATAACGCCACATGTCTCACCTTGTGAATCATAAAGACGGACGCCAACATAAGCATCCATCTCCATTTTCCTGATCAGCGGAACATCGGGATATTTCTGTTGCAGATGATCCGGCACAATACATACGGAATCCTCCATGGCAGTTACACAAGGAGTATTAAGCAATTCATATTTGAAATTTTGCACTATCCGCCCATGATCAACGACAGTAATCGTTTCAACCCACTCACTGTTAACAGCAAGCCCGCCGATAATCACATAATCTGCCTTGAGTTCTTCAGCCAGTATTTTTGCAAGGGCCGGAAAAAAATCTTCCCCCGTCCTGGTAAAAGTTTCTCTTGAAATCTTGATTAATGCCCGTTGATCGCTGACGCGATTACTGACATCCCGTATGGCGCAGACAATAAAAAGCTTGTTTTCCCCTGTGACTACCGGATTCAGACTGATCTCCGCCCGGAAAAATGTGCCATCCTTGCGGCGGCTGGGAAATTCCATATTCACCGCATCCATTGGGCGTGGCCTGGGATCCGCAAGATAGCGTTGCCGGTATTTCGCATGTTTTTTCCGTAACTCTTCCGGCACCAATATTTCAATTTCATTGCCGATCAATTCCGTCCAGTCATAGCCAAACAGTTTCTCTGCATGATGGTTGGCATAGAGGATGCGTCCGGCTGTATTAGTGATGAGCGTTGCATCCGGCGCTATATCCAGTAAGGCCTGATATTGATGGGCAATTAACAACCGGTCGAAGTTATAATAAAACTCAAGCTGGTCGATGACTTCGTCACGCAGTTTTTCCAGCACCCTGATCTGCTCCTTATCAATTATACGAGGGATAAAATCAAGAACACATAATGTGCCTATAGCATAACCATCAGGAGTAATTAACGGTATGCCGGCATAAAATCTTACAGATGGTTTACGGGTAACAAATGGATTATCAAAGAAGCCTTATCGGTTCGTGTGTCAGTGATGATGAAGGCATCCCGCTGAAGAATGGCGTGGGCGCAAAACGTTTTATTGCGGGGAACCTCGACTTCCTCTGTCCCGGATTTAGCGTAAAACCAGCCACGATCTTTGTCTATGAAGTTAATCAATGCAATGGGTACATTACAAACGGCGGCAGCCTGTTCGACAATCATCTGAAATTCCCTGTCCGCTGTTGTGTCAAGAACATGGTAATTATGCAGGGAAGCCAAACGTTGTGTCTCGTTATATGGCAGTGGAGCTTCTTGCATTTTTCTTCTTTCGGTATGCAATAAAGAAATACATTATTTATATTTATACGCGTATTAACTAACGCACCAGTATGCATCCATGCTTTACTTCAATGTCATAATACAGATACTCCGATTAATTAATGATACAGTCATTGCGAGTGTAGCGAAGCAATCTTGTTTTTATACAATTCAGGTAGTTACGAGATCGCTTTGTCCCGCCACGCGTTGCTCGTGATGACATTTAATCAGAGTTTCTTTTACATATATTCAAAATGTTATCTGAAACCAAATAAATCAACATTACATAATTCTTTATAAATCTCTATAATTAAAATTCCTGCCAGCCATCCTGAACTTCCATTTTCATAAACTTCCCCTTTGTTAACAACAAAGTAGCTTTGACCGGTGCTCCGTGTCGCCGCATTGCAACATGCTTGAAAGTTTCGGTATTCTCCAGCCGAAAGAAGCGCTCACCTCATCCGGTTTCTCCCCTGCAATCTCATGGATCCGCTGGACGCCGCCTGCTCAACCAGGGAGGCGGCATTCTGTTGCGTCATGTCATCCATTTGCATAACAGCCTTGTTCACCGGGTTAATTCCTTAAATAATCGTAGTTATTTCAAAAGTTTTGGCTATAATGCCCGCCTTTCCCAAGTCATGCATGACCCTTCCATGATTGAACAGATCCGCAATATCGCCATTATCGCCCACGTCGACCACGGTAAAACCACGCTTGTCGATCAGCTTTTGCGCCAGTCCGGCACCTTTGAAGCCCGTGCTGTATTACAGGAACGCGTCATGGACAGCAATGAGCTGGAGCGGGAACGCGGCATTACAATCCTGGCCAAGAACACTGCATTACAGTGGAAAGATTACCGCATTAATATTATTGATACTCCGGGCCATGCCGATTTCGGCGGCGAAGTAGAACGCGTGTTGTCCATGGCAGATTCGGTATTGTTACTGGTGGATGCCGTCGATGGCCCCATGCCGCAAACCCGTTTCGTTACACAGAAAGCACTGGCCTGCGGTTTCCGGCCTATCGTTGTGATTAACAAGATTGATCGTCCGGGCGCCCGTCCGCATTGGGTGCTGGATCGCACCTTCGATTTATTTGATCGACTCGGGGCAACCGACGAGCAACTCGATTTCCCCGTGGTCTATACCTCCGCGATCTACGGTTACAGTTCGCTGGATTCAGAATCACGCGAAGGTGATATGCAGGAGCTGTTTCAGACCATCGTTGATAATGTTCCATCACCCGATGTAGATCCCAACGGCCCATTCCAGATGCAGATCAGTTCGCTGATCTATAACAGTTATGTCGGCATTATCGGTATCGGGCGCGTGACCCGCGGTTCGATTAAAACCAATACCCAGGTCACTGTCATCAATATCGAAGGCAAACAACGATCCGGGCGTGTATTACAGATCTTCAAACTCCTGGGGCTGGAACGCATCGAAATTCCGGAAGCATCTGCCGGCGATATCATCGCCATGTGCGGCATAGAAGACCTCGGCATATCCGAAACACTCTGCTCACCCAAACATCCCGAAGCATTGCCGCAATTATCTATTGATGAACCTACTGTGAGCATGACCTTTCAGGTGAATGATTCACCATTCTGCGGCAAGGAAGGCAAGTATGTCACCTCGAGACAGATTTTTGATCGCCTGCAGCAGGAACTGAAACACAATGTTGCCCTGCGCG
>MGYU01000078.1 GCA_001801885.1 Gammaproteobacteria bacterium RIFCSPLOWO2_12_47_11
CGCAGCGATGAATATCGTGATGCTGAAGAAGGGGGTATTTTTCATTGCGGATACGGCCGTAACCGCCGATCCAACGGCTGAGCAAATAGCAGAGATCACGTTACTCGCGGCAGAAGGTGTGCGGCGTTTCGGCATTACCCCCAAAGCGGCATTACTGTCATCAGCAAATGATCTGGCAACACAATCAGATTCCATCGACAAAATGCATGATGCCCTCGCCCTGATCCGTGAACGTGCCCCGGAACTGGAAATTGATGGGCAGATGCGTGCCGATGCGGCCTTGGTAGAAAGTATACGTAACGCGGTCCTTCCCGGAAGCAGTTTACGGGGTGCCGCGAATCTGCTGATCATGCCCAATCTGGATGCGGCCAAGATCGCCTATGATCTGATCAAGGTCATGGGGGATGGCACAACCATCGGGCCGGTATTGCTGGGACTGAACCAGCCAGTCCATATATTGACCCCTTCGTCAACTGTGCGACGCATTGTTAATGCCAGCGCCCTGGCGGTGGTCGATATCCAGGTCAGTCAACAGCAGGAGGATGCCAAGCAGCCGGGCAAGCAAGCGGCAGTACGCAAGGCGGGGTGATGTTCGGTAAGGCCTGATATTAATTCTGGGCCCTGTGTGCCTCGATAAAATTCTCAACCAGTTGCATGGAATAATTATTCAGATAACGCAGGCTGGTCTGCTGTGTCCCCCCGAACAAGCCGTCTGACCAGGTCCTTATGGAATAAAATGAATTACTCCCGCCGGACAATGGCGCCTTCTGGTTCAGGGAAAGATCCAGACCGTAGGAATAAACCGTGCCATGACTGATGATCATACGGATCCTGAGTTTCAACTGAGCCGCCTCAGGGTCTGCCAGTGCCTGTTCGGTACTGATGATATTGAAACCGGCATCACGCAAACGTTGTGATATTTTCTTTTCCAGTTCAATATCAGATACACCATAATTCCGTAATTTATCGTTCATCGACCTGATCGGTGGATCCACATTTACCGCAATTATTTTTACCTCGTGTAATGTGGCATTGGCAAAAGTCTGGCTGCCCCAGCTGTAATAAAAAGCGCTGCCTGGCATGCTGGCAAGCAACAGTGCCAATGCAGTCATGAGAGTCAGAATTCGTTGTTTCATGGCGGTTCTCCTGTACGGATAATGCTGCTTCATTGTTAATTTGTAGTCTTTTTTTGAGAGAAAATCGAGACCAGACCTGTAATCAAAAATATCAGGAACCATAACAGACTCCATTCGGCAATACTGAAACCCAGGAAACTCCAGCCAACTTCGGCACATTCACCTGAACCACTGAGTATCATTTGCAGGGCCTGGCCGAGGGGAAAGGTCTCCAGCATATAATCCAGCCCCGGTCCGCATTCCGGCACCTGGCCCGCCGGAAGATGTTGCAACCAGACCTGGCGGGTGGCTATTCCGCCACCGATCAACGCCGCCAGCGAAATCAAACCATTGTAAAACCATACGGCCATCCGGTCCGGACCATGCAAGGCAGCAATGAGGGCAATCATGGCAATACTGATAAAAGCAATCCTCTGAAAGACACACAAGGGACAGGGTTCAAGACCCTTTCCGTGCTCCAGGTACAGGCCAAAGCCGAGTAGAGCACCACAGATCAGGAAGATCGAAATATAAAAAAGCCGTGTATTAATAAAACTGTTCATGGGAACCAGGCATAATCAGGTTAAATAATTGGACAAAAATTCCGGTATACGTTCTTCCAGCCAGTAGCGTGGGCGCCAGGGAAACTTGCCAGAGACAAAACCGGCATGCCCGCCATCACTGGATAACTCCAGTGTCACATTCTCGGATAAATCTGTCTCATTTGGAATGGCATCCGGGGTCAAAAAAGGATCATTTTCAGCATGGATAATCAATGTCGGGGTGTCGATGGACTTTAAATACTGCCTAGAACTGGACAAGCGATAATATTCATCACTGTTGCTGAACCCATGCAATGGTGCGGTCACGAAATTATCAAACAGATGAAAATTGTTCCAGGTTGGAACATCAGTGATGGAAAAGGGCGCATCGTTTCTATCCTTGAATTTATCCATCACCCTCTGCTGGATACGCCGTATCAGGTAGTGCTGATAAAATCTTGAGTATCCCCGCATAAGGCGATCCGCCGCCCGTGATAAAACAAAAGGCACAGACACAGCCGTAGCTGCAGTCAGGCCGGAATCCTTGCCGCATTCGCCCAGATATTTCAATAATACATTACCGCCGAGTGAATAACCCGTTGCCGCCAATGGCTGCTTCGGGTATCGGGCGCGTAACAGTTTTATCAGGTATTTAAGATCGCCGGTATCACCGGAATGATAACCCCTGGCCAGACGGTTGTGTGTTCCGCTGCAACCCCTGAAGTGCATGAGAACGGCACGCCAGCCCTTGTTATGAAATGCCGACAGTATTCCTTTTGCATAATGTGAATTAAGCGAACCTTCCAGCCCGTGGAGTACAATCACTGTCGGTCCAACGGTTACAGGTGTCCAGACCAGATCAATAAAATCCTGATCCGGTAGTTCCAGTCTTTCCCAGGCAAGGTAGATATCTGTTCTGCGTCTTGTGATACCCGGCCAGATGGTCTGGGCATGTGCACCAGGCAGCCACCATGCCGGTTTGAAGCTGGATTGTTTGATCATTCAATATGATGTTTGCTGATATCCTGGTAGGCATCAATACGGCGGTCACGGAAGTAAGGCCAGGTACGGCGCACGGTATCGGTTCTGCCGGTATCAATTTCAGCCATAATGACGGCGGATTTATCAATGGGTGCCTCGGCCAGCACTTCGCCCTGTTGACCGGCAATGAAACTTGAACCCCAGAATGCCGTTCCTTTCGAATTATCCGACGGATCAACCTCATAACCGGTCCGGTTACTGCTGATCACCGGCAGATTATTGGCGATGGCATGGGATTTCTGGATGGTCATCCAGGCATGGCGCTGCCTGACCTTTTCCTCTTCATCATCATTCGGGTCCCAGCCAATCGCGCTGGGATAGAACAGCATCTCTGCCCCGGCCAATGCCATCAGCCGCGCTGCTTCAGGAAACCACTGATCCCAGCACACCATTACACCCAGTTTGCCGATTGACGTATTGATTGGCACAAACCCCTGATCACCCGGCGTGAAATAAAATTTCTCATAAAAACCGGGGTCATCCGGGATATGCATCTTGCGGTAAGTTCCGGCCAGGCTGCCATCCTTGTCCATCACCACGGCGGTATTGTGATACAAGCCCTTTGCACGTTTTTCAAAAAGGGTGGTGATAATGATGATGCTTTTCTCTTTTGCAAATTTGCCGAGAGATTCTGTTGTAGGACCCGGAACAGTCTCCGCCAGATCAAAATTACGGACTTCCTCGCGCACACAAAAATAAGGGAGGCAGTTCAATTCAGGCAACAGAATGATTTCTGCACCTTGTGTACAGGCCTCCCGGATTCCGGTTATGGAGTTATCCAGATTGTGCCGGTATTCCTGATTGCAGTCATGCTGGACAACAGCAACCTTGAATGTATTCTTCATTAAATGACCCCTTGTGGGAGATGCATGGTGATACAGTGTAAACTGCCATATTGTTGTATCAACGGTCTGCAGTTTACAGGGATAATTTTACGATCAACAAAACATTCCTTGAATATCTTTATGACACCTTCATCGGTATCCATACCATAAATCGGAACCAGGACGGCGTTGTTGATGATCAGGAAATTGGCATAGCTCGCTGGCAGATAGTTTCCCCCAGCGTTGGTAATGACAGGCGAGGGCAAGGGCACGAGTTTATAGGGTGTACCATTCATCTGTGTCAACCCCTGTAATTCTTCCGCCATCAGTTTAAGTGATGCAAAATCCGGATCGTCCGTATCATCACTGGCGGCATACAGGATAGTTTCATCGTTAGCAAACCGTACCAGCGTATCAATATGACCGTCAGTATCATCACCCGGAAGTTGGCCATGCTGAATCCATATAATATGGTTAGCGCCGAGATATTCAGTCAGTTTTGTTTCTATCTCCTTTTTCCCCAATCCAGGATTGCGCTGCTTTGATAACAAACAGGAAACCGTAGTCAATAACGTGCCTTTACCGTCAGTCTCGATACTGCCGCCCTCCAGTACAAAATCGATTTCTTTGTATGGTGTCTTGCCAAAAGCGCCCTCCTCATACAACGTAGAGGTAATCCGGTTATCCAGATCAGCCGGATATTTGTTTCCCCAGCCATTGAAAGTGAAATCAAGCAACCTGGGTTGTTGTCCAGTCATTACTGTTATCGGGCCATGATCACGCGCCCAACTATCATTCGATGGCGCAATATACAGCCGGTATTTATCAACAGAGATCCCTTGTTGTGACAATAGTGTCTCTATGTGCGTTTTATGTGTTTTATCATGACAGGCAATGATAATTTTTTCATAGAGGCTGACCTGCCGGGTAATTTCAATATAAACCGGTTCAACTTCATTCAGCCAGGTTTGCCAGTCCATGGCAGAGTGTGGCCAGGTGAGCATGATTGCGGATTGGGGTTCCCATTCGGCGGGCAGTCGGATGTTCACGGTGACATTTAAGCAGGGTAAGTTATCGGTTGCAGTCTTGCAGAAATATCCGTGGCACCTTCCAGACATAAATCTTCGCTATCCGCAGATTGTATTTCTACCACAGCCAGCAATCTGAAACCACCGGCTGGATACCGCTCTGCATCTATCACATCACCAGCAACAGCGCCGCTGTCTTTATGTACAAGACGATCACCTGCTCCGGGAATAATCCCGGCATTTCCGCTACCAAGATACATCTTCTTTTTTAACTGTCCGCGATAGTGCAAACGGGCGATGACTTCCTGGCCGGGATAACAACCTTTCTGATAACTCAGGCCATGCATCTGATCGATATTCAGCATCTGTGGCAGGAAAGTTTCAGACGTGGAGTTGATAATCCAGGGCATGCCTGCTTCTATATCCAGCAGACTCCAGCCGGCCCGTTCACCGGCCGTGGATGTTGCTGTTATTCCGCCCGGCAACTCTGCAACATTTTCCATTTTAATGGCGAGAATATAACGCGGGGTTTTGTCCCAAAGTTTAAGACAAGAAAAATATTCTGACTGAATCATGCTCCCTGTTACAAACGGTTCATGAGTTGTAGTTTGCATGAGTATTTTTTCAATATCGTTGCCTTCCAGTCCCATCAATGTGTAGTCATCACTGACGTCTTTCAATGTGACATGTGAGCGCATAATAAACATCGATAATCGCCCGATGATTTTATCTTTCAGCATGGATGGTAAAATAAGGAAGAGAGAATCATCTCTGGTAAAAATAATAAATGTACAGATTACCCTGCCATTCGGCAGACACCATGCACTGAATAACCAGCCATGTAATTTCAACTGGTTCAGATCACCGGTAACTTGCCCGTGCAAAAACTCGAAAGCATCATTCCCGGAGATCTGCAGCATGGAAAAATGGGACAGATCAAAATATCTGGAGCCGGAGTGATTCATGTCAACATGGACTGGAATGAAATCCGGATATAATTAATTATTACTAATGACTGCTGGATTGTTTACATCCCGGATCATTTTTATTATCGATAGCAGTGGTTCTGATGGTAGTGTGCCCCTGCCCATAATCCAGTCCATGATCTCCAGATCCGGTTGTTCGAGTAAGCCGGCAAAGGCCTGTTTCTCTGCATCTGAAAGTTGATCGTACCGGCACTCCATAAAACGTTGCAGTAGCAGGTCCATCTCCCGGATACCGCGCCGGCAGCGCCAGAGTAGACAGGAACCCTGGTTCACCCTGTCACCTAAACGGTACGTGAAACCATCAGTTTCTTGATTTCAGCAATGGCTTTGGCCGGGTTTAATCCCTTCGGACAGGTGTTGGTGCAATTCATAATGGTATGGCAGCGATAGAGCCGGAATGTATCTTCCAGTTCGTCCAGTCGTTCGCCGGCATTTTCATCACGGCTGTCAATAATCCAGCGATAGGCCTGCAGCAAAATTGCCGGGCCAAGAAAGCGGTCACCATTCCACCAGTAACTCGGACAACTTGTAGAGCAACAGGCACACAGGATACATTCATACAGGCCATCCAGTTTGCTACGGTCTGTCTTGGACTGCAGGCGTTCCTGATCCGGTGGTGGAGGTGTCTGCGTCTGCATCCAGGGTTTGATGGAAGCATACTGTGCGTAGAAATGTGTTAGATCAGGCACCAGGTCCTTGACCACCGGCAGGTGGGGTAAAGGATAAATTTTGATGTCGCCCTTGATATCTTCGATGGCCCTGGTGCATGCCAGAGTATTGGTGCCGCCGATATTCATCGCACAGGAACCGCAGATCCCTTCGCGGCAGGAGCGGCGAAAGGTCAGGGTCGAATCCAGCTCATTTTTTATATAAATAATTGCATCCAGCACCATCGGACCGCAATTGTCCAGATTGATCTCATAGATGTCTAGGCTCGGGTTTTCACCAGTGTCCGGATCCCAGCGATAAATGCGAAATATTTTTTTATTTCTGGCACCAGTTGCTGCGGAAATGGTTTTGCCTTTCTTTATTTTGGAATTTTTGGGTAGTGTGAATTGAGCCATTTTTAAGTACCGTGATTCGTGATTCGTGATTCGTGATTCGTAATTCGTAATTCGTGATTCGTAATTCGTGATTCGTGACCAATTACCAGTTACGAATCACCAGTCACGGTTTGTTAATAAACCCGTTTCTTCGGTGGAAACACTTCTACTTCATCGGTCAGGGTATACAGATGCACCGGCCGGTAATCGAAAGTGACCTTGCCCCTGTCATTGATCCAGGACAAGGTATGTTTCATCCAGTTCACATCATCGCGTTCCGGATAATCTTCACGAGCATGAGCGCCACGGCTTTCCGTGCGGTTAGAGGCAGAATGAATGCTGACCACAGCATTGCCGAGCAGATTTTCAAGCTCCAGCGTTTCAGCCAGATCAGTATTCCAGACGAGACTCTTGTCCGCCACCTTCACATCAGAGAATGAATCCCGGATCTTAGTCATCTTGTCCATGCCTTCTTTCAGGATCTCACCGGTACGGAACACAGCCGCGTTATTCTGCATGGTTCGCTGCATATTCATGCGAATTTGAGCTGTTGGTATTGAGCCAGTGTTATAACGTATCTTGTCAAACCGGGCCAGACATTCATCACCCGCACTGGCCAGCGGTTTATGTGTTTGTCCGGATTTTATATTTTCAACGCAGTAATTGGCAGCGGCCCGGCCGAACACAATGATATCCAGTAATGAATTTGATCCCAGGCGGTTGGCGCCATGAACTGAAACACAGGCAGCCTCACCGATGGCCATCAGGCCGGGGATAACGGCATCCGGATTACCGTCCTTCAGAGTTACCACTTGACCACAATAATTTGTAGGAATGCCACCCATGTTGTAATGAGCAGTCGGGATGACCGGGATCGGTTCCTTGCTGACATCCACACCGGCAAATATCCTTGCCGATTCGGCAATGCCCGGCAGGCGTTCATTTATCACCTCCGGGCCCAGATGTTCCAGGTGCAGAAAGAGATGGTCTTTATCATTGCCGACACCGCGGCCTTCCCGGATCTCTATGGTCATGGATCGGCTGACCACGTCGCGCGAGGCCAGGTCCTTCGCCGAGGGGGCATAACGTTCCATGAAGCGTTCACCGTTCGCATTGGTCAGATAACCCCCTTCACCACGTACCCCTTCGGTAATCAGACAGCCGGCGCCATAGATCCCGGTGGGATGGAACTGGATAAATTCCATATCCTGCAGAGGAAGTCCCGCACGCAATACCATGGCGTTGCCGTCGCCGGTCTGCGAGTGAGCGCCGGTGCAGGAAAAATAGGTGCGGCCATAGCCCCCGGTGGCCAACATAACGGCATGGGCGCGGAAACGATGTATGGTGCCATCATCAAGGTTCCAGGCCATGATACCCCGGCACACACCCGCATCATCCATAATCAGGTCCAGTGCAAAATATTCAATGAAGAATTCAGCCTCATGTTTCAGCGATTGCTGATAGAGGGTATGCAATATGGCATGGCCGGTACGATCAGCCGCAGCACAGGTACGCTGTGCAGTGCCTTCGCCGTAATTGGTGGTCATACCGCCAAAAGGGCGTTGGTAGATCTTGCCTTCTTCCGTGCGGGAAAAGGGAACCCCGTAGTGTTCCAGTTCGATGACCGAGGGCACGGCCTCGCGGCACATGTATTCAATCGCATCCTGGTCACCCAGCCAGTCTGACCCTTTAACGGTGTCATACATGTGCCAGCGCCAGTCATCCGGGCCCATATTTCCCAGGGATGCGCTCATCCCGCCCTGGGCGGCGACGGTGTGACTGCGGGTCGGAAAGACCTTGGTGATACACGCTGTCTTCAATCCCTTTGCGGCCATACCAAAGGTGGCACGCAAACCGGCACCGCCCGCGCCGACGACGACGATATCGTATTTGTGATCAATGATTTCGTATGCTTTGGACATTGTTCGTTATAACCCCAGAAATACTTTTAAAATAGCCACGATGCCGGTAAGGCCGGCAAACAGCATGACAAACTTTAACAATATGATGCCGGTAATTTTCAGTGCCTCATTCTCGATGTAATCTTCAATGATTACCTGAATACCGAGTTGCGCATGATAAAACAGGGTAAGGACAAACAGGATTAACAAGATACTGGTCATGGGAGACTGTAACCAGCCTATCGCAGCCAGGTAATCCAGTGTAGTCATGCTGATCAGTGAACAGATGAACCAGAGGGACAAGGGCACCAGTGCAATGGCCGTTAATCTGATTGCCCACCAGTGATGGGTGCCTTCTTTTGCAGATCCGAGGCCACGAACTTTGGCGAGTGGCGTACGCAGTTTCATACGCCACCCCGGACCAGGCACCAGGTCGCTATGGTGAATAAAATGGATACAGCCACAACGATATAACCGGATATATAGGTTGTTTTAATTTCGAGACCAAGACCCATGTCCCAGAACAGGTGGCGTATGCCATTGCACAGGTGGTAGTAAAGTGAATAGACCCAGGCATACAGGATGATCTGGCCATACCAGGCCAGGATATATTGCTGCACGGCAGTATAGCTTTCCGGACCATTTGCGATCGACAAGAGCCAGCAACTGAGAAACAGCGCGCCCAGGGTCAGGAATACACCAGTACCCCGGTGGATAATGGACAGCACCGAGGTCAATTGAGGTTTGTAGATTTGTAAATGTGGCGATAATGGACGATTAACCGCAGCCATAATCTATTTTTCCTCTCTTAGCACGTAAAAATACTCTCCGGCGTACCGGAAGATAAAATTCTGTTGAAACGAAAATTTCAGAAATCGATGCAACGGCCACGGCGTTCCCAATCGCCGTAACGCGTGGGTTCGGGACCTGTTGGCCCGCCAATTTCAGCGGGACGGTGATCTGTTCCCGGATGCTCCTGCAGTGCAGGGGAGGCGGATTTCAGTTCCTTTTTTTGTCGTTTTTCGTTCATACTTGATTTTTCGCATGTAGTGGATGATTTCTCAAGCACTATATTTCACATATAAGCCCGAACATTGGTGCAGGGCAAAATGCATGATACCAAATTCTGTCCAATTTGCAGATGAATCATGCGGGGAGCACAGAATTTTATTGACAAAACGACAGGAGGTCACCTGTGTCCATGCCTAATCATTTTGAATTGCCGTTGTTTATTCCTGTCAGGCCTTCCGTCTGGTTTGTCGCTGGTTTTTATACGGCGCATCTTGGGGCAGGCCTTGCATTGTTAACCAGCAATGTCCCGCTGGTTATTCAATTACTGATAATTACCGGGCTTTTGGCCAGTCTGATCCATGGTCATAGCCTGTATATTATTCAAAAAAATCCCGCCAGCCCGGTACAGCTGGTACTGAATCAGGCTGGAGAGTGGTGGCTGAGTTTCACCTGTGGCGATACTTTGCCGGTAGTGCTTAAGCCCATGGCCTTTGTGCATCCTTTACTGGTGGTGTTGACATTCAAGGCGGAGACCGGCTCATATCGAGTCATGTTAACCCCCGATACTGTCGATCCGGATACTTTCCGGCGTCTGCGGGTCAGGCTGAGATTCAGAAATAGTAACGAGGACTGAGTGCTGAGTAACGAGTAAAATGCCCCACAACTCACTACTCAGTACTCAGTCCTCAGTACTCAGTCCTCAGTCCTCAGTCCTCAGTCCTCAGCACTTTTTTATGGGTGCGCCAGGCGATCCATAATTTTCTAAGCGGAGTCAGGTTGATCCTGTGTTGGTCCAGACGATAGCCGTCGCGTGCAATTTCATCGCAGGTCTGCATGATGATATTCGCCAGGATCAGGGCACCAGTCTGCGTCTGGCAATCAACCTCAGGCAGTCTGCGGCAACATTCTTCCAAATCGATTATGAGACGCTTGAAATATTCAATCTGCTGATCCGGGTAAAGCTGGTGGTTTACGCGATGACTCTGCATTAGATAAAACAGACCGAACAGACACCCCATCTGACTGACGATTCCAGGGGTATCCTGATCTCTGAAACCACAAATTCGGGCGGAGAGATTCCATATTATTCCGGGACCCTGTGCCAGAGTGTCCATAAAATCCTGATATGACTCAGGCTGGGCCGGTTGGATCAATTGTTCGTAATGACGGATGAGATCAACAAAAGCAGTTGCTTTGATTGCATAGCGGGAAATAACCGGTGATAGTTCCCTGGCCACAGGATGCCGGGCAGTGTCAGTAAAAAGACGTTGTATCTCTTCATGCCACCATGCGAGTTTCAGATGTGCGACACCAGGATCAGTACATTCTTCTATGACCTGTTCTATCTCGGCATGAAATGCATGCAGTGCATTAAGGTCGCGTTTGATATCGGCAGGATAATACAGGGTGCTGTAATAAAAATTTGTACCGGCAACTGCTGCCTTATGGCGGCAATATTCTTCCGTGCTGGATGAATTCATGGATGCCGGTTGAATTTTTCTATCCAGTCAATAATTTCACCCGGCGTGGAGATCATGCCTGCGGCCTGCCATTGTTCCGGTGCTTCATCCTGGTCAATATAACCATAAAGTGCCACCAGTGTCTGCATACCGGCGGCACGGCCGGCAGTAATATCACGTTCCGCATCACCAATATAAAGACTGGAGGCAGGCACGCTGTTGGTAATTTCACAGGCCAGCAGCATCGGCGCCGGATGTGGTTTGGGGTATGTTGTACTGTCACCGCAGACAATACAGCCGGCCCGGTCAGTCAGTCCCAGTTTCTTCATCAATGGATTGGTCAGCCAGACAGGTTTATTGGTGATGACTCCCCAGGTGATCTGTCTTGATTCCAGGGTATCAAGTACTGCTCCCATCCCCTCAAACAGTTGTGTGCTGTTATGCAGACGTGTCTGGTAAATACGGAGAAATCGCTCACGTATTGACAGAAAATCGGGATGGGTTTCTGTTATTCCGAAGGCCAGTTGGATTAACGCATTGCCACCATGAGACACCACAGGCCGGATCTTTGTGAATGGCAGAGCCGGTTGATGATGTTCAGTCAGCAGCTGATTCAAAGCTGCAGCCAAATCCGGTGCTGTGTCAGCCAGTGTTCCATCCAGGTCAAAAAAGACGGCATTAATCATCGCTTGCGGAAATTCAACTAACAGGCATGCAACAGGTAATTCACATCAGGCGATTGCCTGAGGGCTGCTTTTCGGGATAAAGGTGAATACGACATTCCTGAGATATCATGTATGGCAAGGCCGTATTGTTGACACCATGCAGACAGTTCGGACGGGCGTATGAATCTGGAATAATCATGTGTCCCGGCGGGCAGTGCCTTCAGGATATATTCTGCACCCAGTACAGCAAACATGTAGGCTCTGGCTGTCCGGTTTATGGTGGAGAAAAAGACATGACCACCGGGTTTCAGCATGGTTGCGCAGGCGCTGACAACTGAGGCAGGATCAGGGACATGTTCCAGCATTTCCATGCAAGTCACCACTTCAAATTGATGCGCAAAATTTTCGGCAAATTCTTCCGGGCTTAACAGATGATAATCAATATTGAGAGCTTGATTACGGGAGTGCTGTTTTGCTACTGCGATCGCTGATGGGCTGATATCCATACCTGTGACGATGGCGTTTTTACGTGCCATGGCCTCCGTCAGAATGCCGGCCCCACAACCGACATCTACAACAGTCTTGCCAGACAGATTAGTGTACCTGCCAATGTAGTCGAGCCGTAATTCATTTATGTCATGCAGGGTCTTCAGGGGGCCATCTGGATCCCACCAATCATTCGCCAGGGCCTCAAATTTATTTTTTTCTGCCTTATCAATATTATTGTACGTTTCTACCATGCTTGAATCCGTGAAAAATGAATTAACAATACAGATTAAGTTTAATAACTAATTATATGATAACAGTGATAATACATTGGATCGCTCTGTTTGACTGTATCCCGTGCTTGAATGTTTGTTTTACAAGCGTCATTGCAGTTGGAATAATACCAGCCGGTGGCGTGAATTAGCCAAACAATTCATGAAAAACCAAACAATAACAATAAACCTGCTGCGGCATTCCAGTACCAGGACACTTGAACAGGAGTCTGTCGATGAAAGGTAGAATATGTATCTGGGGAAGTTTGTGTGTTTTATTAATTACTTTGCTTGCGGGTTGTGCAACAACTGGAGCGAGTGATCCGAGGGACCCGCTTGAAGGATTTAATCGTGGGGTTTATTCCTTTAACAAGGGTATGGATAATATTCTGTTTGATCCCTTGAGTAAATTCTATCAGGCCATCACCCCTAACTTTGTAGACAGGGGTGTTACCAATTTCTTCAGCAATCTGAATGACATTGCAGTAACTGTGAATAGTCTGCTGCAATTCAAGATTGATCAAGCCCTGTCCGATGCGACCCGGTTTATCTTCAATTCAACTATCGGGCTATTCGGCTTTTTTGATGTTTCGTCCGCAATAGACCTCCCCAAACATGATGAGGATTTTGGCCAGACCCTGGCAGTCTGGGGGATTGGTTCAGGTCCGTTTTTGATGGTGCCTTTATTTGGCCCGGCGACCATAAGAGACGCCACTGGCTTTGTGGTAGACAGGGGCGTTCTTAACCCGGTTTTCTATGTGAATGATACTGCGGCACAGGCAGGTTTGTTGACACTGAATTATATGGATTTCAAGGCCGACTTGCTCAGTGCTAAAAAACTGCTGGGGGATGCAGCGCTGGATGAATACGAGTTTGTCAAAAGTGCCTACTTTGAGAAGCGGACAAACCAGATCAATGACAGGGTAACTGCACCGGATTATTCTGAGGAATAAGTTGGTGAATGGTGAATTATGTACAGGATGTACGGTATGCCGCGAGCGCAGGATGCGCAGGAGCGGCTGGTGATAGGAGAGTGTGTAATAAATTCTTACTAATAACAAACCACTGGTCACCAACCATCATCCAAGTTCCAGTACTACCCTGAAACCTGTATAAATATCAGCAGTATTGGCTGACAGTTTTTCCCGGGCACTGGAACGTAACGCATCTGCATTGTCTGCATATGAACCACCACGGATAACGTGGTAATTTGAGTTTGAATCGATATATGCTGAACCATCAGACGGCGCATTGTTATAATTGTCTCTCCACGCATCCATGACCCACTCTCTGACATTGCCTGTCATGTGATACAAACGGAAATTGTTACGTATTATGGAATGGTCAGACCGGGGCAGGGGTGCTGTCAGTGGTTTTATACCAGAGAACACCGCATCAGTGATTGATATTTCGTCACCAAAAGATATCGGGTTGTGGTATTTGCCCGTGCGGCATATTCCCATTCTGCTTCTGTAGGCAAGCGGTATTGACTACCGGTTTTGTTGCTCAACCACCCGGCATACGCATCAGCATCATGCCAGGTAATATTCACTACCGGATAGTTCTTGCTAGACCAGGGTTGTAACGGGCATGGCCTTTGTGCATCCACACAGAATAGTTCGAATTCTTCCTGGGATATTTCATTCACCGACACGGCAAAAGGGTAGGTTATTTCTACTGCATGTTTCGGTTGTTCATTCGGTTTGTCACCACCCATCATGAATTTGCCAGCAGAAATGACGGTCAAAGCGGGGCCCCTGTTTGTCCCATCTAAGGTATCGCGGCAATAGGGGACACGTTGTTTGACGAGTGATGGGACACAGGCATTTTCATTCTCAATATTTATAATTTCCGGGAATACTGTAGATTCCTGCATGTCTTTTTCAATACCCGATGAATCAATGTCTTCCATGCTGTCATAGGCTG
>MGYU01000079.1:0-17299 GCA_001801885.1 Gammaproteobacteria bacterium RIFCSPLOWO2_12_47_11
AAAAATTTTCCCAGGAATGAGATGTTTGGTATTACCTCTCAGATGCGGAGGGCAGCTGTTTCAATAGCTGCTAATATTGCAGAAGGCGCTGCAAGACAAACGAAAAAAGAATTTTTGCAATTTTTATATATCGCTTCGGGTTCAGCGAGCGAGTTAGATACCATAATAGAAATACTGCGAGTAACAACTCAAGGCCTACCGCGGGAATTGGATGAACTACAGGATAAAAATACCCGTGTTTCGAGGATGCTCAAGGGGCTGAACAAAAAACTCAAATCCAGTTAATACCAATTACTCGCCGCTCTTGCGCATCCTGCGCTCGCGGCATACAGTACATCCTGTACATAATCACAAGTTAACAGACATGACTACGCAACCGTTATTTTACAAAAAAGTCGTCCCGCTGAATAAAACCCGGCATGGTGATCTCTATGTAGAACCCGTCACCCACTACAAACACACCAGGGAAACCAACAGCATATATATCGCAGCTATTGAATTTTTGAAGGCATCGAAAGAATACCCGATTGTGTTCGGCAAAAGTGCGGATGATTCAGTCTTTCCCGTTGTGCTGCTTGGCCTGAAAAATAACCAGAACCTTTATCTGGGGAAAAAGGGTGAATGGCTGGCTGACTATATTCCCGCGTATGTCAGACGCTATCCGTTTATTCTGGCAACCAATGCCGGTGATGGGAATACTTTTGCAGTGTGCATAGATGAAAGTTATTCCGGTTTCAACAAGGACAAAAAAGGCCAACGATTATTTGATGATAAGGGTGAAGAAACCGCGCTTATGAAACAGTCAGTGGAATTTCTGAAAGAATACCAGAACCATATTCAGTTGACAGCATTATTCTGTAGTAAAATCAAAGAGTTAGAACTGATTGAGCCCATGCAGGCGAACATAGAGAAATCCGGTAAAAAGCAAACATTGAGTGGATTTATGTGCGTGAATCGCAGCAAGTTACAATCACTTGCTCCGGATAAACTGGCTGAACTGATGAAATCTGATCAACTGGAATTAATCTTTGCACATTTGAATTCACTCGCCAATCTCGAAAAACTGATCAGGTAGTATGATGAGTAATAGTGCTGAGTAACGAGTACTGAGTACTAAGTACTGAGTACTGAGTGCTGAGATCTCGTTACTGATTCTTCAAAACCGATTTTCTTAACCCTCCGATAATCCGGCTAACTTCATTTGTCATTTCATGCAATTTTTCAAATGTCTTGTGCTCAATATATTCGGCATCAAATGCAACATAAAGTTGCGAACGGACTTCTGCACATGAACCTTTAGCTATAACCAGAAATCTATGAAATTCACGTCTGCCTGCACGTTCGAAACCTTCCGCAATATTAGACATAATTGAAACACTTGCCCGTCTCATTTGATCCCGCAATGCAAAGTCCGAATGAAATTCCTTTCGAGCTGTAATGCTATAAATTATCCTGGTCAATTCTCTGGCTTTTTGCCAAGCAATCAAATCCGTAAAATTCTCCACTCCCATTCTATTATCTCCTTATAAATAAACAATATTCCCCTCAACTCAGTGCTGAGTCCTCAGCACTCAGCACTCAGCACTCAGTCCTCAGCACTCAGCACTCAATCCTCAGCACTCAGTCCTCAGCACTTTCTACTGAACTTTCTCATCAGGGAGTTGCGTGGTTTTTGCCGGTTCTTCCGGTTGCGGCCCATACTTCTCTATAAATTCCGTCAAGAGTTTTTGCGCCTCTTTCAGCTCACTCCCGGAGAGCCTGGCCTTGGCATTCTCTACTGCTTTTTTGGACAACGCGTGGTTATGTGCAGCCCCGGTGCTGTACCAGAGAAAGGCAAATTCATAATCTTTCGGCACCCCTTTGCCTTCAGTATATAGATTGGCCAGTTTGTATTGGGCCTGTGGTAAACGGTTTTCAGATGACTTGCGAAACCATTCCCCGGCCTCTTCATAATCCTGTGCTACACCCTGGCCTTTCAGGTACATCATCCCGAGATAATATTGCGCCAAACCATCCTTTTCATCGGTCTTGGCCAGTGAGACCATGGTGTTGTAGGCTTTTTCATAGTCGCCCATCAGGTAAGCGACCACCCCATCATTAAAATCAGCTCTGGCGGTGTTAATACCCAGCAGCATAAAAAGAAATACAAGATAAACTTTTTTCATTCAGGCACCTGTTATTTGGACTATATTTTATTCTTTCGTAGAATGTGCGGCTACTTGTACTGAGGAGCCGCTGATGAAGTTATTATTGTCAATTCGGCCACCTGGAGAAATCACGCAGTTATATATTTTCATTTGATATTGTTAACTACAGATATTCCATATTGATCGAAATAATACCTTATAACAGCGTTCAACTAACGCATAATGTGACCAGCAAGTAGTGTTATAGTTGCATCAGTGTCATAACGACAGGGGATTGTTTCATGCACTTGATAAAATGTAAAGATATGAGGTAGTTAGATGGACCATTTCAGAGTATATCGGGTCTACAATGAGCAGGGTAAAATCCAGGGCAAGCTGGAGGAAAGTGCAATTGAAGATCTGTCACCGGGAGAGGTGATACTGAAGGCGGAATATTCAAGTGTTAATTACAAGGATGCACTTGCTGCAACCGGCGCTGGCAAGATCATCCGTAACTTCCCGCTCATTGCCGGAATTGATGTCGCTGGACGGGTACTCTCCTCGGAAGTACCGCGTTTTAAAGCAGGTGATCAAGTATTGGTTACCGGCTACGATTTTGGTGTGGCAAAAGATGGCGGTTATTCGGAGATCGTGCGTACGCCGGCAGAATGGGTCGTGCCTTTACCGAAAGGAATGACAACTTATCAGGCCATGGCCATCGGCACGGCGGGTTTTACCGTCGCCCTGTGTATCAACCGGCTGGAAGATAACGGGCAATTCCCCGGCCAGGGGCCATTCATCGTTACGGGGGCCACAGGCGGTGTCGGTATGATAGCCGTCGATATACTTAGCCGTCTGGGTTACGAGGTGGTTGCCCTGACCGGCAAACTGGCGCAGGAAGCAGAATTGAAGCTGTTGGGCGCTGCCAGGGTTCTGGACCGGAATGCCATCAAGCTGGATGGGCCGCCACTGGAAAAGGCCCAGTGGGGTGGAGCCATAGATAATGTCGGGGGTGACATTCTTGCATGGCTGACCCGTACCGTTGTGCCCTGGGGCAATATTGCTTCTGTAGGACTGGCCGGCGGTTCGCAATTGAATACCACCGTGATGCCGTTTATCCTGCGTGGCGTAAGTTTACTTGGTATCACCTCATCCGGTTGCCCGACTGAACTGCGGCATAAACTCTGGCACAGACTGGCAACTGATCTGGCACCAAAACATCTGGACAGGATCGTTTCACGAAACGCATCGATGGAAGACTTGCCCGAAATTTTTGAAAACATGCTGGCAGGAAAAACGGTTGGAAGAACGGTGATTAAAATTGGTGTGTAGTGAATGGTGATTTATGTACAGGATGTACGGTATGCCGCGAGCGCAGGATGCGCAGGAGCGGCTGGTGATTAGTGAGATCCCTCACTACATTCGGGACGCCTACGGCGGATTCCTCACATTTGTTCGGAATGACATTAAATTGTCATTTCGAGTGCAGCGAGAAATCTGATTTGGTTTAGTGGTGAGTGGAATTCTGGTGTGGAAGTTTGTGGAATAAAGTTATAATACTTAAGGAACCTCTGATTAAGTAGTCATTGCGAGGAACGAAGTCTTTAGCCGCGAGCACCTGCGTGGCGGGACGAAGCAATCTTCTAACACGTTGATAATACTTGATTCGAGATTGCTTCCCGCCACGGCTGCGCCTCGCGGTCGCAATGACGGCTGTGACACTTAATCAGAGGTTCCTTAACTAATTGGCTTCAG
This sequence comes from Gammaproteobacteria bacterium RIFCSPLOWO2_12_47_11, assembly GCA_001801885.1. Classification (GTDB taxonomy): domain Bacteria; phylum Pseudomonadota; class Gammaproteobacteria; order Eutrophobiales; family Eutrophobiaceae; genus 2-02-FULL-47-50. Next base: position 3,882 of record MGYU01000079.1, read on the forward strand.
GAGACATAATGAAACAAAGATTAACAGCAATTATAGAGCGAGAGGGTGATGGTTACGTCGCCTTATGTCCGGAACTGGACATCGCCAGTCAAGGAGAAACAATCGAGTCCGCAGGACAAAATCTGCGAGAAGCTCTGGAATTATTCTTTGAAACCGCTTCCACCCAGGAGATAGCACAGCGTTTGCATTCTGAAGTTTATGTGACTCAGCTTGAGGTAGCGATTGGGTAGACTAAAGGTTTTATCCGGCAAAGCGGTTTGTCAGATATCTGAATCTATCTCATAGTTTATTTAATCGCTATAAGCGATCATGAATATAAATTTGAATTATCCGTCATACTGGCGAATGCAAGTATCCAGTCAATTATCAAGGATAATGTCAAAAGATATTGTTCACTGGATTCTGGCATTCGCCAGAATGACGGTAGTTTCCTTTGAAGCCTGTCATACTGACGCAAACCAGCATGACGAAAAAGACATTTACATCAAAACTTTCTTAATATACTGACTTCTGTCTCCTGAATTCTTATTAATTATGCAAAAAACATTGTACGACAAACTCTGGGATGCACATGTAGTAAAGGACTACGGCGATGGATCAGCGTTGATCTATATTGATCGGCATTTGATCCACGAGGTCACTTCGCCCCAGGCATTTGAAGGATTACGGATTGCAGGGCGCAAACCCTGGCGTCTGGATGCCAATCTTGCTGTGCCGGACCATAATGTGCCGACAATTCATCGCGATCACATTGAAGATCCGGTCTCGAAATTACAGTTGGAGACTTTGGATGAGAATTGTGCCATTACCGGTATTACCAAGTTTGAAATCAATGATCCGCGACAGGGTATCGTGCATGTGATTGGCCCGGAACAGGGTGCCTCATTGCCCGGCATGACCATCGTGTGTGGTGATTCCCATACCTCAACCAATGGCGCTCTTGGTGCGCTGGCATTCGGGATAGGCACATCCGAAGTTGAACATGCCCTGGCCACGCAGTGCCTGGTATTGCGCAAGGCACGCAACATGCGTGTCAGTGTCAATGGCCAGGCAGGTCAAGGGATCACGGCAAAAGATATTATTCTCGCCATCATCGGCAAGATCGGTACGGCTGGCGGTACGGGTTGCACCATTGAATTTGCCGGTGACGCCATTCGCGCATTAAGCATGGAAGGCAGAATGACGGTGTGCAATATGAGTATTGAAGCCGGTGCACGCGCCGGACTGATTGCCGTCGATCAGACCACCATAGACTATGTCAAGGGCAGGCCATTTGCACCCACCGGAAAATTATGGGAACAGGCAGTTGCTGCATGGCAGGATATAAAGAGTGATTCTGATGCGAAGTTCGACAAGGAAGTCGTATTGGATGCAGCCACTATCCAACCGCAAGTTACCTGGGGGACCTCTCCGGAAATGGTAGGTACTGTTGGCAGTGTTGTTCCTGATCCAAAGGATGAGACCGACGATGTAAAACGTATCGGTATGGAGCGTGCCCTGGAGTATATGGCGCTTAAACCGGGTATTGCCATTACTGATATCAGGCTCGACAAGGTATTTCTCGGTTCATGCACCAACTCGAGGATTGAAGATTTGCGGGCAGCTGCACAGGTGGTCAAAGGTCGCAAGGTCGCCGCCAATATCAAGCAGGCCATGGTCGTGCCTGGGTCTGGTCTGGTAAAACGGCAGGCTGAAGCGGAGGGTATTGATCAAATTTTTATCGAAGCCGGTTTCGAATGGCGTGAACCGGGTTGTTCCATGTGTCTCGGCATGAATCCGGATCGTCTCAGCCCTGGTGAGCGTTGCGCTTCAACGTCAAATCGTAATTTTGAAGGACGCCAGGGGCAGGGTGGCCGTACACACCTGGTCAGTCCTGCCATGGCAGCTGCTGCGGCCATTGCGGGCCATTTTGTGGATGTGAGGGAATTTTAAAAAAATATTGATTCGTAATTCGTGGATCGTGATTGGTAACATACTTATTTTCCCCTCCCTTGAGGGGAGGGGATTGAGGGGAGGGTGTGAAATTATCACCCCCATCCCATCCTTCCCCCGTCAAGGGGGAAGGTGTTAATCACCAATTACGAATAACGAATTTACTTTAAACTTATAACTTGTAAGTACTTTTCACATGAAACCCTTTAACACATTCACGGGTCTTGTATTACCATTGGATCGCTCCAATGTGGATACCGATGCCATTATCCCCAAACAATATCTGAAATCGATCAAACGCAGCGGCTTCGGGATAAACCTTTTTGATGACTGGCGCTATCTCGATCCCGGTAATCCGGGTGACGATCATGAAAAGCGCCGCATTAACCCGGATTTCGTCCTCAATCAAAAACGGTATAAGGGCGCCAGCATATTGATAACAAAGGAGAATTTTGGTTGTGGCTCATCCCGGGAACACGCCGTCTGGTCGCTTATGGATTATGGATTTCGTGCTGTAATTGCCCCCAGTTATGCTGACATTTTTTACAGCAATTCACTCAAAAATGGTTTTTTGCCCATAGTTTTTGCAGAAAACAGGATTGATGATTTATTCGCCCAGGCAGCGGCGCTCGAGGGTTTTGCTTTAACTATCAACCTCGAGGATCAGACTGTCAGAACACCAGCGGAAGAAAATATGATTTTTGAAATTGACAGCGGTCATAAAGAGAGGTTGTTAAAAGGACTTGACGAGATTGCTGTTACCTTGACCTGTTCAGATAATATTCGCACTTATGAAAAGAAGCGTGCATCAGAGGCCCCATGGCTTTTCCCGGATGTATAGTAGAATGGATTTATAATCTGATAGTAATTGGCTGTAATTAATTTTTGTTGTCCAGATTAAGTGTTTCAATTAATGGGCCAAGGTAGGCCTCGTAGCTTTTCCATCTATCGATTGAGCTGGAATACATCGGTTTTCTCACCTGGTCGCTCGATGCCGTACGCACCGGGCGTTTGTTTTTATGAAATTCAATACAGTTATCATCCCAATCCAGACCGATATATTCGATAAGCTCTCTACTTATCTTTTCCTGGTTATTGACGAGATTTTCATACTGGACTTCGTACATTTTTATGTATTTTGAATTGCGCCAGTGGGCCATAATACGTCTATATTCATTATAATATTGTCCCAATGTTTTCAGATCGTAGGCATACCCATTAGCCTGAACAAAAAACTGGAAATAAATCGACAGGCAGGTATCAAGAGGATTTCTCTTACAATGTATTATGTGAGCCTTGGGGAAGAGTAAATGAATAAAGCCGAGACTCAGAAAATTATCCGGCATTTTGTCGGTAATGCGTTCAGCGTCTGCCGAAAAGGATCTCAGATACCGGATGTATTCATTTGCAAAATTAATGGTTGCCCGTTCATCAAGCAGTTTCGCATTCTCCGGATAAGGAGTGGTGAGGCGCAGTTGCCGGCCCAGGAGGACTTCCATCTGGTGGATAGCGACGAGTTCACCCGCTGCTGCTGCCTTTGGGTGGCTGGAGATGATTTGTTCAACGAGTGTTGTCCCTGAACGTGGCATTCCAACAATCAGGACTGGAATAGTTGAGTCATGGCCAAATAATAAACGTTGTTTGAAAAGCTTGTCTGAATAGACGGCAATGAGTTGATCAATATATCTGGCATGTTTTTCAATATCAAAGCCCATCTCCTTATATCTTAAATCATTTGCTATCTGATAATGGTGAAATGCATCACCGGCCATTTGACAATCATCATATATTTTCCCCAGGGCAAAGTGCAGATGCATCATTTCCCGGTCAGACAGATTTTCCTTTTTTAAAGCGGACTTGATTTGTTCAGCATGTTTTAAATTATTTGGTTTGTATTTTGTGGTAAGGGCCAGGTGCCTGTGTGCTTCCGGATAATCAGGGGTAATTGACAACGCCTTGTTATAACACTCAATAGCCTCTTTGCTTTTGCCTCTCTGCTTGTAGATGTTACCCAGGTTATTATAGGCCGCGTCATATTCGGGCCTGAGCTCCAGTGCTTTCCGGAGAGCGGATTCACCATCGTCGATCTTTCCCATTTCTGTGTAAACGTTGCCCAGGTTGTTGTATGCCTCGCTGAACTGTGGTTTTAATTCAATCGCTTTTTGAAATGCAGTAACCGCATCCTGGTAACGGCGCACGCCGTAATATGCATTTCCCTGGTTATAATAAGCGTCGGCAAAATCCGGTTTCAAACGTATGGCTTTATTGTATGAATCAATGGCCTCGTTATGACGATTCAAATCATATAATACCTGGCCTGTCTGATGGTAGATTGCGGGACTCTGTGGTCTTAGTGTTTGGGCCTTGAGCAGCAATTCGAGTGCTTCCTCGAGATTTCCATACCGGTGTAATATTCTGCCCAGATTAAAAAGAGCATCAAAGAAGTCTTGCTTGATATTCAAGGAATTTCGATAATATGTTTCTGCATCTTTGAAATTTCCCCGGGAAGCATACAAATTGCCCAGGTTGAAATGCGCTTGCAGATAATTAGGACTAAGCTTTAATGCGGTCTGAAAACATTCGGTAGCTTCCTCAGGTTTTCCCGTCGCCATTAAAACATTGCCAAGATTGTTGTGGGCCTCTACATACTCAGGTTCGGCATTCAGGGCTTTTCTATAATATTTCTCGGCATCATCAAGGTGATTGTCAGATTGAAATGTCAACCCGATATTATTCAATGCCCTGCTGAATCCTGGCTTAATTGATATGGCCTTTTCGAAAGCTTCTTTGGCTAATTCCATTCTTCCCTGTTCCTTGTAAATATTTCCCAGGTTGTTATATGTCTCAGCGTTATCCGGTTGAAGTTGCAGCGCCGTCTGATAACACTCCAGCGCATCTCTTAACCGGCCAAGTTGTTTGTAGATTGTGCCCAGGTTGACATAGTAATCTATGGAGAAAGGGTTGATGGATATGGCCTTGCGAAATAAATTAATGGCCGTTTGTGAATCATTTTTATTATGTGCTATTAACCCCAGAAACTGGAGTGCATCAGGTTGATCCGGATATTTTTTCAGAATTTCCTGATACATTGCCTCGGCTTCAGCTAATCTTCCAGCCTTATGATGGCGTGTTGCCGTTGCCAATAATGGCGCTATATCAATATGTTGTGAAGGCTCTTTGTTCATGTAAGCAATTTATATTTACTGAAAAGAATTTATTGGCAAATATACAGGTTTTTAAAGAAATATCTTCTGAAGAATGAGTTAAGTAACATAAATATATTCTTTGGAAATTCTTCAATTCCAATAATGGTCAAAATAATTGGTGGGCGATGCTGGGTTTGAACCAGCGACCCCTGTCGTGTGAGGACAGTGCTCTACCGCTGAGCTAATCGCCCGTAACTACAGTGACAAGTAACAAGTTATAAGTTATAAGTTACAAGTACTGGGTTTAAAATGTAGAAAGAATAATACACCAGACTTCATAAAGTATGTAAACTTCAATCTGTTGTCATTTCGAGTGAAACGAGAAATCTGTTACCAAAAACTTACAAAAATCATATTACTATGAGATTTCTCCCTACGGTCGAAATGACAGAAAAAGTATATTCATACAAACATTATAACTTGTGACTTGTAACTTATGACTGAAGTCGTCCGAACCCGTTTTGCTCCAAGCCCGACCGGATATCTCCACATTGGCGGTGTGCGCACTGCATTGTTTTCATGGCTGTATGCCAGGAAACGCGGTGGTCAATTTATTTTGCGGATCGAAGATACGGATCGTGAGCGTTCCACGGATGAAGCCATACAGATCATACTTGAGGGAATGCAATGGCTGGGTCTGGATTATGATGAAGGCCCGTTTTACCAGTCCAGACGATATGATCGTTATAAGGAAATAATCCAGCAATTGATCGATGAGGACCATGCTTATTATTGTTATTGCAGCAAGGCGGAACTTGAAATAATGCGTGAGACCGCCATGGCACGGGGTGAAAAGCCGCGCTATAACGGTCGATGCAGGCATGGTGTCGAAAATCCACCAGACGATATAAATCCGGTTGTCAGGTTCAAAAATCCCCTTGAAGGTGAGGTCATTATTAATGACTGCATACAGGGCCGGGTGGTCTATCAAAATCATGAGCTTGATGATTTGATCATTGCCCGATCGGATGGCACTCCTACATACAATCTGACCGTGGCTGTTGATGATGTCGATATGCGGATTACACACGTTATACGCGGGGACGATCATCTGAATAATACGCCCCGGCAAATGAATATATTCAGTACCCTTGGGCAAACAGCACCGGTATATGCGCATGTACCGTTGATTTTGGGAGAGGATGGCAAACGCCTTTCAAAACGTCATGGTGCTGTCAGTGTGCTTGAGTACAGGGAACAAGGCTATCTGCCGCAGGCATTGCTCAATTATCTGGTCCGGCTGGGTTGGTCACACGGTGATCAGGAAATCTTCAGTGTGGACGAGATGATCCAGAATTTTGATATCGAGAATGTCAATAAATCTGCCGCTGCAGTGAATCCGGATAAATTACTTTGGCTGAACCAGCATTATCTGAAGTCCAGCCCAATCGAGTCTCTTGTGGAACCATTGAGTGCTCAACTCAGGGCCATCGATATTGATCCGGATGCCGGGCCCGATCTGGCACGTTTGATAGAGGTGCAACGTGAACGCTGTACCACGCTCAAACTTATGGCTGCAGACAGTCAGATATTTTTCAGGAAATTTGATCACTACGACCCGCAGGCAGCAGCCAAACATCTTACAAACGAAGCAGCCGCTGTTTTGGAAGCATTAAAAAATCATCTGGAGAGTGTGGTGGGATGGTCAGCACCGGTATTGCACGAAGCAGTCAAAGCTGTTGCAGACTCTCTGGAATTAAAACTCGGTAAAGTCGCCCAGCCATTACGTGTAGCGCTCTGCGGTAATGCCATCTCACCTTCCATTGATGTCACTCTGGAACTCCTGGGACGGGACAAGACACTGGCCAGAATTATCCGTGCAATCAAATACATCCATGATCATAACCCGGCTTGACAGGACGAGGGGGCTAGCGTAAATTTCCCGCCTTTGCTGGTGACTGGTGATTTATGTACAGGATGTACGGTATGCCGCGAGCGCAGGATGCGCAGGAGCGGCTGGTGACTGGTGATTGGTGATTTATGTACAGGATGTACGGTATGCCGCGAGCGCAGGATGCGCAGGAGCGGCTGGTGATTGGTGGATACTGATATGTAGTGAATTCGATTATTTTGTATTCAGGGTTTTCCCTTTTAACTTTATACTGGTAACTTGTCACGGTGTTTGGAAGCATATTCCCGGACACCATAAATTAGTGAATTAGCTGATTAGTGGTTATTTCACTTATAACTTTACACTTGTAACTTGTAACTGAAGTGTAGGGGCCATAGCTCAAAAGTGGTGCAGGGATGCACCGTTTACGAATCAAAGGATGGAACTGGGAGAGCACTGCCCAGTGGGGCCTCGATGGCTGAGCTGGGCAGTAAGAATTTGCATTAATATTTTTGATATTGAGATTCCCGGTAAATTATTGGGGCCATAGCTCAGCTGGGAGAGCGCTTGCATGGCATGCAAGAGGTCGGCGGTTCGATCCCGCCTGGCTCCACCAAAATAAAGTTACTGGTAATTCGTGATTCGTGATTAGAATCAGATAGGTAAATTGGGTTATAACCAGTTACCAATCACTGTTTTCCTGTCCCCATCGTCTAGAGGCCTAGGACACTGCCCTTTCACGGCGGCAACAGGGGTTCGAATCCCCTTGGGGACGCCACTTTCGGCGGTTGTACCTGCTCACATTTAGCCATATTTAGCCATATTTGGCCACGGTGACCGGACAAAAACCGGACAGTAAATTCGTAAATTAGCGACAATTCAAGTACATACATTTATTATGTCGCCCTAGTATGGCGGTAACTATGTATTATATTATGCAACTAAAATATAGTTGCAATTGTATTAAACTATGGATTAAAGTGAATTGTCTAAGAAAGATAAATTAATTAACAGGTTATTAAATCGTCCTAAAGATTTTACATGGAATGAGGTTAAAACTTTGTTAAGTCGTTGTGGCTATAGAGAGCTTCAAGGCAGTGGAGCCAGGGTAAAGTTTCACAATGAAAATAATAATGACATTATATCTCTCCATAAACCACATCCTCATAACATAGTACAATTATACGTTATAGATATATTAATAGAAAAACTTGTTGAACAAGGTTGTATCAATGAAAACTAATCGTACAATTCAATATAAAAATTATCACGGATCTGTTGAAGTCTCTCTGGAGGAAAATATTGTTCACGGAAAAATATTATTTATTGATGATTTGGTTTCTTATCAATCAGACACACCTAATGGAATTTATAATGCTTTTAAGGAAGCAGTGGATGATTATATTGAAACATGTAAGAGCGTCGGGAAAGAACCACAAAAATCTTTCAATGGTTCTTTTAATATACGTATAGGATGTGAACAACATAAATTAGCTGTGATAAAAGCTAATGAACTCGGAATGACATTAAATGAACTAATAAAAAATTGTATTAATAATTTTTTAGCAGGCAGTTCAAACCAAACCGTTACACATTTACATATTCATAAAGATTCAACAAAAGAACCTGGTTATTTAGAACTAGAAGATGATCAAGGTACTTGGGCTAGCACTAAGGAGAATGGATGGAAAATTACGTCCTTGCAGAAACATTAGAGGAAATTTTCTTAAAAAAATTATCCTTAGATACTTATATAGATGATTTTAATAGATCTAAAGGTGGTATTGCATCCACAATAAAAATAAATACTGATGAAAAAAATTCAAAAGCAGATTTTATTGTTATATTTGATATTAAACTAGAAGGTTTTGAAAGTGATAAAAATGGAAAAATAATATTAAAGAAAAGAGCCTTTATAATTAATATTGTTGCCAAAGCAATTTATGGAAAAGGGAACAATAAAAAAGAAGCATCATTGGCTTTTGAAAAACAAGGTAGTGCGGTCATAAATCAGATTTTTATGTGGGTAAGTGAAAGGGTGGATAAGTGCATACATGATATTGGTATCAGAACTTATAAAACACAGAACACAATGCCATTTTCACAAATAACAGATAAGAATCAAATAAAGAAAAAAACATCAATTAAGAAAAAACGAAAGTCTAAAAAGAAAATCACTCATAAAGCTATTAAATAAGAGAAAAAACAATTTAATACCGGACAGAAACCGGACAATCCTTTGTAACTTACTGATTCATAAAGTGGTAAAAAACCCTTTCACGGCGGCAACAGGGGTTCGAATCCCCTTGGGGACGCCATACAAATAAAAAAGGGACCTTGTGCCCCTTTTTTATTTGTATGATGTTTGCACGGATTTGGATTAGAACCCGCGTTTGACAAAATCGCCAGGACAATTCCTTCGGGAAAGGAATTGGACACACGCAGTGTGCCCTTAGGGCATATACCAGGGAAGGTATATGTCAACGATTTTGAACAGGGGAGCGCAGCGACACTGGCCCTGAAGGGGCGAGGCTCAGGGATGAGCCGAGTAATCCCCTTGGGGACGCCATATAAATAAAAAATGAGGCATAAAGCCTCTTTATTATTGTATGTTTTCCGCACGGATTTGGATCAGGTGCTCGTATACAACAGAGTAAACCCTGTTGTTAAAAATTGTACGGTTGCAATTCATGTCATCCTGTATGGGATTAAAGTATACTTTGTCAGGGGAAATCCAGGTCTGGAAATCACTTAAACAGAATTTCATCAGATGAAAATACTGGTTACCGGTGCCGCCGGTTTTATTGGATTTTACGTTGCAAAATTATTGCTCCATCGGGGCGATGAAATTATAGGGCTGGATAATCTCAATGATTATTATGATGTTGCGCTGAAACAGGCCCGCCTTGCGCAACTTCAATCCCATTCTGGTTTTACCTTTAAAAAAATTGATATTGTTGACAAGGATGCACTCAATGATTTGTTCCGTGTTTACAAACCTTCCCGTGTTGTCCATCTCGCTGCCCAGGCAGGAGTCCGTTATTCATTAATTAATCCTGAGGCGGTTGCACAATCCAATATTCTCGGTTTTGTTAATATACTTGAAGTTTGCCGGCACCATAACTCAGGACATCTGGTCTATGCTTCCACAAGTTCGGTATATGGCGATAATACTGAAATCCCGTTTTCTGTAGATGATCGTGTTGATAAACCTGTCTCGTTATACGGTGCCTGTAAACGGGCGAATGAATTAATGGCCTATACTTACAGCCGCTTGTTTGATATTCCGGCAACCGGGCTGAGATTTTTTACTGTTTATGGACCATGGGGAAGGCCTGATATGTCTTATTTCAAATTTACCAAAAATATCATTAATCAATTACCGATCGATGTATACAATAACGGCCATCACAGCCGTGATTTTACCTATATCGATGACATTGCAGACGGTGTAATAAAGGCATTGGATAAACTCCCTTCTGAAAATTATCGTCTTTATAATCTCGGCAATAATACATCAACAAAATTGATGTATTATATTTCCATTTTAGAAAAATTAATTGGCAAGAAAGCGGTCATCAATATGTTGCCTATGCAGCCAGGTGACATGCCAGACACCTGTGCAAACATAGAGAATGCAGTTTCCGATCTGGGGTATGCCCCGCATACCAATGTTGAAACAGGATTGGAGAAATTTGTGAAATGGTACAAGGAATATTATGGAACCGGCCAATGAATAAATTGAGATCTATATCGGTTATTGGCCTCGGTTATGTGGGCTTGCCACTGGCAGTAGCATTTGCGAAACATACCAGGGTTGTCGGCTTTGACACGAACGGTCAGCATATTATTAATTTGAATAATGGTTTCGACAAGCATGGTGTCGTCATGCAAGCCGAGGAGTTAAAACAGAAAAAACTGTTATTTACGGCTAATCCATCTGATCTGGGAAAGGCCAGCTTCCATATCATAGCAGTGCCCACGCCAATCAATGCCAGCAGGGAACCTGATCTGGAAATGGTATTCTCGGCTACACGCGCAGTTGCCGAAAATCTGAAGAACGATGACATCATCGTATATGAATCCACGGTTTACCCGGGTCTTACTGAAGAAGAATGTGTCCCGATTCTGGAACAGGTATCCGGACTGAAATGTGGCAGGGATTTTTTTGTTGGATACTCTCCGGAAAGAATTAATCCCGGTGATCAACAGCATACCCTGGAAAATACGGTAAAAATCGTATCTGCACAGGACGAAGAAACCTTAGATCTGATTGCAGAAACCTATGGGGCGATTGTAAAGGCAGGCACACACCGGGTGCAGAGCATTAAAATAGCTGAAGCCGCAAAGGTGATAGAAAATACACAAAGGGACATCAACATCGCCTTGATGAATGAATTGTCACTGATCTTTGAAAGATTGCAAATTGATACGTCGGATGTGCTTGAAGCGGCAGGTACAAAATGGAATTTTCTTAAATTTCAACCGGGTCTGGTAGGGGGGCACTGTATTGGTGTTGATCCCTATTATCTCACGCATAAGGCAATACAGGCCGGATATTCGCCCAGGGTCATTCTCTCCGGCCGTAGTATTAATGATGCAATGGGTTTGTATGTTGCGAGAATGATAGTGAAGCAGATGATAAAAACAGGAATGGTAGTAAAAAATTCTTGTGTGACAATCCTTGGATTTACTTTCAAGGAAAATATACCCGATATCAGAAACACCAGGGTAATTGATATAGTGAAGGAGCTTCAATCATTTGATGTTAATGTACAGGTCTATGATCCGCTTGCAGACAATGCTGAAGTATACAAAGAACACCAGTTGAATCTCTGTACCAGGGACGAACTGGTCAAATCAGATGCTGTGATCCTGGCAGTTCCGCATATGGAATTTGTTGATGGCGGTTGGGATTTAATCTCGGGATTGTTACGTGGTAATCAAGGTATTGTTTTTGATGTTAAGTCGTTACTTCCCAGGAATTCCAAACCGGACAATATAATTCTTCAAAGACTCTAGTGTATCCATCTGCGATCTTCAGAAATCATGTATCAAATCTCCCTTTTGGAAGGGAGAAGTAAAATAAAGAACACCTCCCTCTTGATGGGGGACGACTCCATGGATGGAGGAGATAGAGTGACGCAGGAGCCAAAGCCGAGGCAGGGAGGGGGTGAAAAGATCAAATCACCCTCACCCTAACCCTCTCCCGCAAGGGGAGAGGGGATATAATTAATCCTATGCAATTAAGGGCGAGGATAAAATGCATATTACAGTAATACAGTCAGAATTTGTTTTGTTAGAGAATATAATCAAATGAATGTAATCATGATTGGAAGCGGTTATGTAGGCCTGGTATCCGGCGCATGTTTTTCGGAATTTGGTAATAGTGTAACTTGCATCGATACAGACAGGACAAAAAGTGAAGCATTAAATAAAGGAATTATCCCCATTTATGAACCCGGCCTCGACGCTCTGGTAGAAAAAAACAGGCAACAGGGATACCTGACATTTACTTCCGAATATTCAGCAATCATTGGTGATGCGGATTTAATATTCATCGCAGTTGGCACCCCAACACGGCATGGTGACGGGCATGCAGATTTGACCTATGTTTACCAGGCGGCCAAAGATATTGCGCCGTATTTATCCGGCTATACCGTTATAGTTGATAAATCTACAGTACCTGTCGGTACGGCAAGGAACGTCAAAAGAATAATTGCAGAGACGAATCCACAGGCAGATTTTGATGTGGCTTCCAATCCCGAGTTTTTGAGGGAAGGGGCCGCCATATCAGATTTCATGCGGCCTGACCGGGTAGTCATTGGAGTGGAAAACGAACGGGCAAGTAATTTATTGAAACAGCTTTACCGGCCCCTGAACCTGATTGAAACGCCGATATTATTGACAACGCTGGAGACAGCCGAGTTAATCAAGTATGCATCGAATGCATTTCTTGCAACCAAGATCAGTTTTATTAATGAAATATCTGCCTTGTGTGAGGCCACAGGAGCAGATGTACATGCTGTATCAAAAGGGATGGGGCTGGATGGAAGAATAGGCCGTAAATTTCTGCATCCCGGCCCGGGTTTTGGTGGATCGTGTTTCCCCAAAGATACAAGAGCATTGGTGAGGATCGCGCAGGAGCATGGTGTAACCAGCCAGATTGTTGAAGCGGTAATTGCGGTCAATGAGGCACAGAAGGCGCGTATGGTCGCCAAAATCCGCAAAGCACTGGGGGGCAGTGAATCAGGAAAGAAACTGGCAATATTGGGATTGGCGTTTAAGCCGGAAACAGACGATATGCGAGAGGCCCCGGCCCTGACTATATTGCCGGCGTTGCTTGAAAATAACGCACTTGTTCGAGCACACGATCCGCACGGTATTGAGGAAGCAAAATCCCTGTTGCCGGATTCGATTGAATATTTTGATGATATTTATGACACAAT
>MGYU01000079.1:17420-17621 GCA_001801885.1 Gammaproteobacteria bacterium RIFCSPLOWO2_12_47_11
CGTGAACAAATGACCAAGGCGGGGTTTGATTATTATTGTGTGGGGCGATAAGTAATCAGGTCATTGCGAGCCCCGAAGGGGCGTGGCATTTTCTTGTCATTTCGAAGAAACGAAGTGACTGAGAAATCTTTGTTTTTGGTGCAGAAAGATTCCTCACGTTCGTTCGGAATGACATATTATGGGATTGCTTCGGCCTTTGGC
>MGYU01000080.1 GCA_001801885.1 Gammaproteobacteria bacterium RIFCSPLOWO2_12_47_11
CCATATCCGGCGTGTCATTCCGTTAATCAAAGCGGTGTTGCAGGAAGCCGGATTGTCCGCCAGTGATATCAACGGTATTGCCTATACTGCCGGTCCCGGCTTGATAGGCGCCCTGCTGGTGGGTGTTGCTGTAGGCCGCAGTCTGGCCTATGGCTGGGGCATCCCTGCTGTTGCCGTGCATCATATGGAAGCGCATTTACTTGCCCCCATGCTGGAAGCCAATCCCCCTGATTTTCCCTTTATTGCCTTGCTGGTGTCTGGCGGGCATACGCAACTCGTGCAGGTCAACCAGCCGGGAGATTATGTCATGCTGGGTGAATCGCTGGACGATGCCGCAGGTGAGGCATTTGATAAAACCGCCAAACTGCTGGGCCTAGGCTATCCGGGTGGACCGGCATTATCGGCATTGGCAGAAAAGGGTAAGCCGGGCCGGTTTGAGTTTCCCCGGCCCATGACTGACCGGCCAGGTCTTGATTTCAGTTTCAGCGGGTTAAAAACCTGTGCGGTCAATACCATCAACCGGGAAAATAATGCTCGACAGACGCGGGCCGATATTGCCCGTGCCTTTATCGATGCCGTAGTCGATACCCTGGTAATCAAATGCCGCCGGGCGATGGAAGAGACGGGTATCAACACCCTGATTGCAGCAGGCGGTGTAAGCGCTAACCACCAATTAAGAGAAGGATTGCACAAGCTGGCCAGAGAAATGGGCGGGCAGGTGTATTTCCCACGGCCGGAATTCTGTACTGATAATGGCGCCATGATCGCCTATGCCGGGTGTCTGAAGTTACAGGCAGGTGCAGCTGAACCATTGTCATTTTATGCACGGCCACGCTGGCCGATGCCGGAATTAAGTCCGGGTTAGATTTTTCCGATCCCGATCTTGTCTTCCTTGCCAGCCATCAGGTTTCTAATATTACTGCGATGCCGCCAGAACAGGATGACGGTCATGCAGCCGATAGCGGCGATATAGGGTGACGAAGTGTGTAACAATAGGGCATAAAACGGAGTTGAGGCAGCAGCCAGTAAGCCGGCCAGTGAGGAATAGCGGAACAATCCGGCAACAGCCAGCCAGGTTATAACAAAAACCAACCCCAATAACCAATACATCCCGAACAATACACCTGTCAGAGTAGCAACACCTTTTCCACCGCGAAAACCAAAAAAAACCGGGAACACATGTCCGCAGAATGCAGCGAGTGCCGAGAGAGCTATGATTAACCCAGGGGCATTGAATGCGTGTGCGATCAGCACGGGGAATAATCCCTTTAGCATATCCCCGGTGAGCGTCAGTATTGCTGCTTTTTTCCCATGGAGGCGCAGAACATTGGTTGCACCGGGATTATTGGAGCCATGTACACGCGGATCATCCAGTCGCATAAGTTTGCAGATGACCACAGCAGATGACACGGAACCGCTGAGATAGGCGATGATAACCAACGAGATATTCAGCAACATATGACTATTGGAATCTCTGCTGCTTGACAGGTCAAGGGGGTATCAGGTTAAGTGATGAACAGAATTCAAACAGCAGGCATATTCAGGCATGGACATAATTTATCTCAAAGATCTGCGTATTGATACCATCATAGGCATCTATGACTGGGAACGGCGTACCCGGCAGACCATCATTCTCGATTTAGAAATTGGGACAGATATCGCAAAGGCTGCAAAGACTGACGATATTGAAGACACCCTGAATTACAAGGCAGTGGCGAAACGTATCATTTCATTTGTTGAAAACAGCGAATACCAACTGGTGGAAACGCTGGCAGAACGTATCTCTGAAATCCTTCTGGATGAGTTCAATGTGCCCTGGTTGCGGCTCACTCTCAACAAACAGGGTGCGGTACGTGGCGTGCGTGATGTGGGCGTGATCATTGAGCGGGACAAGAAGAAATAAATGACGCGTGTTTATGTTGGCATAGGCAGTAATATTGATCGTGATACCAATATCAAGGGCGGTATTGTTGCACTGAAAAAGCAGTTCGGTGATGTAATTGTATCCCGTATCTATGAAAGTCCGGCCTTTGGATTTGAAGGAGACAATTTCTATAATCTGGTTGCCGGATTTGATACAAGCTATTCATTAAACGAGCTTGCAGAGAAACTGCGTGCCATTGAATATTTCTTTGGCCGCAAACGTCTTGCAAAGCGCTTTCTTCCCAGAACACTGGATATTGATTTGCTATTGTTTGGTAATATGGTATGCCATGATGATCAATATGATCTGCCACGTGATGACATACTCCGCTATGCATTTGTTTTGTGCCCGCTGGCAGAGATTGCAGGACAGGAAAGGCACCCGGAACTTGGGGAAAGTTATTCTGAGTTATGGAGCAATTTTGATAATAATGAGCAGCAGATCTGGCCGTCCAGCCTGACATTGACCGGTCATGTTTAAGCAAGAGCATGAACCTGTTACAGTAGAACCTATCTCAATATTCCGCGCGGTCGCGACGGCGGGGTTTGCGGAGGCAGGGCAAGGAGCGAGGAGAGAAATTGGTCATTCCAAATGAGCGACAAGCGACGCCGCCATGCGCCACAAACGCCCCGTCCCTGCGGGTTGCGCGCCCAAAGCCCGCAGTCTGCGTTAATCGGCTTGACGATAGCTACGGCTATCACCTTCGCCTCGCGCCTTGCCTGCGGGCTTTGGGTACTGCAACGCGGTTCGCGAAGAATATTGAGATAGGTTCTAGTCAAAACCTTCCGGAGATATCAATGATGAATCTGAGAAACATCCTGCTGTTGTTATCGCTGATAGCGATGACCGGTTGTGCCGGGGTCAATTTCAAAAACCAGGTGGATAAACTCGATACTGCATTGACTCAATATGGAGTTGCATTACGTTGGGGCCATTACAACCAGGCCATTACTTACCATATGAACCGGGATGGTGAGCAACCCTTGACCGATATAAATAATCTTGAACACTTTAATATTACTGCGTTCAGGCCAATTGATCCGGTCGTCAACGAAGATGGTATGAAAGCGACTATCCAGATTGAAATTGATTATTACGACAAGGAATATGGCGTATTGCGTAAAATCAGGGAGACTCAGTACTGGTGGTATAACGAAGAATTCAAACGTTGGTTGATTGAATCCGATTTTCCTGCCTTTAAATAGACGTATTCAGCTTTATGAACACAATGTCCTGCCGCCATCAATTACAAGTACCTGACCGGTAGTATAGTCCGCATAATCGATTAGATAGCGCACAGCATTGGATATGTCTTTTGCATTGCCTTGTTGTTTTAGTATTGTACTTTCAAGGATCCCGTTCTTTTCATTTTCATTCATGTTGTCATGCCAGAAAATTACCCCGGGTGAAATGGCATTAACCCGGACATCCGGCCCCAGTTCTTTCGCCAGTGATTTGGTCAGCATGATCAAACCGGCCTTGCTGATGTTATAGATGATATGATTTCCCAGTGGTTGATCAGCATAAATATCGGCCAGGTTGATAATACTGCCTCTGGTCCGTGCAAGATACGGAGCTGCTGCCTGTGCGAGAAAAAGCGGCGCCTTCAGGTTCACACTCATCAGTTCATCCCAGTCTCCAGTCGTGAATTCCTGTAATGATGTTGGATAAAACACCGAAGCATTATTGATTAACACATCTACCCGTTTGTTGATGGCATACACTTGTTCGATTAAAGTGCGGCAACCATCAGGTTCTCTCAAATCAGATTGCAGTAAATGAGCAGAGTCCGGTCGAGCAGCATTTAACTTCTGCACAAGCGTGCTGGCAGCGGTTGTCGAGGAATTAAAATGAATCACCACATCCATGCCCATATCATGCAGTTCGCGGGCAATCGCGGCACCTATGCGATTTGCCCCGCCGGTGACGATTGCAGTTTTCTGTGCTGACCTCTTGCTCATGGAGTAGGTATGGGTTTATAAATGTTCAATGCCTATCATTAAATCAGTTCATCGTGCCGATCTGCCTGTGCCGGACAGGGTAGCATTAGAACACAGTAAAATGTTATGTAACAGGATCAGGGAAACGATACAACTGAATAATGGCATGATCAGTTTTGCCCGGTTTATGGAAATGGCGCTGTATGAACCAGGGTTGGGTTATTACAGCGGAGGTGCCAGAAAGTTTGGTGGAGCAGGGGACTTCGTGACAGCGCCGGAAATTTCTTTTCTTTTTACACAATGTTTAGCCGGGCAATGCCAGCAGGTACTCAGGGAATTACAACAGCCCTCTATCCTTGAACTCGGTCCGGGTTCCGGTCTGATGGCCTGTGACCTGCTGCAGGTTCTCGAACAAAAAAATTGTCTGCCGGAAAAATATTTCATGCTCGAGCTGGGCGCTGATCTGAGGCAGAGACAACAGCAATTGGTAGAGAAAAAAATCCCGCATCTTGCCAGCAGGGTGTTCTGGCTGGATCACTTGCCGGAACAGCCATTCACAGGGATCATCCTTGGGAATGAAGTGCTCGATGCCATGCCGGTACACAGACTGATTATGAAAAATGGCGGTTTCAGTGAATTGTGTGTCGGTTTTACTGGTGATGAATTCAGGTGGGTCCATCGTGCTCCGGATGAACAAATAAATACACAGATAAATATATTGCCGGGTGATATTACAAAGGATCTTTCCGATGGGTATGTGACAGAAATCAATCTTCAGATCAAGCCCTGGTTGAATTCACTGACGGGAGTAATCGCACGTGGAGTAATGTTATTTGTCGATTATGGGTATACAAGACTTGAGTATTATCATCCACAGAGAACAGATGGCACTTTACTTTGTCATTACCGGCATCATGTCCATGATGATCCATTCTTATATCCCGGCCTGCAGGATATAACTGCATCTGTTGATTTCACCTTTGTGGCAGAAGCTGCAACAGATGCGGGGTTCAAGGTCAGGGGCTATACTACCCAGGCCCATTTTCTTATAGGTAACGGTCTGGAGGAACTGATTAATCGAAGCCATTTGACCGGTGTGATAGATCGTGCAGAATTAGGCAGGCAGGCCCGAATATTGACCATGCCCGGTGAGATGGGAGAAAGATTCAAGGTGATGGCCCTGGCAAAAGATTTCAATGTTCCGCTGGCAGGTTTCCAATCCTTCGATCAGAGATCACGCCTCTAGTGCATATGAGGAAATTCTTCAGGGTGCCGGAATTCATACTTGCCCTGATAGTTGCGCTGTCCAGCACTGCCTGCAGCCAGCAATCTGCCAGGGACGAGAACCCCAAAAAAAGCAGTTTTAATATCAAATCACTGGCAAAGTCGGATATCGATGATGTGCTTGATATCCATGTGCGGGAAATGCGTGGATATCTGCGCGAATTGATGGTGAAGCTCTACAAGCGCAATCCCCGCGAACTCGGCAAATCAAAATATCAGGACATCAATCAGAATATTGACCGGGTATTTAATCAGGTGCATAACTGGAAGTATGAAGAGTTGAATAAAAGGAAAAGTATTGACGCAATTTATCTTGTATTCGATGAAAACTTTGAGGGCGACCGTGTGTTTGCCTTTATTGTTGGTTTAACCTCAATGGTGATGTCTTCCTATGGTTATAAAGATGATTTTTATATGCTGGATACTGTAGATCCGCAAAAGTTGTATAATAGCGCCCGCAACATTGAAATTGCTGTCTGGAAACTCGAAAATAATCTGGATTTAAAAGGTGAGCTTTTTCTTTACAGTAATTCATTACCCGGCGAACCGGCAAATCTCAGTTATGAACGGTTGTTTGGAAAACTGATTGCTACCCAGGATACAATGGCGACTATCATTGCAGGCAAAACCAGGCGGGGTATCAAGAAGGTTATTCAGCAAATGGCCACGGCAGTTTTTTTGCCAATTTAAATAAAACAAAAATACGGTTAACAGTTTGGATTATTTTCATCTTTTTATCCTCGGTCTTGTCCAGGGGTTGACGGAATTTCTGCCAATCTCAAGTTCAGCGCATCTTATTTTGTTGCCTGAAATTGCAGGCTGGCAAGACCAGGGGCTGGCGTACGACATTGCTGCACACACAGGCAGCCTCATTGCGGTGCTGGTTTTCTTCCGCAAGGACCTCTCCCGGTTTACAGTGGCCTGGATAAATTCATTGCAGGGCGGTCCTGTAACACAGGATGCAAAGTTGTTCTGGTATATATTGCTGGCAACAATACCTGTTGCCATCGTGGGTATGCTTTTTTATGACATGGTAGCGACTACTTTTCGTAATCCATTAATAATTGCATCAGCCTCGATCATCTTTGGTTTGCTGCTATGGTGGACGGATGTAAAGGGCAGGTCTGTGCGCACCGTACATGGACTGCAACTGAAAGACGCGGTAATAATCGGCATTACACAGATACTGGCACTGGTGCCGGGCGTTTCCCGCTCCGGTATTACCATGACCGCAGGACTCATGCTGGGTTTTGATCGTTACACTTCTGCAAGATTCTCATTTTATCTTGCTATTCCCGTCATTCTGCTTGCCGGTTGCTATGAGATCTATGGTTATCTCGAAGATGTAACGCATACTGATCCGATGGCTTTTCTGTTGATAGCTGTTACTTCAGGGGTCAGTGCCTGGCTTGCCATCAAGTTTTTTATTACACTCATCGAACGCACAGGTATGTTGCCTTACGTGATTTATCGTGTGCTGTTGGGGATATTTCTGATCGTGTTTTTTTATGATTAAAACTGTATAGCTTTTTTTATAATTACCGGCTCATAACCAAAGATAGCATTCAGATGATGTAATAATGCATGCTGGGCCTCAGTTTGCCAGAGCATGGTGATCTTCTGGTTAGCTATTCTGTAATTTTCCAGCAGTGCACCTATATCTTCAGTCTGGTTATGGACACCAATCTCCTGTTCTATAAGTTGCAACCACATGTTGCTGACACCCATGATATAGGCGGGCCAGGCCGTCTGTATTGCCGGAGACCAGTTTTTGTCGCTGGTGTCCTTGATATCTGAAAGCGAATTATTGTTCAGATCATCCAGAATAATATCCTGAACAATATTCTCCTGTTTCAGTTTTGTTGCAATCTGATCGCTCAATATTGATCTATAAATATTCTCCGCCGTATCTTTGTCCGTATAAAATATGAAACTGAATTGATGCCCTGCATTATCCCGGGCCGCACGCCGGTGAAAACGCCAGTATTTTATATTTTGTCTGTATGCGTGCAGCTGAGGTTTTACTACTGCATCAGCAAGCAGGAGATCGGCAGAAAAATCCGGTTCAGTATCAGGCGGCCATATCAATCTGAATCGGGCATACCACCAATATTGCGGTTTGTCTGATTCAGTGATGTATGCAGTGCCAATATCAATGCCTTCACCAGTCACACCTGTTCGTGTTGCACAACCTGAAATGAGGCAACCGAGAATCAGCAGGAACAAGTATAGTCTGGTTTTGATCATTCAGATAATAGCAATCAGGGTAAACAAAGTGTTCATTACAAGTCTGTTATTTCTGATTAATTAGACGCCATATTATTTCTGACCTCAAGCCATTAAAGACTTGTACCGTTACAGTATTGTTCATGTTCTTTCATGGTCTATGATGACATATCATGCCCTGATGATTGTCCATATACCGATAGCGATAAAACCGGTGCCGGCAAGATAATTCAGGAATTTTTCACTGACGTAGTTTGAGATGAGTCCGCCGGCAAGCACACCGATACCGGCCGCAACAATGAGTGCGAGTGACGCACCGGCAAATACCGTAAGTTTGCTGACTTGTTTGTCTGCTGCAAAAAGCAATGTGGCAAGTTGCGTTTTGTCACCAATCTCCGCGATAAAAATAGTGATAAAAACCGTAATAAATATTTTCAGGTCCATAATACCTCTCGGTAGCAACCAATGTTATTTAATAATGCAATTCATATTATTTTGAATTGTTCCGTAACCCTTCAAGTGCTGACAGGCGTTGCTGTTTAATTGCACGCCCCATATTCTCACCAGTCAACCCCTGATCTGCCAGTACTGAAGTGTTAATATCAGTTGTGAGTTTCAGTGCCTGACGGAAATAATCCGCCTGGGGATAATCACGATCTTCAAACCCGGCGCGGCCTCTTGCATCTGCTTCACAGGCCATAAGAAATTTTTCAAAACGCTCCGTCCTCCGGAAGGCATCCAGTTCTTCCAGTTTTTTCAATATTGTTTCGTCTTTCATTTCCATAACGCGGTGACAATCGAGGTGAAAATGCGCAACCATTACCGCCAGTTCCCGGTACGCATTGGGTATTTTGTAACGTGTGCAGAGTTTTTCAATCAGTTTTGCGCCACGCGCCTCATGTCTGTGATGTTTCGGCCAGTCCCGTTCAGGAGTTGTGCCTTTACCCAGATCATGCATCAATGCAGCAAAGCGTATTTGTGGATCATTAGTAAGCCGCGCCGACTGGTTTAAAACCATAATGGTATGCAGACCGGTGTCGATCTCCGGGTGATGTTTTTTCGGTTGCGGTACACCGAACAGGCGATCGATCTCCGGAAACAAAATTTTAAGCGCATGACAGGCGCGCAATACCAGAATATAGCGCGCCGGGTATTTTTCCGTGAGCGCACGTTCTGTTTCAGTCCATACGCGCTCAGGCACCAGGGCATCCAGTTCGCCGGAGGAACTGATCTGTTGCATGAGTTGCATGGTTTCATCGGCGATTTTGAAACCAAAACGGGCAGCAAACCGGGCAACCCGTAAAACCCGCAGGGGATCTTCCACAAATGCAGGCGAAACGTGCCGCAGCAAACCTTGCTCCAGATCCTTTGCACCACCAAATGGATCGATCAGGTTCCCGTTTTCATCTTCCGCTATTGCATTAATAGTAACATCACGGCGGGCCAGATCATCTTCCAGTGTGATATCCGGTGTGGTATGAAATACAAATCCCTTGTAACCCTTACCCGATTTACGTTCACTGCGGGCCAGTGCGTATTCCTCATGGGTCTCCGGATGCAGAAATACAGGGAAATCCTTGCCCACTGGTTTGTAACCCAGTGCGATCATATCTTCCGGGGTACTGCCAACCACAACCCAGTCCCGGTCCTTGATGGGACGTTGTAGTAGTTTATCGCGGACAGCACCGCCTACCTGATAAATTTTCATAAGGAAAATTTTTATTTTAACATCATTATTCAAACTTGCCTGTGTTCAGGGGCCTACACAAGGGATTTGCCTGAAAGTCTGTACGTTCAGGCAGTATGATTGCGATGGATATGACTACGGAACTGGTTATAGCGCGCACGTTGCGACCGTCTGGCCAGGTATTGTGGTACCATGGTTTCAATTGCAACCGGGGTAATACCAAAGTCATGCAGGCCATTGCGCTTGCAAACACTATCGACCCTGGCCGAGAGAAAATTATCAGTCGAGAAAGGTTTGCCGGGTACAAAATCAAACATGGTTGCCTGTATCCTTGAAAGGATATCATTCAGTGGAATAATCCGGCGTTTGATGTCTATACATTCAGCGGTATATCTGACCAACTCCTCCAGTGTATAGGTTTTGGGACCACACAGCTCATAACGATGACCATAACTTTCCGGATCCCTCAGAGTCTGCATAAAGACCTCGGCCACATCGCCAACGAAGACCGGAGCAAAACGTGTACGTGCACAGGCCAGGGGAAAAAACAGTGGTGTGAGTTTTAACAGTTCTGCAAAGCGATTAAAAAAACTGTCCTCACGACCAAAGATTACTGACGGTCTGAAACTCGTTACCTTGATGCCCTGTGCGCCCGCCTGATGTGCCAGATCTTCGGCCTCGCCTTTGGTTTTAAGGTAATGGCTGGTCCCCAGTTTCGCATCTGCATTCAAGGCACTCATATGCAGGAGGCGTTTGATATGAATGTGCTGGCATGCCCCGATAATTTTCCGTGTCAGTTCAACATGGGCATGACGAAAGCCACTGCCATCCCGTCCGCTTTCATTCAGTATACCAACCAGATTAATGACGGCATCACAACCGGAAAAATACTTTTCCAACTGGTCCACATCATGGACATCAGCCTGAATGAGTTCAACTGTGGGCAGCAGGATCAAATTATCTTTATGGCGTTCACGGTTACGCGTAAGAATGCGCAGTTCTATACCTTCCTGGGTCAGGCGATTGGCAAGAGTCCTGCCTACAAAGCCAGTGCCTCCAACAATACCTATTTTATTAATCAGCATGGCATTAATTCTGTGAGACTGCCGGTCCCTCGCAACTCAGGCTGGCAACCAGGGTGGCAGATGATGGAGTAATGGTCGCCATACGCTGATGCAATGGCATAACGGCCTTGTGCAGACGCCAGTCATAAATGCTGGCGAAAAACATTATCCGTCGAACATAGGTACGTGTTTCGTCGAAAGGTATTCTCTCAACCCACACATCCGGATCCAGGCAATCGCTTTTTGGCAACCACGCATTCACCCGTTGCGGCCCTGCATTATAGGCGGCAGTCGCCAGAATCATACTGCCATTGTACTTGTCCAGCATCTGTCTCAGGTAAGTACTGCCGATGGGTACATTTTTACCTGCTTCAAGCAGCTGTGATACCTGAAAATTTTTCAGGCCCATGCGTTTGGCGATTTCCCTGCCGGTTGCAGGCATGACCTGCATCAGACCCAGGGCCCCGGCCGAAGATTTGATATCTTCTATGAAAGCACTTTCTGCCCGGACCAATGCATATATCCAACCGCGATCGAGCTGGCGTTTATTGGCATTCTCATCGATTAGGGATTGATAAGGTATGGGGAAACGTACTTCCAGATCATCGTAAGAATGTGCAGATCCCAGACTGACTATCGCCACATCATGCCAGCCCCAGTCAGCAGCCAGTCTGGCAGCAACTTCTTTCTGGTAACTGGTCATCAGTTGCAATGCATGATTCCATTCGCGACGTGCCTGCTGTCTTTCTCCTGTCGCGCGTAGTTCATCAGCACGTTGTATGCCCGGTAGATTTTTTATTTTTTCTTTCTCTTCAGGTACATCAGGCAGTGGTTTATGTTCCATACTGTAGTCTATGCCCAGACGATCGGAGGCGAGGAACCCGTAATAATCACGATTATTAGCGATGGAAGTATAGATCCGTTTTGCCTTTTCATTATCGCCTGTCTGTTCAAGTGCACGTGCATGCCAGTAAAACCAGCGTAACTTGAGGTCTTCGTGAGATGGCACACCATCTGTCCACTTATGCAGTTTCCCCCAATCATTATTTTCCAGCGCAGTGACTAACCGCCAATGAAACACATCATCATTTACATTAAATGTATCTACCCTGTCGAGTAATTCATCTGCGCGAGGGTGTCTGACACTGGCTGCCCGCACGGCGATGACGCGATCAATTTCTTCCCGTTCACCCGGTATGAAATCATATTGTGTTTGTAAATTGTCCCAGCGCTCGATCGCCCTGTTGATATTCTGTCTGGCAAGCCGGCGGATACCATGGATTAATATCTCACGGGCAATCGCAGTATCTTCAAATTTCGGATTATGGGTCAATTTATCCGGGTTGTTATGTATGGCGATCCAGTTGCTTGCCCATGGTTTGTAGTCACTGTTCAGATATTTGCTCAGGTAAGTGGCCAGTCCGGTATTGTTATTTTGCATGGCAAGCTGTATGCGTTGCCAGACGAGATCATTTGTAAACAAATCGCTTTGATACAGCAGCTTGAAAACCGGATCACAATCCGGCGGCAGGGATGACCCGGACAACCACATAGTGCGGATATCTTCCAGCAGCAGTGTATGGTTGTTTGTCTTCATGCGTGAAATGAGGTGATTACACCGCAGTACCGGCTCACTCTGCATAGTGTAATTCTCATAATAGGTTTGCCATTGTGCTGATCTGGCCAGTTTTTTCAGCCATTGTGTGCGCAGTGAGTTTGCCAGCGGGAAATCACCGTACTGTGTCAGGAACTCACTGACTTCGCTGTTGTTTGCTCTGGATAATCTGGGTTGCAGGTAGTTATAGCGCAAATAGGGGTATAAGGAATAATCCTTGAGCGTATTACTTATTTTGTCAAAGTAGACAAGATCACCTTTTCTCAAGGCCTTTTTTGCTTCCTGATATTGTTTGCGTTGTATTTCTATCGACACAGCAGATGCCATGGCGGGCAGGATCAGGATGAAAATCCCAATCAGTACAGCAGATGGAAAACGTCGTAACATCCCCGCGGAAACCTCTACAAAATTAATATTAGTATCAGAATACAGGATTACTATACTTCCTTAATTGTTCCCGAAATTGTCCGGTTTTATATGCTGATACGCAACTGATTTAAATTATCTATGTAATATATAGTGTATAAACTCTTTCGATACATAATTTAACAGGCTGTCTTGTCCATGATAAGTCTTTCTCTGGTTACACTTTTTTCCTACCTGCTGCTGGGCGTGGTTGCCGGTATGACAGGTGGTTTGCTGGGGCTGGGCGGTGGTATTGTGATTGTTCCAGCCCTGTTATTCCTGTTTATCTATCAGGGGTTGCCAGGGGATA
The DNA here is from genome assembly GCA_001801885.1 of Gammaproteobacteria bacterium RIFCSPLOWO2_12_47_11. GTDB lineage: Bacteria > Pseudomonadota > Gammaproteobacteria > Eutrophobiales > Eutrophobiaceae > 2-02-FULL-47-50. Next base: position 12,456 of record MGYU01000080.1, read on the forward strand.
TCCTGATGCACATGGCGGTAGCCACTTCATTGGCCACCATCGTGTTTACCTCCATATCAGCTACCTGGGCCCATCACCGGCATGGGGCAGTAGCGTGGCATGTGGTTCGATTGTTAGGACCAGGCATTATTATCGGCGCCATCGCCGGCGCCCTTATTGCGGATCAACTGCGCAGTGACAGCTTGCAAACAGCTTTTGGTCTATTTGAAATACTGGTCGCATTACAGATCGGTTTTGGAATAAAACCATCTGCGCAAAGATCACTGCCTGACACTGCCGGGATGGTAGCCAGTGGTAGCGTGATAGGAACAATTTCAAGCCTGCTTGGTATCGGCGGGGGCACTCTGACAGTACCATTTTTATTATGGTGCAATGTCAATATACGCAAGGCTGTGGCAACTTCTTCTGCTTGTGGCTTGCCTATTGCTGTAGCAGGTACAGCCACTATGATCATCACCGGGTGGAATTATCCCCGTTTGCCGGAGGGCACTACCGGATATGTCTACTGGCCAGTAGTAGTGATGATCAGTATCGCCAGTGTGTGTGCTGCACCACTTGGCGCAAGATTCACGCATACGTTGCCGGTTGATATCCTGAAACGTGTATTTGCGGTTGTGCTGGCGGCTATCGGGATCAGGATGCTTTTTTGATATAAGTAAATTAAACGTTTATGTTTACACTCACTCTGCAATTTTTTGATGTCGCCAACAGACCAGATGAACATATTGTCAGGGATGCAAAAAAGGAGAGAAAAACTGAAACGGCGAGGACGTTACGCTGCAAGGTGTGTGGTCATGTTATAACATCAGAGAACGAAAGGATTGCTGTCAATCAACTCCACCAGCATACCTGTAGCAACCCTGCCGGTTATATTTTCACTTTTGGCTGTTTCCGTGAGGCGCCAGGTTGTCTTGTCGCAGGCCCGGCCTCACTTGAACACACCTGGTTTGCCGGGTATCGCTGGCAGATTGCTGTATGTGCAGCTTGTGGAGAGCATCTTGGCTGGCTGTTCCGCAATCAGGATGAATTTTTTGCCTTGATTACCGGCAATTTAAAACTCGATTGATCTACTATCAAGAAGAAGCATGCCATGATTTACCAGGAGACAGTGAGCATCATCACCCCGGGCAGGGGGACAACAGACATCACCCCGCTGCTTGTACGGCAACTCAAACAGTCAGGCATAACTACCGGCATCTGCAATATTTTTATCCAGCATACCAGTGCCTCCCTGATCCTGTGTGAAAATGCGGATCCCGCCGTCCGTGTCGATCTGGAAACGTTCATGAGTAGCCTGGTAAAGGATGGTGATCCTGCATTCCGGCATGACACCGAAGGTGCCGATGATATGCCTGCCCACATACGTAGCATTTTGACGGACAGCAGTCTGACAGTACCGGTCAGCCAAGGCCGTTTTATGCTCGGCACCTGGCAGGGGATCTATCTCTACGAACACCGGCACTCAGGTTTCAACCGGCGGGTCTTGATCACTCTATATGGGGAATAATGTGGCCCTGGACATCTGCATCGGTAAAACACCCGCCGGAGGTTTTCCGGCGCCGAATCTTTTACAATCGCCTAGGGTTTTTCCCCATCACGTAATTTTTGCACCCGCTGCTCCCTGAGGTTTATTTCTTTATCTATCCTGTCATTACTCCAGTCTGCAGAAACTTCAGGCCAACCCTGACAGTGCAGGATAATCAGGTTTGAAAGGACGTCGGTATGCGGGGCACGGTCATTCAACGCAGGGATATAATTAAATTCTTCACCACCACAAGCCATAAACAGGGCACGATACTGGATATTGATCTCTTCCAGGGTTTCAAGGCAATCTGCAGGAAAACCGGGACAGATCACATTTACATTTTTGATGCCTTTTCCGGCCAGCTTTTGAAGAGTGACACCCGTATAAGGTTGCAGCCATTCACGTGGTCCAAAGCGTGACTGGAATGTCACCAACCATTCACCTTCTTCCAATCCGAGGACTTCTGCAACCAGGCGTGCAGTTTTATGGCATTCGCAATAATAAGGATCACCTGCGGCAAAATAATGTTTTGGTATGCCGTGAAAGGAAAACAACAATTTTTCACCACGGCCGCGCTGTTGCCAGTGTGTCCTGATGCTGTCCGCCAGCGCATTGATGTAATTTTGATCATCATGGTAATGATTGATCATGCGCAGTTCCGGCAGCCAGCGCCAGGATTTCAGTACATCAGCAACCGCATCAAACGTAGATGCAGTGGTGGTTGCCGAGTATTGCGGATAGAGCGGTAGAACCAGCAGGCGTTGAACATTGGCCTGACGCAGTTTTTCCAGCCCCGCCCTGATTGATGGATTTCCATAACGCATGGCGAGTTCCACCCGCACCGGGCCCGGCACACGCTGCTCAAGTTCCTTTTGAATGGCTGCTGCCAGTTTGCCGGAGAAAGACAACAACGGCGAACCTTCATTGGTCCAGATGCTTTTATAGATTTTCGCGGAGTGTTTAGGGCGGGTACGCAGAATGTATCCATGCAGTATCAACCACCAGATGAGGCGTGGAACTTCGATTACCCGCGGATCAGAAAGAAATTCCGCCAGATAACGCCGTACGGCGGAAGGCGCAGGTGCATCAGGGGTGCCCAGATTGGTAATCAGCACACCCAGGCAGGGTTTGCTGTCATGTTTGTAATCCGGATTGCCGATATACTTGGCCATAAGTACATTTTTACATAGGTAAGGCCTGTGTTCATAAAAAATTTAAGCGATTGTAAAGAATTTACAGCCAACGATGGCTGCCGGTTGCGGGAGCTGTTACATCCTAAGAACGATCCGGTGGACCTGCCTTATTCCATTGCCATCGCCAGGATTGAACCGGGAAAACAGACATACAATCACAAACTGGCACAGACGGAAGTGTATTACATACTCTCAGGCACAGGGCGCATTCATGTCGATGAAGAGACGGAAAATGTAAAACCGGGAGATGTGATCCTGATTCCACCAGGTTCAATCCAGTGGCTTGAGAACAGTGGCACAACTGAATTACAGTTTATTGCAATTGTAAATCCGCCATGGACAGAGAAAGGAGATGTTCGGCTGGATTAAAATCTTATCAGCATTCAAGAAGTTTCACATCAAGCTGAAAAAACTTTTAATCTCCTGGTCATTCAAATTTTTTTATTTGAAATTTCAATATTATATAACGCTCGAGCTGAGACGCGCGCGCTTTTTGCGCGTCGATTCTCAAGCGATTGGTTATGTAGAAAACGCTGCTGCAATATATGAAAGAAATAAACAAAGTAAACCACTATAAAACATTGGTTGATTAAACGTAACCGAAGTACCTTTCTGTTGTTTGAGAATCCAAATAAGTTCTTGTATAAAATTTCCATTCGGAGGTTTAAGTCCGACAGGTGTATATGATGAAGCAAGTAATGCAGTACCTTCTAAGCCAAGGAATAAAGAAGCGCCATTTGTTAATGCCAATGACTTCGTACACCAAACCAATACTGTGACCACTATCGCTCCGATACTAAGCAAGATAAGTATTCTTCCGCTAGGATATGTGTACCCGCCTTCAAATTGCATTATTCATTCCTTGCGGCATAACACCTCAATAACCGGCGCAGCTTTGCTGCGTTCGGCGCCGAAGGCGCGAAGTTGATTGATTTGTTATGGCTTTTCATATTTGTGCATTTCAACTGAGATCTTATGGGATATGGTTTTGAAGCGGTTGACTTTTAAGCTTGTATATATCTTGAAAGTAACCTTTGCTTCTGAAGGGGCTGTAAAATAAATACCGCCACTTATAGCTTGAGGGTTAAAAGACAGTTCTTTTAACCATTTGCCAGGGACTGGCTTATTTCCAGGGCTGCTAACTTTCTCAGCAATACTTGCGTTTTTAGGACTTGTAACCTTAAGCTTTTTCAAAAACAATTTTTCCTTTTCAGCACCTTCAATAGAGAAACTTAGCGCAACGTATGAGTTCTGCTTATTGTAAGAAGTGCTATAAGTAATGGTGGGCTTGTTCAGATGCCACTGCCAGCGTACTAATGTATAGGTGAATAAAGCTATTACAGCTGTACAAGCTGTACTTATAGCCGTGACTATTTCCCATTTAATACTCACAAAAAAATCCTATTAGCCATAACGCCGCCCTTCACGCGCGTGCGTCCTCGCACGTCGCGTGCAAGGGCTTGTTGGGCGGGCATCTAGTGCGTG
>MGYU01000081.1:0-13459 GCA_001801885.1 Gammaproteobacteria bacterium RIFCSPLOWO2_12_47_11
ATCTGGTATCTGGTATCTGGTATCTGGTATCTGGTATCTGGTATCTGGTATCTGGTATCTAATAAATTGTACTACGGATTACTAATCACCAATCACTATTCACCAATCACCAATCACTATTCACTAATCACCAATCACTATTCACTAATCACCTTTTTCCAAAGCTTCAATCACATAACTTGGCAGTGACTGGCAGGCATAATGGATATCCGCATTGTAATAACGGGTCGGAAAGGTCTTTTTGCGTGCAGCCGTCTCACGGAAACCTTTTAGTTTTTGTCCCTTACGCGCCATGGTCGCCGACCACCAACCGGACGGATACGTGCACTGCGGGAAATGGATGGTCTGGGTATCATCCGCGCCGGCTTCTTTCATGGCCTTGTGTATATGCTGAATGATATCAACATTAAATAATGGTGATTCACTCTGTGCCACCAGTAACCCGCCGTCACGCAGCACTCGCAGGCAATCCCCGTAAAATTCCACCGAAAACAAACGGGCCGCCTGCCCGACAGGGTCCGTAGTATCCAGGATAATTACATCGGCTGTATTAGGCGTTGCTTCGCCCATCCACTGGATGGCATCCTGAAATAAAAATGCAGCGCGCGGATCGTTATTTTTATCACAAAGATCGGGGAAATACTTTTCTGAAACGCGGGTCACACGTTCATCCAGTTCCACCTGCAGGGCCTTTTCCACTTGCTTGTGCTTGAGCACCTCTTTCAGGGTACCGCAATCACCCCCACCGACAATAATGACGTTTTTCGGATTAGTGTGAGTAAACAACACAGGATGGGTCATCATCTCGTGATAAATGAAATTATCACGGCTGGTCAGCATGACCAGGCCATCCAGAGTCATCAGACGGCCGAAGGTCTCCGTTTCATATATCTCGATATGCTGAAATGGTGTCTGCTCATCATGGATCTTCTCCCTGATCCTGAGGGAAATACCATAGCCTTCTCCCTTTTCAGTAAACCAGGACTCATCCGCTACCATAGTCATTTCTCCACTCATCTACAGGTCCGCAAGGCGCGGCATGATAACGGAAATTGACGGAATTAACGAGAAAATCACACCATAATTTGGGTCGTCATTCTGGCGAAAGCCAGTATCCCCTTCCCCCTTGCAGGGGGAAGGTACGACTGCATGGATGCAGGAGGTAGAGCGAAGCAGGAGCCCGAGCCGAGGATGGGGGTAGATTATTTATACTGGATGCTGGTATTCACCAGCATGACATTTACTCCAACCTTTCAGGATTCTTGTAATGATTTTTCAACTTTACATAATGACTGGCGGAATAATCCAGAAATTCGATTTCCTTCTCATTCAATTTGCGTACTCGCTTGACCGGGCTGCCGACATAGAGATAACCCCCTTCCAGTACCTTGCCAGTGGGCACCAGACTGCCCGCACCGATAATTAACCGGTCACCCAGCACCGCGCCGTCCATGATGGTGGCCGACATGCCTATCAGGCAATAATCTCCAACGGTACAAGCATGCAGTGTCACCCGATGTCCGACAGTGACATTGTTACCGACAACCAGTGGGAAACCGCCGGGCGAGAATTTTCCATCATGCGTGACATGCAGGACACTGGCATCCTGGATATTCGTGCCTTTGCCTATCGTGATGGAATGTACATCCCCCCGCACCACGGTCATGGGCCAGATGGATGAATCCTCGCCAATTTTGACATCTCCGATGACCACGGCGCTCTCATCAACATAGGCCGAATTGGCAATTTCCGGCACTTTTCCGGCATAAACCCTGATCGTCATTAATTATTTTTACCCGGTCATTGAACAAATTATGCGGTAGGCCGTCTTATTACCAGATTGTGCTGGCGCTGAAAAGACATACAACTGGCAGCAAGCCTTTCAACCGTCTGAATCTATTTAATAATGACCCTCCTCCTGGTCTCAATATTTATCCCGCCTCTGGCGGGATTTTTATTTAGAACCTGTTGCAATTTTTAGCGAGCACCGCAGAGGGCCCGGGCAAAAGCGGACATCTGCATGCATGCAGATAGAAAAGCGAAACAAGGTCCAACGCCAGTTTTAAATGCTAACAACTGTGATTGATTCTGCATGGATAAATTCTCATGCTGTATCATGGTTACTGCAGCCGTTAATTATTTCCCCAACCGCCACTGGCACGCACCATGTAATCAGTCCCAGCCTTAATTTCATCATCGCTCAGGGTGGAAAAACCTCCCCGGGGCGGCATCCCGCGTAGACCATTAATGGCATGGGTATAAACGGTTTCACGGCCCTGCGCAATGCGCTTGGCCCACAATGGCTTGCTGCCGTATTTGGGTGCGGCGTTCATACCTAATTTATGGCAGATGGCACAATAAGTATTATATATTTGTCCGCCGTCAACCGGTGCAGTAGTGGCTGGTGTTGCGGTAGCGACAGTATCTGCAACCGGCGTTTCTGCCACAGGCTCTGCCGGAGCAACTGTTTCAGCGGGCGGAGTTACCGGAGCGGGTTCCGGTTCAGCGATTTCAGGTACGGATTCCGGCGCTGTTGCCATCACTGCATCCGCACTTTCTGTCACCCTACCCAACGCCGGTTGTGGTTCTTCGGTGATGGCCGGAGGAGTTTCTGTCGCGGTGACAGCGAGTGCTGTTTCGCTGGAGGAAGACGGTGCCGGGGTTTCACTCTCACCACAGACAGTAATTATCAGTGCAGAGGCAGTGATTAGCATTACATATTTCAGATTATTCAACATTGGAACCCTCCATCAATAAGGTTCATAGCGTTTAACCATAGCTATCATGGAGTGTATGTGAGATATATCAAATTCACAAAAATTGCCATTTCGAACATGGTGAGAAATCTCGTTAAGACGGACTCAGGATTTCTCGCTCGCAGAAAAATTTTCCATGCCTTTTCTGCACTTCCACCGTCCATGGTGGTCGCGCTCGAAATGACAGGTTAGTATAGTGTCATGTCTCTGAACTCCGCAAAGCTCGCTGAATACTGCTTCAAAAACTGGGATGAGTCTGCCCTCCCGGAACTGATTGAATATATCCGTATCCCGAACAAGTCCCCGATGTTTGACCCGGACTGGCAGACACATGGCTATATGGATCAGGCCGTGCAGCAGTTTGAACACTGGTGCCGGACCCGTAAAATCCCGGGTATGCAGCTCGACGTAGTACGGCTGCCGGGCCGGACACCGCTGATCTACATGGACATACCGGGGGATTCTGATCAGACCATCCTGCTTTATGGGCATCTGGACAAACAACCGGAGATGACTGGCTGGCGGGATGGACTGGGCCCATGGCAACCTGTACTCGATGGCGACAGATTGTATGGCCGGGGCGGTGCCGATGACGGTTACGCGACATTTGCCTCGTTGATTTCCATTATGGCACTCAAGGAGCAGGGGATCCCACATGCCCGCTGTGTGGTGATTATTGAAGCCTGCGAAGAAAGCGGCAGTTATGACCTGCCATTTTATATTGACGCCCTGGCAGATCGCATCGGCAAACCGGAGCTGGTGATCTGCCTGGATTCCGGCTGCGGTAATTATGACCAATTATGGTGTACGACCTCATTGCGTGGACTCATCGGCGGTGAATTAAAAATAGAAATACTGGATGAGGGTGTTCACTCCGGTGATGCCAGCGGCATCGTCCCCTCCAGCTTCCGCATCCTGCGGCAATTACTGAACCGCATTGATGACTGCAACAGCGGTTGGGTCTCAACACTGGAATTCACCACAGACATCCCTGAAAAAAGAGTCGAACAGGCAATAACTGCGGCCGCCGTCCTCGGTGACAGCGTCTATACGAAATTTCCGTTTGTAACCGGAGCGCAACCGGTCATCAACGATACAACGGAACTGATCCTGAACCGTACCTGGCGCCCGGCATTATCGATTACCGGGGCCGATGGACTGCCTGCCATAGCCAATGCAGGTAATGTGCTGCGGGCCGGCACTTCAGTAAAGATCTCGTTGCGGTTGCCACCCACGGCAGATGCCCAAATTGCATCACAAAAATTAAAATCCCTGTTGGAGCATGACTCGCCATATGGTGCCAGGATACAGTTCACGCCTGACTGGAGTGCCAGCGGCTGGCATGCACCCGATCTTCAACCCTGGCTGGAACGGGCGATCGATCAGGCCTCACTGAATTTTTTCGGCAATGGTGCTGTGTATATGGGTGAAGGCGGGACCATTCCTTTCATGGGGATGCTGGGAGAAAAATTTCCCGATGCACAATTTCTGATCACCGGTGTACTCGGCCCGCGATCGAATGCCCACGGCCCGAATGAATTCCTGCACCTGCCAACTGCCAAAAAGCTGACCTGTTGTGTGGCAGAAATCATTGCACAGCATTACATGAACAAATAATTTGTATTCATTAAAGAGGTGCTTGAATATGTACATTGTGTCCGTGTCCTCGACAACGTGTGCCCGGCGTAGTCTCGACCGCTGTTCCCGACGCGGTTCTACCTCCTCCATCCCTGGAGTCGTACCACCTGCTTCCCTGTAGGCGTCCGTGTTCTCTGTGGTTAATAATAGGCAACCATGAAACCCAATCCCCGGAAAGAAGCCCTGGAAAAGGACGACTGGTCAATAGATGAGTCACGCAAGCTTTATAAGATCCCGGCCTGGTCCGAGGGTTATTTTGATATCAATACAGCAGGCCATTTGATCACGCGGCCGGGCAAAAGGGAAAACCAGGCCATCGATCTCTACCGGTTGGCGCACCAACTCCGGGAAAAGGGACAGACTCCGCCGATCTTGCTACGTTTCACTGATATCCTGCAACACCGTGTTGACGCCCTGTGCGAAGCTTTTGCAAACGCGAAACAACAACACAATTACCGCTCCGCCTATACGGCGGTCTACCCCATCAAAGTCAACCAGCAGCGCAAGGTCGTTGAAGACATCATCCGCCATGGCGGCAACCGCATCGGGCTTGAGGCCGGCAGTAAACCTGAGTTGTTGACCATAGTTGCACTCTCGGCACCGGGCAATACCGTGATCTGTAACGGTTACAAGGATCAGGAATACATTCGTATTGCGCTGATCGGCCAACAACTGGGATTGCGTGTTTTCATTGTTGTGGAAAAGATTTCCGAATTGAAGATGATCATCCGGACCGCCAGAGAGATGGGCATCACACCACGGCTCGGTATGCGCGTACGTCTGGCATCGGTGGCTGAAGGTAACTGGCAGAATACCGGGGGAGAAAAATCCAAGTTTGGTCTGCACAGCGCCCAGGTCATCAAGGCTGTTGAAGAATTGAAGGCGGCAGGATGGCTTGATTGCCTGCAGCTGTTACATTTCCATATCGGTTCCCAGATCAGCAACATCCAGCATTTCCAGCGTGGCCTGCAGGAAGGAACCCGGTTTTTCCGTGAACTGCGGAAGATGAATGTGCCTGTGGTCTGTGTTGATGTTGGTGGCGGACTGGGCATTGATTACGAAGGTACGCAATCACGCAATTACTGCTCGATGAACTACACCATGCAGACCTATGCCGAGACCGTGATCCATGCCTTTGCTGATGTCTGCCAGCAACATGATTTGCCACAACCCGAGATCATCACCGAAGCAGGCCGCGCCATGACTGCGCATCATGCGATGCTGATCACGAATGTTATCGGTGTGGAACAGGCCCCCGGGTTAATCAAACCTGCAGCTGCAAAGTCAGATGAACCGCCTGTCGTACAGGAGCTCTGGAAATTATTACAGGCGCTGAATAAAAAACGTGCCGTACAAACTTATGACGATGCTCTGCATCACTTTGAAGAAACCAAGGGGATGTTTGTGCGCGGACTGATTGATTTGCACCAGCGTGCGCGTGCTGAGGATCTCTTCTATTCCATCTGCCGCAAGATACAGGGCTTGCTGAAAAAAGACCAGCAGGAATTGCTGGATGAACTCAATGAAAAACTGGCGGATAAATATTTCTGCAACTTTTCCCTGTTTCAATCCATGCCGGACAGTTGGGCAATCGATCAGATCTTTCCCATCGTACCACTGCACCGGCTGAACGAGCGGCCGGCGCAACGTGCTATGATTGAAGATCTGACCTGTGATTCGGATGGTATGGTAAAACAATATGTCGACGGCGAAGGGGTAACCAATAGCCTGCCTATCCATGCACCGTTTGATCATGAACCTTATTTAATCGGCATCTTTCTGCTCGGTGCCTACCAGGAGATCCTGGGTGATATGCATAATCTCTTTGGTGACACAGCATCGGTCAATGTTGAGTTGCTGCCGGACGGCAATTACCAACTGACCGAGTTACACCAGGGTGATTCCGTGGCCGATCTGCTGGACTATGTCAATATCAGCGGCAAGACGCTGGAATATTGTTATAAACAGAAGATCAATGCAGCCAATCTGGATAAATTTCTGGAGACACAATATTTGCATGAGCTGATCCAGGGACTGGATGGATATACGTATCTGGAAGACTAGAATAACGTAACTCGTAATTCGTAATTCGTAATTCGTAATTCGTAATTGGTGATTAGTTTATGGTTACCAATCACGAATCACGAATTATCAATCACGAGGGTATTTGAATGAAAACCGGAATCATCGGTCTCGGCGCTATGGGCGGATACATGGCGCTCAATTTTCACTATACGGAATATCTGCACATGATCTGGAACAGGTCTCCGGGCAAGGCCGGGCCCATTGCTGCAAAGACCGGAGCAAAGGTTGCTGATAGTCCGGCACAGCTCGCATCTGAATGCGAACTGATCGTATTAAGTGTCTCGCGTGATAAAGATGTCCTGCAGATGGTCCGGGCCATTGCCACTGCAATCAAACCGGACAGCGTTGTGGTGGATACCTCAACGGTGAGTGCTGATACAGCAAGGGAAGCGGCTGCGATTTTAAAAGATAAAGGGGCGCATTTTCTGGATTGCCCGGTGTCCGGCGGAGTGGAAGGCGCAAAAAATGGCACACTTGCGGTGATGGCCGGTGGTGATGAGAAAATACTGGAACGGGTAAAACCGGTTTTATCTGCGATTGCGTCGAATATCGCCTACATCGGACCTACCGGCAGCGGACAAGCCTGCAAGGCTGTCAATCAACTCATGGCGGCCGGTATAAATCAGGCGGTAACGGAGGCCTTGATCTTTGGACAGGCCATGGGATTGGATATGAACAAGGTCGTAGATATTGTCTCCCTTGGCGCAGCAGGCAACTGGTTTCTGGATCATCGTGGCAAAGCCATACTGGCGGGTGAATACACACCCGGCTTCAAACTCAGTCTGCATCACAAGGACCTCTCGATCTGCCAGTCCATGCTGAAAAATGTATCTGAAAATTCATTGCCCATTCTGGAGATGACACTGTTACATTATCAACGCCTCATGGATCAGGGCTATGGTGATGAAGACATCTCTGCCCTGTTTCACCTCAAAAAAGAGCAGTTTAAACAGAAACAGTAACCATAAATATACTGGTAGCAGCAGGGAACTTGCCGGACAATTGCATGGTCAATATTTGACGATTGGATAATCAATGTGCAGAATGTCTGCGCTTTAGCATTCGGCAAGCTGGGATAAAAACAAGAATTCCGGTAGTTTGCTGAACCTTTGCAGTAAAACCCATACATCACAGATACAACATATATTGTTGGATTGAGGGTACCAGATTGACTGAAAAAACAGAAAAACCGGTTATCGAGATCAACTCGCTGGTCAAACATTTCGGGCCTATCCATGCGGTACGGGGCATCTCTTTCACGCTCAGGAAAGGTGAGGTGCTGGGGTTCCTCGGCCCCAATGGCGCCGGTAAATCCACCACCATGAAAATGATCGCCGGGTTTCTGGAACCCACCGCTGGCACAATATCCGTATGTGGTTACGACATTCTGGAAAATCCCATCGAGGTCAAGAAAAAAATCGGTTATCTGCCGGAGGGTGCGCCGCTCTATGGTGAAATGACCGTCACGGCATTTCTGAATTTTATTGCTGATGTACGCGGCATGACCGGCAAGTCCCGTGAGGACCGCATTGAAGAGGTCATACAGAAAATCAACCTGCAATCTGTCCGCAACCAGACACTCGAAACATTATCCAAGGGTTACAAGCGCCGTGTCGGTGTGGCGCATGCGATCCTGCATGACCCGGAGATCCTGATTATGGATGAACCGACCGACGGTCTCGACCCGAACCAGAAACATGAGGTCCGCACACTGATCAAGGAAATGGCAAGTGAAAAGGCGACCATCATTTCCACCCATATCCTTGAAGAGGTCGATGCTGTCTGTACGCGTGCCATCATCATCGCCTCGGGCAAATTGCTGTTTGACGGCACTCCCGCGGAACTCCTGGCCAAATCCACTAATGGCAAACTGGATGATGTATTCCGTGAGATCACGACAAAATTTCATGCGGAACAGGGGATGTTATTAGCGTCATGAACAATATCAAAGCCATCTTCAAGCGCGAATTCGCAGCCTATTTTGCCACACCGGTAGCCTACGTGTTTATTGTGATATTCCTGTTCCTGATGGGCGTCTTCACCTTCTATATCGGGGCGTTTTACGAACGTAACCAGGCAGATCTTGAACCCTTCTTCCGTTTTCATCCATGGCTTTATCTGTTTCTGATACCAGCCATTGCCATGCGCCTCTGGTCCGAAGAACGCAAGACCGGCACGATTGAACTACTGATGACATTACCCGTCCCGACCTATCAGGCTGTGGTAGCAAAATTTCTCGCTGCCTGGTGTTTCACCGCAGTTGCACTGGTACTGACATTCCCGATGTGGATCACCGTCAATTATCTCGGCGCGCCTGACAACACGGTCATTCTTGCAAGCTACATCGGCAGTCTGCTGATGGCAGGTGGATTTCTGGCCATTGGTTCATGTATTTCCGGGATCACCAAAAACCAGGTCATCGCCTTTGTTGTCAGCGTGGTGATCTGTTTCCTGTTCCTGTTAAGTGGTTTCCCCCTGGTACTGGACTTCTTTCGTGGCTGGGCGCCACAGGCTGTGGTGAATGCCATCGCATCCTTCAGTTTCCTGACCCATTTTGAGTCCATCAAGAAAGGTGTGATCGATATACGCGATCTGATCTATTTCCTGGCTCTCATCAGTTTCTGGCTGTATGCCAATGTTGTTGTCATTGAAAACAAAAAAGCGGGCTAGGAGAACATATGAACAGCAGAAATATCATATCAGGAACCGGTCTGGTTCTCGTCGCCTGTCTGTTTGTTGCCGGAATTGTCCTGGTCAATGCGACATTAACCAACTGGCGTCTTGACCTCACGGAAAACAAATTGTTTACCCTCTCTGATGGAACAATCAACATCATCAGAAATCTTGATGAACCCATAAAACTGGATTTTTACTTTTCCCAGAAGGCGATGACCGGGTTACCGGCGCTGACAAATTATGCCGTGCGCGTGCGCGATATGTTGCAGGAATACGAAACCAATTCCGGCGGCAAGATAACTCTCAAAATTATTGATCCGGAATCTTTCTCTGAAGAAGAGGATCAGGCAGTTGCCAAGGGTTTGCAGGGTATTGCTGTCAACAATGCCGGTGACCGCGCCTACTTTGGCCTGGTAGGAACAAATTCGACAGATGATGAAAGGATTATTCCCTTCTTCCGGTCAAACCGGGAATCTGCGCTGGAATACGACATCACCAAGCTCCTCTATAACCTGGCCAGTCCTGATAAGAGTGTAATTGGCATACTCAGTTCCTTGCCCATGTTCGGTGACAAGGATGATCCAAATATCGAGCCGTGGACCATCGTCAGCACCATGAAGGAATTTTTTGATGTCCGCGAACTCCACGACAATCCTGAAACCATTGATCCTGATATTGATGTACTGATGATCGTGCATCCCAAAAATTTGAAACTGGGAACCCAGTTCGCTATCGATCAATTTATATTGAAAGGTGGCAAGGCCATGGTGTTTGTTGATCCGCTGGGTGAATTAGATCGTACACCGCCGGATCCGAAAAATCCGGGAGCCATGCCTAAAATGGATTCTGAATTGCCAGGATTATTCGACCAATGGGGTATTGAGCTTCTCAAGGAAAAGGTCGCAGGTGATATTAATGCAGCCATGCATGTACAGGCCCGTGGTGAGCGTGGCCTGAGAGAGATCGCCTACCTGCCGTGGTTAAGACTGGGCAGGGAAAGTTTCAACCAGGAAGATTTCGCCACCAGCGAACTGTCTGTCATGCACCTGGGAACTGCCGGTATTCTTGAGAAGAAAGCAAACACGGCAATTTCCCTTACTCCGTTGATCGAAACAACCCGGCAATCCACACAACTGGAACGTGATTTTCTTGTGATCCAGCGTGACCCCAGTATCATTCTGGATAACTTCAAGTCTATTGAGAAAAAGCAGATACTCGCCGCGCGTTTGCAGGGCAAGGCCCAGACCGCTTTCCCGGATGGACTTTCTTATACCGTTGATGAAGAAGGTAACGAAGCAGAAGCCGATCCGGATACATCCGGCAAAGATACCTCCGGTCTGGTGCGTGAGGGGGAAATCAATGTCATCGTCGTTGCAGACACCGATATCCTGACCGATCTGTTCTGGATCAGAACACAATCCTATTTCGGTACGGATCTGCCGCAAGCGATTGCAGACAACGGTAATTTCGTCATCAACTCGCTGGAAAATCTGGCCGGCAGCAACGATCTGATCAGTCTGCGCAGCCGGGGTGAATTCACCCGCCCGTTTGATCGCGTTGAAGCAATTCGACGTAATGCAGAACTCGCTTTCCGTGCAAGAGAACAGGAATTACAGGCAAGACTGCAGGAAACCGAAAAGAAGATTATGCAACTTCAACAGGAACAGGGTAATGACAGCGCCCTCATCCTGACTCCTGAACAAAGTGCAGAAATGGAAAAAATCCGGGATGTACGCCTTGATACCAGAAAGGAACTGCGTGCCGTACAACATGAACTCAAAAAGAACATTGAATCACTCGGGACCAAATTACGCATCATCAATATCGGCCTGATCCCCCTTCTGGTTTTTCTCATTGCGATAGCAACGGGAATTTACCGCATCAACAGACAGAGGCAATAATAAACAGGGCTGGAGTGAAATAATCATCAGCATGAAAAACAGAAAACTCCTCATACTCTCCCTGATCACACTGGCTGTAATCCTGGCGGCAAGTATCACCGCAAAATTGCATGCTCCACAAAGCACAATAGCAAAACAGACCCTGTTTCCTGGACTGGCAAACCAGATTAACGATATTATCGAAATCAGCATCAAGGGTGATGGTCGGACAGTGCAGTTAAAAAAACAGGGAGAAATCTGGGTGCTGGAGAGTGCTGATAATTATCCGGCACTGTTCAATAAAGTCAGGGCAATGGTCATTAACCTGGCCGGCCTCAAGATCGAAGAAGAAAAAACCGGCGACCCTGCCTTGTATGCAAGACTCGGGGTAGAAGATCCGGAGAGCAAAGATGCCAGTTCATTGCTGATCACCCTGAAAACCAGTGGCAACGAAGAAGCAGCCAGTATTATAGCCGGTAAACCACGCCAATCCGCAGGCAGCAGACCCGGTCTTTATGTCCGTTTGCCGGATCAGACCAGGGCCCTGCTGGCCGAAGGCATGCTCGATGTCTCCGGCAATCCTGCCGACTGGTTTGAAAGAAATCTGTTCGATATCCCGTCAGACTTTATCAAAAATGTAACTATCCAGTATGCAGAAGGGAATGTTTTTGAAATCTATAAAGAACAAAAGGAACAGATAGACTTTCAACCCAGGGGGATTTCTGGCGAGAATTCTGCAGTAAAAATTATCATGACCCGTATCAGCAGGAGCATGGAAGAAATGCGTGCAGATGGCGTGCACGCACTGGATAATTTTTCATTCCCGGAAGAATCGATTACTACTACCGCCACAACTTTTGACGGACTGATCGTGACCGCAAAAACCGCCAGAATTGATAACAAGGCCTATGCCCGTTTCACTTTTGCAGTTGATCCATCTGCAACCCGTGAAGACAGCGTGACTGATGAAAAGGAAAGTGAAGACACAGCTGATGCATTTGCAGGACTTACTACAGACTTCAAACCGGACCCGGTGCAGGAAGCACATTACCTGACTGAAACCTTGTCTTCATGGGTCTATCAAATCCCGGATTTCAAATACGAGGCCCTCACATCCAACCCGGGTAATCTGAAAAAGCCAACCGAAATCTCCGAATAAGGAATTTCCCGCGAGGAACGGGCACTTTCACGGGCGTGACCCGCTTCTTCAAGATGGCTGCCAATACACTTCAAGCCGCTATCAAGATATACTCTCCCGGCATTGAGTTCGTAAGGAAAATTATTTGTGGCTGCCAAGAAAAAACCGGAAGTATTGACCTTTCAGGACCTGATCTTCAGGCTGCAATCCTTCTGGAGCGCGAAAGGTTGTGTCATTCAGCAGCCCTATGATATGGAAGTCGGTGCCGGCACATTTCATCCAGCCACTTTTCTGCGGGCCATCGGGCCGGAACCCTGGTATGCCGCTTATGTGCAACCCTCAAGACGTCCATCGGACGGGCGTTATGGTGATAATCCCAACCGGCTGCAACATTACTACCAGTTCCAGGTAACCTTAAAACCCTCGCCGGATGATATCCAGAACATCTACCTTGAATCCCTGCAGGAACTTGGGATCGATCCACTGGTGCACGATATCCGTTTTATCGAGGACAACTGGGAATCACCCACGCTAGGTGCCTGGGGTCTGGGCTGGGAAGTGTGGCTGGATGGAATGGAAATCAGCCAGTTTACCTATTTCCAGCAGGTGGGCGGGCTGGAATGCAAACCGGTTTCCGGTGAAATCACCTACGGTCTCGAACGTATTGCCATGTATCTGCAAAACATGGACAGCATTTACGATCTCGTCTGGTGCAAGACCCCGGCAGGCACTGTCACCTATGGTGACATCTATCATCAGAATGAAGTAGAGCAATCAAAATACAATTTTGAACACGCTGATACTGATAGCCTGTTGGCATGGTTTGATACATGCGAGACGCAATGCAAATATCTGCTGGAAAATGATCTGCCCCTGCCAGCATACGAACAGATGCTGAAAACTTCACATAGCTTTAATCTATTGGATGCGCGTCGTGCGATTTCGGTAACGGAACGGCAACGTTACATTCTGCGCGTCAGAACATTGGCGCGGGCAATTGCCGAGGCTTATTACGCCAGGCGTGAAGCACTGGGCTTTCCGTTATTAAGGGGCAATTCACCGGCATGAGTATGAAAACGCGCGACCTGCTGGTTGAGATTGGCACTGAGGAACTGCCGCCGAAGACGCTGGCAGCACTCGCAAAGGACTTTGACACCAGATTACATAGCCAGCTGTGGCGCATTCATGATCTGCATGAACCTGGTAAAACAGCTACACATTACTATTTTTCCCCACGACGTCTGGCAGTAATTTATGAAAACCTCAGAATTAAACAACCTGATCGG
>MGYU01000081.1:13523-19356 GCA_001801885.1 Gammaproteobacteria bacterium RIFCSPLOWO2_12_47_11
CGGCAGGTTGAACGTTTCGGCCCGGCCGTGACAGTTGCCTTTGATGCTAAAGGAAAGGCAACCAAAGCTGCAGAAGGATTTGCCCGTTCTGCCGGCACTACAGTCGATAAACTCGAACGGAAAGATGACAAACTATTTTTCTCCGTACTGCAGCCCGGCAAAGCCGCCGCTGATCTTATACCGGCGGCAATTAATGAAGCACTGGCCAAACTACCGATCCCTAAACGTATGCGCTGGGGTTCTGGCACTGCCGAATTTGTACGGCCTGTACACTGGGCCGTAGTGCTTTTCGGTAGTGAAGTAATTGACTGTGAAATACTGGGGGTAAGGGCAGGACGGATTACTTATGGCCATCGTTATCATCATCCCGGGCCGATCAAATTAAAATCACCTTCTGATTATGTTCAAGCTTTGCTTGATGCCAAAGTCTGGTTGAATAATGCAACTCACGAGTTGCAGGGTGAAATCAGTTTACAAGCACGAAAATTGGCAGATGAAGTGGGCGGTGATCCACTAAACAACGAAACTGAAAGCGATCTGGTTGCCGAGATTGCAGCGTTGGTGGAATGGCCGGTAGCCATCAGCGGTAAATTTGATCCCAAATTCCTGGCATTGCCTGAAGAAATTCTGATTGCCACACTGGAAGACCAGCAACGCTATTTTCCGATTCGTGACAAAAAGACCGGAAAACTTTTGCCCCATTTCATAACAGTCGCGAATATCGAAAGCAAAGACATCAACCAGGTCAAGCATGGTAATGAACGTGTGATTGTGCCACGCCTTACTGATGCCATGTTTTTCTGGAAAACGGACAAGGCCACATCCCTTGAAAGCAGGACTCCCGCACTGGACGGGATCATCTTTCAGAACAAACTCGGCAGTGTCGGTGACAAGATAAGGCGTGTTACCAAACTGGCTGAATCGATCTCCAACTCTATCAGCGGTGATCCAAAACTGGCCGAACGGGCTGCACAACTTGCCAAATGTGATCTGGTGACCAGCCTCGTTGGCGAATTTCCTGAACTGCAAGGCACCATAGGCCGTTATCTTGCACAACATGATGGTGAACCTGATGAAGTGGCAAAGGCGATAGAAGAGCATTATCTGCCCCGTTATGCCGACGATCGATTGCCGGCGACGCGCACAGGGCAGGCACTCGCTATCGCGGACAAACTGGACACCATGATGGGCATCTTTGCCATCGGCCAGATACCGACTGGAGAAAAAGACCCGTTTGCACTGCGCCGTGCTGCACTGGGTATACTCAGAATATTGATCGAATGTGATCTTGATATTGATTTATATGAATTGTTAAAAATTGCTGCTGTGAACTTCAACGATTCAATTAAAGCACCTGATGCGACTAGTGCGGTATTCGATTTCATTATGGATCGCCTGCGTTCTTACCTGCGAGAACGCAACTATGCGCCCGATGAGATTGATGCCGTTTTGTCGCTTAATCCAACACAGCTGGATCATATACTGCCACGCCTTGATGCATTAAAGATGTTTCGGGCTCTTCCAGAAGGCATGGCACTTGCTGCAGCCAACAAAAGAATACAAAATATTTTGCGTCAAGCAGGTAACGGTGAGATCGATGTCATTACACCGGCAATCGATAGTTCACTGCTTGTCGAAGAAGCAGAAAAAACCCTCTGTAAACAGCTGGTGGATATCGCTAAAAAAGTACATCCTCTTACTGCTGCAGGAGACTATGCAACAGCACTTAAGGAGCTTGCACAGCTACGTGATTCCGTCGATACTTTTTTTGATAAAGTCATGGTTATGACAGAAGACGAGATGCTTCGTACCGCGCGATTACAGTTGCTTGCTGAAATTCACCGTGAATTCCAGGCGATTGCAGATGTATCAAAGTTGCAGGGATAATAATTGATGAAACTCATAATACTCGATCGTGATGGTGTCATTAACCAGGAATCGAAAGATTACATTAAATCCGCCAGTGAATGGAAAGCAATACCCGGCAGTCTTCCGGGCATTGCCCGTCTGTGTCAGAATGGTTTCCGCGTAATCGTCATTACCAACCAGGCCGGTCTGGCAAAGAAGAAGCTGGATATCGTCGCCCTTAACGAGATTCACCGTAAACTGCTTGATCACCTTTCACAATACGGCGGATCGATTGATGCGTTTTTCTTCTGTCCCCATGAACCTAAAGATAACTGTAATTGCCGCAAGCCGAAGACCGGTTTACTAGATGAAATCAGTCATCGTCTGCATGTCCCTCTCACCGGCGTGCCTATAGTGGGTGATAAACTCATTGATATTGAGGCCGCTATCGCTGTTGGAGCCAAACCTATAATGGTAAAAACCGGCTATGGGGAAGAAACCCTGGCCAGCGGAAAACTTCCCGCTGGTGTAAAAGTTTATGAAAATCTTTCCGCCGTGGTCGATGACCTGACCCAGGAGAAATAGCATTTATCCCATGCTGCTGCTGTTCAGATCTTTATTGTTTAATCTGGGTCTTGCCATTTCCACAATCATCGTTACTCCCGTTTGCCTGCTGGTCTATCCACTCCCTTTCAAATTACGTTTCTTTATCGTATCGCGCTGGACGGTATTCAACCTGTGGTGGCTTAAACTCACGTGTGGCTTGAAACACTCGATTACCGGGCTTGAGAACATACCGGCAGGCCCTGCAATCATCATGTGCAAACACCAAGCTGCGTGGGAAACCCTGGTATTACAAATTATTTTTCCGGCACAGGTATGGATATTAAAACGGGAATTGCTCTGGATCCCGATATACGGTTGGGGTCTGGCTTCAATGCAGCCGATAGCCATCGATCGGGGATCCGCTATCCAGTCGTTTCGCCAGATCGTGGAGCAGGGTTGTAACCGGCTGGCACAGGGAATCTGGGTTGTGGTATTTCCGGAGGGCACACGGGTTGCTCCCGGAGAAAATGGCAAATATCTGCCGGGCGGCGGTTTACTGGCTGAAAAATCCGGTTATCCAGTCATACCGGTAGCGCACAATGCCGGTTATTTCTGGCCCCGGAACAGTTTTATAAAAAAACCGGGGACTATCAATATGGTCATTGGCCCCCTGATTGAAAGCAAAGGCAAAAGTGCAAGCGAGATCACCCGTGAAGTGGAAGCATGGATTGAGGATACTGTTGCGAAGCTCCCCCAAATTGACTCTGGCGAATAACCCAAAACCGGATTAACATTCAGACAGTTGTTGATAATCAGAACCTGCCTCAAATTCTGTTTCCCCTCCCCTGGCGGGAGGGGATTAAGGGGAGGGGAAAAATTTGGCAAGATAATCAATTGATATTTCTTACTTCACTTTTCACCCCCACCCTACCCTCCCCCATCAAGAGGGAGGGCATTTAATTTTGAGATAGGTTTTAGTATCTGAACAATTTCTGTCATTCTGGCGAATGCGACCCACAGGATGTGGGAAATGTTATATGAGGACATGGAGTCCTTAACGACCAGAACCCAGTAAATTTAGTGTCCGTCTTTCAGGCGGGACATTATTTCACTGAATACCGGTTCAAGCCCGGTATGACAAATTTTTAGCATTTGCTATTTATAGCAACCAAGGAGATAAATAATGCTGCTGACCACACTGGAATACGTACCGGGGAAAACGATAACCAGACATCTGGGCCTGGTGCAAGGAAGCACCGTGCGTGCAAAACATGTCGGTCGTGACATCATGGCCGGACTTAAAAATGTATTTGGCGGCGAACTCAAAGGTTATACGGAACTCCTGCAGGAATCACGGGAAGAAGCGATCGATCGCATGAAGCAACAGGCGCAATCCATCGGCGCCAATGCCGTCCTCAATATCCGCTTTTCAACTTCAAGCATTACTCAGGGTGCGTCTGAACTTTTTGCCTATGGAACGGCTGTAGTCCTGGAATAAGTCATGATAGAGCTGATTATCTTTATCTGTCTGCTGCTGGCAGGTTATATATTCGGACAAATGCTTGAGCAAAGTCATTACCGTTCTATACGCAAACGGGAATCCCTGTTACGTAATATCCCCCTGATCGCCAGCAAGAAATTACCGGATGAATTTACGCCCTGCACGACCAGTCTGGTTGCCGGGAATGTTGTTATTTCTGTTGATTTCTTCAAGAAATTTGTCGCCGGACTGCGTAACCTGGTTGGTGGACGTGTCACGACATATGAAAGTCTGATTGATCGTGCACGCCGGGAAGCGCTGCTGCGCATGCGTGAAGAAGCCAGACAACTGGGTGCAAATTATGTGTTCAATGTAAAAATGGAAACATCTTCCATTTCCAAGGGGCAACGCGATACCATCGGATCGGTCGAAGTCCTGGCCTATGGAACAGCGATTAAACTGGCAAAAACCCGGCCTGAGATGCCTGTGGATGCAGTGGCGGATGTGTGATGATTCTGAGGCCGAGATGAATGTACTTTAGTAACGAGTGCTGAGGACTGAGGACGAGTACTCATCATTTAGTCTCATTACTCAGCACTCATAACTCATCACTCGTTACTAATCCTCAATCATGGACTACTCAAACCCCGAAATACCGGAAGGGATTAATACCAGCAAGGAACATCCGCTCAAGGAGTTTTTCATACTGTTGGGTGGAATTCTTGCAGTCATAGTAGTTGCCGTAGTCATTATCAGTTTCATGGCGGAGAAACTCGCCGCGCATATTCCATATTCTTTTGAAAAGGAATTGCTGTCCGGGAGCGAACTGTTCATTGATGATGAAAATCCAGAGGTTGTAACCTATCTGAAGAATCTGTCGGACAAACTTGCTGCCTATATGGAATTGCCGGATGACATGGAAATTACCGTTCATTACATGGATGATGAGATTGAAAATGCTTTCGCTACTCTTGGCGGTCATATTTACATTTACCGTGGTTTAATGAATTTGTTGCCCAATGAGAATGCCCTGTCCATGGTTGTTGCCCATGAAATGGCGCACATCAAACACCGGCATCCTGTCATTGCCATGGGCCGCGGTGTGGTCATTGGATTATTCCTGGCAAGCATTGCCGGATTCAGTGGCGATTATTTTGTCGGTCAGATTGTCAGTGATGCCGGGATCATTACATTACTCACTTTCAATCGTGATCAGGAGCGTGAAGCAGACGTCACTGCGCTCACTGCCGTCGCAGGTCATTATGGACATATTGCAGGCAGCAAGGATTTATTTGATGCCTTGCTCAAACTTGAAAAAAAGTATCCGCTAAATCCACCTGAATTTTTCAGGACTCATCCTCTCAGCGAAAAACGAATCGAACATATCCGCTATCTGTCGAAAAAGAATAACTGGAGTACTGCAGGGGAAATAACAAATATACCCGATAATATTCTGAATAAAATTAGAGAAGCTTATGATTGATGATCAGGATTGTCCGGCCGCTACTACCGGTGCGGCTCTAATATTTCCTGCCCAGGTGCCGTTTACATGCATTCGCAATGAACACAAATGCAATATTGTACGCCTTATATTACTAAAAATATTGAAATGCGATTATAATATCCGTTTCTGGCAATTGTATCTCCGTTAAATTAACAAAGAATTAAAAATGGCTGGTATTGAAAAATCAGGTTTCCCCAACACCCGTATGCGGCGCATGCGCAGCAGTGAATTCTCGCGCCGTCTGATGCGTGAACACCGGCTGCATACTGATGATTTGATTTATCCGGTTTTCATTATCGAGGGAAAAAAGAAACGCGAACCGGTCTCTTCCATGCCCGGCATCGAACGGCTGACAATTGATGAACTGCTAAAGGAATCTGAAGAACTGCTCAAACTTGGCATCCCGGCCATTGCCTTATTTCCGGTCACGCCCACTGATAAAAAATCGGAAGACG
>MGYU01000081.1:19393-26559 GCA_001801885.1 Gammaproteobacteria bacterium RIFCSPLOWO2_12_47_11
CGCTGTCCAGGCCATCAAGGAAAAATTTCCTGAACTGGGTGTGATTACCGATGTGGCACTCGACCCGTTTACGACACACGGGCAGGACGGACTAATCGATGACTCCGGTTATGTGATCAACGATGCAACACTCAAGGTGCTGGTCAAACAGGCGCTGTCCCATGCTGATGCCGGTGCTGATATCGTGGCACCTTCCGACATGATGGATGGGCGTATCGGTGCTATACGAGAAGCTCTCGAATATGCACAACATGTGAATACCAAAATTCTGGCCTATTCTGCAAAATATGCATCAGGTTTCTATGGCCCCTTCCGTGATGCTGTAGGTTCCGCAGGTAATCTTGGCAAGGGTAATAAATACAGTTACCAGATGGACCCGGCCAACACTGATGAAGCGCTCCGTGAAGTGGCATTGGACATCGATGAAGGTGCGGATATCGTGATGGTGAAACCCGGCCTGCCGTATCTCGATATCGTGTATCGAATCAAAACAGAATTCAGGGTCCCCACCTTCGTGTATCACGTCAGCGGTGAATACGCCATGATCAAGGCCGCGGCACAGAACAGCTGGCTGGATGAAAAAACTGTCGTGCTGGAATCACTGCTCGCCTGCAAACGTGCAGGTGCTGATGCGATACTGACCTATTATGCAAAAGAAGCGGCTGGATGGCTGATATCCGACCAGGCGAAAACCTGATATTTGTATGCGGTTGTGGTCACAGTGGTACAACGCTATTGTGGGCCATGCTGTCTGCACATCCTGATATTTATGGAATTAATTATGAAACTGAAGTATTTCTGAGTAGCTACCGCAACAACAGGCACAGCCTTGGTCCTACAAGAAATATTGTTGTCAATTTTTACTATAATATTCTGCCGAGTAAACACAAACGAGTTTTCCGCAGGCTTGGACGCAAAGGATATTTTTCCTTTACAAGAACAAAAGAAAGTATATTGGTGTTTTTTGAAAAACAAATGCTTGCGGCACATAAGGAAAACAAGCGTTTTATCTGCGAAAAAACACCAAGACATGTGCTGCGTATTGACCAGATCAGAAAATTGTATCCTGGTTCAAAGATCATTGTGATTGTCAGAAACGGTCTTGACGTTACTGCCTCTCTAAAAGAAAGATGGGGAAATTTCCGGAATGCGATGGAAAGATGGGTAAAAGATAACTCAAAAATGCTCGAGTTCAGAAAGAAATATGACTTTCATTTGCTTAAGTATGAAGATTTAATCACATCGCCCCGTGAAGAACTGGAAAATATTTGCAAGTATTGTGACATTAAGATGCATGGATCCATGCTGCAACATGATAAAACTGCAGACAGTAGACAGTGGGAACTGGAATTACGAAGAAATCAGGTTCATCGCCATCTGACAGACAGGAGAGGACGGTGGAAAGAAAGTCTTGACAGCCACGAGGTAGAACAATTCATGGAATATGCTGGTGAGATGATGATAAAGCTCGATTACAAACTTGATTAATATTGTGCCTTGATACCACTATCTATACAAGATTATTTTTACCGCAAAGGAACAATTCGGGTTCATGCCGGGCGATTATCTGTAAATCCAATTATCACGCCCGGCATGTCCGATACTACAGGCGATAACATCAACGGGCCTTCACTTATTAAAGTACCCTCATGGATCGATAAACCACTGGGTAAATACTATCTCTATTTTGCACACCATAAGGGAGAATCTATCAGGTTGGCCTACGCTGACAGCCCTGAAGGACCATGGAAAATTCATGAATCCGGCACGTTACAGTTAAACCAGACAATTTGCAGCGGTCACATTGCATCACCCGATGTTCACATAGATGAAAAGAATAAACTGATCAAAATGTATTTTCACGGCCCTGTTAAAGGCTTCAAAAATCAGGTAAGTCTGCTGGCCACTTCAGTGGATGGCATCAGTTTTTCACCAAATACCGATGTCCTCGGAGATTCTTACTTTCGTGTATTTGAGTGGAACAAACGTATTTATGCATTTTCCAGAACGGGCAAGCTATATTATTCCAATGGCCATGAAAGATTTGAATATTCACATAACCCATTCGAGCGGTTCATACTTAAATCAAGAGTAAGACATCTTGCGATCAAAATTCACAATAATACACTTTTGGTATTTTACAGCAGAATCGGTGAATACCCTGAAAAAATATTGATGTCCGAGATTGATCTGTTAAAAGATCCCCATAAATGGACAGCCAGCAGGCCTGTCACTGTACTTAAGCCGGAATGTGACTATGAAGGTGCGAATCTGCCTGTTACACATTCAAAAAACGGTGTCGCCAGATTTCCTGAACACAGTCTCAGGGATCCAGCTGTTTTTACAGATGATGACCAGCTTTTTCTGCTTTACTCTGTTGCCGGCGAACAGGGCATAGCCATCGCAAGACTCTATCTCCAAGTAACGCAGTAACTATGCTCAAATATTTTTTAATCACTACACTGATTCCTGAAAAATATTACAATGTAAAAGTCTTTATCCATAATCATTAATACATATGTTAGCAATATACAATCCGGCAGCAGAAAGAGGGAATTTTGGAGACATACTTTATCTGGAGCTATTCAGAAAGTGGGTTGAAGAATTTGATGATAAGCTAGTATTTCCATTTATTTCCAAACATAGACTAAACAATTTACAAACTCTTTTTCCTACAGCGCAATCTGGTTTTCGTGGATATAAAAACTGGGATGCTTTTATATTTGCAGGGGGGGGGTGGTCTCGGTGAATCCGAATTCAATAGCAGTAAACCTTTATTTAGGAAATTCCGGCGCAGAATGTTTAAATATATTCTACCTGCAGAATTCTGCATTCTGCATGAAATTCCTTACTGTTTTGTAGGTATTGAAGCTGGCCCATTATCAAACCTGATAATCAGGCACGAGATAAGGCGTTTAATAGACAATTCCTCAATTTGTTCCGTAAGAAATGAGGAATCTCATGATTTTCTAAAAATCGATCTCGAGGTTAGAAAATATATAGAAATTACATTAGACCCTATATTATCAATATCAATGGAAGATATACCTGTAAAATCCATGGAGAGAGTAGAGGACCGTTTAAAAGATATCAAGAATTCCAGAATTATTGGTATTCATCACCCTCCGCAACTATTACAAAATACCGATATAACAAACATAATTATCGACTCAATAATTTGTCATCTGAAAACGCATTCAGATATAGTGCCTGTAGTTTTTTCGGATTTTGGTTTTACTTCGACACATAATGCTACTAATGAACTTGCTGCCCGAATCTCAAATGAATCTGGAATTAAATGTTTAAGTATCCCTTTTGAGGGTGTATGGGAATTAGTAGCTCTTATCAGCAAAATGTCCTCATTGTTAACGACAAAACTGCATGCGGGCATGATCGCATATTTATTTGGTATTTATTGTGAATCTTTTGCTATACATATCAAGACGCCAAGATTTTATAAACTTATTGGTCGTGATGATCAATGCCATCATTTCAAAGATCTTGATAGATATTTAATTCATGAAAAAGTATCCAGGCTTTTTAAATCTGCCTATCAATCCGAGAAATGTTTTGATGATAACTATAAATTACTTAAAAAAGTATCATTGCGTAATCGTGATATTATTGGTTCCTTAATACGGCAATGAATTATTAATATTAATTAAGTATCTTTGATAATGGGATATATACCAAGCAAATCCTGCATGCTGACAATAAATATAATTTAGTCGGTTCAATAAATAACATTAAATGTTAGTAGAATATAAATCATAATTTATTATCTGTTATCAAATGGTCTTAATGCTCTAGCTTCTATATTCATGACACTTTTTTCATATCCATGCATAATCAAGCTTGGACTACATTGATAAATATTGGCTTTATTAAAACTCCGGCAAGTAAATTGACGGCCTACACCACTTGATAATGTGCTGTCATTCTTCCATCTTTTTTCAGGAACAGGTATCACCCAAAAGCTCAGGAGCTCAAGGAACTTTAGATCACAATAAAACGCCTGCAAATCAAACCACTGCGTTTTTCTCAACAACCCTGACGGATGAATTTCTCTTTTAAAATTAATCCACCGGCCGTTATTATCATAATTATCATTATGATCCGAAAAGAGGTGAATAACCCTTCTTTTATTATCCTGTGCGGTAAGCATCCATAATTGATCCAGTTTTACCAACAAGTCTTCTGAAAAATCGATATCATCCTGCAAATACAGACACATGGCAGGCATGATTTCACGCGCAACCAGAAACGCTATTTGATGCATACACCAGAAATATTTCTTCCCATGGTGTTGACTGGAATCGAGCCAAATCAATTGCTCGCCAAATATTTCCCGGCATTGTATTTTCACTGCCTGATAGTCAGCCTGTGATTTATCATTCAGAACCAGAAATACAACCTCTTTTGGATTCATATTTTTATAAGTGATGATGTTGTGCACTGACGTAATTACACGCAAACAGCTATCCGGACGACTAAATGTTGTTAGTACAATCAATAACCGCGTGCTGCTGAATTTTTTTCCAAGGTGTTTAAAATCTTCTCGAATAATATTATTGTCACCAATCCACCTGGTAATGAATGTTTTTCTGAAGAATTTCATTACTATTGGATAATTCAATTGAATTTCCAGTTCAAACAGGATTTTTTCAATTCTACTGAACATTTTCTTCAAATTTGACTATCAATAGACTGGCGGGCTTTTATATTTTGATACATCAAGAATAATTTGATAATTTTTATTAATATCATGATCATTTATAACTGTCTTTTTAGCTTCTCTTCCCATATCAAGTCTCAATTCATGGTCAGAAAGTAATGCTTCAATTGCGTTGACATAAGCATCAATATCCATGGGCGGAACCAGAAATCCCGTAATATTGTTTTTTACTACTTCATTAATACCGCCATTATCAAAAGCTACAACCGGTGTTTGATAATATTGGGCTTCAAGGTAAACCATACCAAGAGTTTCATTTATGCCAGGAAATGCAAAAACATCACTCGCTGCCATGAGTGCATGAACTTCATCTTTTTCCATTACCCCAGGCATAATCGCCAAAGACCCTAATTTATCCCCCGCATATTTTTTCAGACTCCGGAATTCACCATCTCCGCCAGCATGTATCCATACAAATTTTATTGATTTCGATTTTAATCTTTCAAGGCAATCTATAAGGAACCGGATACTGTCTGCCTTGCGTCCGGATCTGCACATGGCATTTGATGATATGATTGGTACATTATCATTCACTTGATAACGTTCACGAACTACTGAACATGAATATTCTTTAAACTCATCTAGGCTGATGCCTGGCTTGATATAACAGACTTTATCAATACCAAAATTATTGGTCATCACACGATAGGCATTTTCCTTGTTCAGAAAAATGCGCACAGCATTCAAAAATACGTATTTGATTGCACAACATGCAATTCTGGAGTTTAATTTATTATGGCCAGTAGCGGAGTAGTTACCATCAAAATATAATATGGTTTTTTCATCATTGCACTAAGCAAAGGCCCAAAATAGTCAGGCGTTGTCCTTTTCACATGATACGATAAAAAATGTCCGGTTTTTTCATTAATACCACTATTAATAATTTTAAAAAATGATATGGAAGATAAAACAAAAGATATTTTGTTGTTTTTTTATGAAAAAACAGCGTTCTGAGATCTGATAGAATGAATGGTTCATGGCCGTTAATTTTGAGATATTCATATAGATTTCTTGCTATTAACCTGTCTCCTGATGGCAGAACATGATCTATTGGCTTCATTGAACAGTAAAACGCAATTTTCATAACTTCCAAAAGGTGGTAATCTGCCTCTCTACTATGCAACTGATATAGTTTCCATGCCGCACTCAAATCACAAAACGGATGCACAAGGGAATGATTAAAAACAATCTCAATCGTTTAGTGTATGTATTGAAATCAAGGCTGGCAAGACTCACTGCTAATTATAAGGCGACTGCTTTACTAGCCTCATTTCACCAGGAACGATTAAAAAACCTGCAGCCCCTTGTCTGTTCAATTCTGAAATGTCAGTTTATATCCAAGGTAATTCTGTCAAATCATAACCCGGACTTTGACGTTAATAACTGGATCAATATTGAAGACAAACGGCTCCTGGTTCTAAATCAACCGGTCAGACGTGGGCCCGGCTATTGCTGGGAACTGGCCCATGCGGAAAATTCCGATTATTACTTGTTGATAGACGATGATTTCCTGATCACTGCAGAGCAAATCAAACTATTGATACAGCATCTGACCAATGAACCGGGAATTACTCACGGAATAACGGGACACTATAATTCCAAGTATTATCAAAGTGTGGAAATGGAAGTAAATAGATTAAACCAGATTTATGCAATAACACGCGCACATTTGGATGAGTATTTTCAATATGTGGAGAAAATCAAGGTTATTGATCCCGACGCCTATAAGGCGATAGAACCATTTGCCCATGAAATTATTTTGAGCAAAACCGGCAACGGGAAACCCAAAATCCATAACGTTGG
This sequence comes from Gammaproteobacteria bacterium RIFCSPLOWO2_12_47_11, assembly GCA_001801885.1. Taxonomy (GTDB): domain Bacteria; phylum Pseudomonadota; class Gammaproteobacteria; order Eutrophobiales; family Eutrophobiaceae; genus 2-02-FULL-47-50. The sequence continues at coordinate 25,932 of MGYU01000081.1, forward strand.
CCCTGTTTTACGTTGTCCTACTGCACGTAAACCAAGCGTGGCAATTCACCAGGAAAAGGATTTCCGGTCAGCGCAGGAAAAAGTGGTCATGGCCCTTGAAAAAGTAATGCAGAACCAGTAGCAACTCTCAATAAAGCTGTTTCGACGAATAATACAGGATTGTTCTTCAAAAACCGGATTCTTATGTTGCGCTTCATTTACTTAATGGTAACTCGCTGGTTGCAGGACTTATTACTATTGCATCCACGGAATCCCAGATCTCTGAGAAGTAGATTAAAATGTGCTATTAAGCAAAGAAGTGATTCATATATTCCTGCATTAAAAGCTGAATACCGAAACAACGGGCTACATCTGTTAGCGGATAACTTTATTCTCTATCGAATCATTGGCAACGATCTTTACCCCCGTCATGAAAAAGGGCAATCACGCAGGAATCTTCAGTTTATACTTAAAAATGAACCCGCTTTAATTGATTGCGAAATACGCTGGGTTATTAACAGAATTATTGATCAAGATGAAGAAGAGAAAATCATCAAACTGCTTGAGGAATATGATCAATCGTTTATTCATATACCATTTATTGCAGAAGAATACCGAACAATCGGTTTTGATACGGATTGTCTTCCAT
>MGYU01000082.1 GCA_001801885.1 Gammaproteobacteria bacterium RIFCSPLOWO2_12_47_11
TGACGGCAATGGAAACCGGTCCGGCCAGCGGGACAGTGATCGAATCACGTTTGGACAAGGGACGTGGTCCGGTTGCGACGGTACTGGTGCAGAATGGCTTGCTGAAAAAAGGTGATATAGTTTTGAGTGGTTACGAGTTTGGCCGGGTCAGGGCCATGCTGGATGAAAATGGCAATGATGTTCTTTCTGCAGGTCCATCCACCCCGGTAGAAGTCCTCGGCTTATCTGGCACCCCGCATGCCGGCGATGAAATGATCGTTGTACCGGATGAGAAAAAGGCCCGCGAGATAGCGCTGTTCCGTCAGGGCAAATACCGCGAGACCAAACTGGCACAACAACAGGCGACCAAGCTGGAAAATGTATTATCCCAGATGGGAGAAGGGGCCACCGTATCTCTCAATATTCTGGTGAAGGCGGATGTACAGGGTTCTGCCGAGGCCATTGTTGAGGCATTGACCAGACTGTCGAACGAAGAGGTCGTGGTGAATATCGTCAGCAGCGGTGTCGGCGGCATTACCGAATCAGATATCAATCTTGCTATGGCATCCAAGGCCGTTGTCATAGGATTTAATGTCCGTGCCGATGCCTCGGCCAGGAAACTGGTTGATGAAGAAGGTATCGATCTCCGCTATTACAGCGTGATCTACGATCTGGTGGATGATATCAAACTGGCTATTAGCGGATTGCTCTCACCGGAGGTGCGTGAGCAGATCGTGGGTATCGCCGAAGTCAAGGAAGTGTTCCGTTCACCCAAGTTCGGTGATATTGCCGGTTGTATCGTGACCAGTGGTGTAGTCAAACGCAGCAACCCTATCCGCGTATTACGGGACAACGTGGTTATATTCGAGGGAGAGCTGGAGTCACTGCGCCGCTTCAAGGACGATGTCAATGAAGTCAAGTCAGGTACCGAGTGTGGTATTGGCGTCAAGAACTACAATAATGTGCGGCCAGGTGATCAGATCGAAGTGTTCGAACGTGTCGAGGTGGCACGCACCCTCTGACGTAACCCATGGCTAAAGAATTCAGCCGCAGCCGCAGGGTTGCTGACCTCATCCAAAGAGAACTGGCCGGCCTGATACAACGGGACATACAGGATCATGATCTCGGTATGGTCACTCTGTCCACTATCGATGTCAGTCCCGATCTTAAAAATGCGAAGGTCTTTTTTACCTGTATTGGTAATACCGCTACCCTTGAGCAGGTCGTGGTCCGGCTGAATGCACACATCGGCCAGTTCCGGCATGAATTATCAAAAACCCTGATTCTGCGCAGCGTGCCAAAGTTGAAATTTGTATATGATTATTCACTCGACCGCGCCAATAAACTGACTTCCCTGATCGATTCATTACACATTGATGCATCAGACACAGAACAAAATCCGGACCAGCAGGATTAATCACTTCATTACACGCTAACAACCTGAATGGGAAATAAACAAAAAACTAAAGGACGTAATGTCCACGGTATTTTATTGCTTGATAAACCGGAAGGGATTACCTCCAACCAGGCGTTACAGCATGTCAAACACCTGTATCAGGCGCGCAAGGCCGGACATACCGGCAGTCTCGACAAGCAGGCCAGCGGAATGTTGCCCCTGTGCATGGGCGAGGCAACAAAGATTTCAGGTTATCTGCTGGATTCGGATAAATATTATCTGGCGAGATGCAAGTTGGGTATTACCACCCGTACCGGTGATGCCGAGGGTGAAATTATCGCTGAAGCACCAGTTCCGGCATTAACTAATGATGAAGTGCAGACTGTCCTGGCACAGTTCCATGGAGAAATCAGTCAGGTGCCGCCCATGTATTCGGCACTGAAACACAAAGGCCAGCGCTTATATAAACTTGCCTATCAGGGTATCGTCGTTGAACGTGAACCGAGAAATGTCACGATTTATTCACTGGAACTGCTGGCATTAAACAGTGACGAGATTGAAATCAGTGTGCACTGTTCCAAGGGGACGTATATCCGCACGCTGGCCGAGGACATAGGCAAAAAACTCGGTTGCGGGGCGCATGTGAAAAAACTGCGGCGGCTGGGTGCAGGGCCGTTCCGGGCTGAACAAATGATTCCTATGGCAGAAATCGAGCGTCTGGCGGTTGCAGGCACAACGGTGCTGGACCAACTGTTGCTGCCTGTCGATTCTGCGCTGCAGGGTGTGCCGGAAATACAGGCGAGTGAAAGTCTGGTCTTTTATATGCGTCAGGGGCAGGCGGTCATGGTCCCGCATGCTCCGGTTGACGGGTTGGTGCGGATCTATGATCAACAGCACCAGTTCATTGGGGTCGGCGAGGTACAGGATGATGGCAAGATATGTCCGCGCCGGCTGATCCAGAGGTAATGATGAAAATAGTAATTAAAGTACCAGCTAATTCTTGTCCCCTTACGGGTGCGCGGGTACAATACGCGCCAATTTATAAGAGCGGCATCAGGAGCATAAAATAATATGACTTTAAGTAATCAGCAAAAAGCTGAAATCGTTAAAGATTATCAACGTATTTCAGGTGACACCGGGTCGGCGGAGGTACAGGTTGCACTGTTAACTGCCCGGATCACGGATTTATCCGAACATTTCAAAACCCATGAAAAAGATCATCATTCCCGCCAGGGACTGTTAAAAATGGTCAATCAGCGCCGCAAGCTCCTTGATTACCTGAGATCCAAGGATCTCAACCGTTACCGTGATCTGATTGGCCGACTGGGACTGCGTAAATAAGCAGATACTTGAACTCCCTGTCCGGATAATTTCCCGCATTGAAAAGCGGATACTCACACTTCAACATGGTTCGTTACAACAAGTCTTAATCATCAATCATTACTGATTGATCTAACCAGGGTACCTATATGAATATAGTACGCAAAGAATTTCAGTTTGGTGAAAACAAGGTCGTTTTGGAAACCGGCAGGATTGCCCGTCAGGCCAATGGCGCAGTGATGGTGTATATGGGGGATACAGTCGTACTGGTCACCTGTGTTGCGAAAAAGGATGCTGAGCCGGGACGTGATTTTTTACCATTGACCGTGGACTATCAGGAAAAAACCTACGCGGCCGGCAAGATACCCGGCGGATTTTTCAAACGGGAAGGCAGACCCAGTGAAAAAGAAACCCTCACCTGCCGCCTGATTGACCGCCCGCTAAGACCTTTATTTCCCAAAGATTTCACCAACGAAGTACAAATCATCGCGACAGTATTGTCCCTGGATCCGGACGTTGATCCGGATATTCCGGCCATGCTGGGTGCATCCGCTGCAGTTGCAGTTTCCGGCGTACCTTTTAATGGCCCGATGGCTGCCGCACGCGTGGGTTACAAGGACGGTAATTACATATTGAATCCGACATTTACCCAGACCCGGGAATCTGATCTGGATCTGGTGGTCGCCGGTAATCGCAGTTCGGTATTGATGGTTGAATCAGAAGCCAAACAGTTATCAGAAGAGATCATGCTGGGTGCGGTGATGTTTGGTCACACACAATTCCAGGTGGCCATTGATGCCATTGATGCATTGGCTAAAGAGACTGCGACAAAGTGGGATTGGCAGCCACCTGCCAGGGATGAAACGTTGAAGACCGAGATCGAATCGCGCTGTGCTGATTTACTTCGTGAGGCCTACTCCATCACAGATAAACTCAGCCGCAAGGAACGGATCAGTGAGATATATAAGGAAGTTGTGCAGGCGCTGACTGAGAGCGCCAAATCAGAAAACGCAGAACCGAAATGGTCTGAGACAGAGATCAAGTCAACCATTGAAGCACTTGAAAGCCGCATTGTCAGAAGCAGTATCCTGGCAGGGGAAAGCCGTATCGATGGCCGTGATGCAAAAACCATCAGACCCATCAGTATTGAAATCGGAATGTTGCCAAGAACCCATGGCTCCGCATTATTTACCCGTGGCGAAACCCAGGCTTTGGTGGTGACCTCATTAGGCACACAGCGTGATGCCCAGATCATTGATGCCATAGAAGGTGAGCGTAAGGAACCCTTCATGCTGCATTATAATTTCCCACCGTTCTGTGTCGGGGAAACCGGGCGGGTGGGCAGCCCCAAACGTCGCGAGATTGGTCATGGCCGACTGGCCAAACGCGGGATTGTGGGCGTGATGCCGAAACTGGATGATTATCCCTATACTATCCGCGTCGTATCGGAAATCACGGAATCCAACGGTTCCAGTTCCATGGCTACGGTTTGTGGCACCAGCCTGTCCCTGATGGATGCCGGCGTCAGCATTTCTGCACCGGTAGCCGGTATTGCCATGGGGCTCATTAAGGAAAGTGACAAGTTTGTGGTCTTGTCCGACATCATGGGTGATGAGGATCATCTGGGTGATATGGACTTCAAGGTGGCGGGCACAGCCAATGGTATTACTGCCTTGCAGATGGATATCAAGATCGATGGGATCACCAAAGAGATCATGGAGGTGGCACTTGCCCAGGCGTGTGAAGGACGCATGCATATTCTCGGCAAGATGAACGAGGTCATTTCTACTCCGCGTGGCGAGATGTCAGAGTTTGCACCACGTATTACCACCATCAAGATCCATCCGGACAAGATCCGGGATGTGATCGGCAAGGGTGGATCAACCATCCGGGCCATTACAGAAGAAACCGGCGCAACCATCGATATTGAGGATGACGGCACGATAAAAATTGCCGCCGTTGATAAATCAGCAGGCGAGGCCGCCCGCAAACGTATTGAGCAGATTACAGCCGATATTGAAGTCGGCAAGATCTATGAAGGCCGCGTCGCCAAACTCATGGATTTCGGTGCCTTTGTGAATATTCTGCCCGGCAAGGACGGTCTGGTGCATATCTCCCAGATCTCTGACGAACGTGTTGAGAATGTCAGCGATAAATTATCAGAAGGCGAGATGGTCAAGGTCAAGGTCCTGGAAATAGACAAACAGGGCCGTGTACGTCTCAGCATGAAGGCTGTCAATGAGTAAATCATGACATCTTTACAAATACGAAAAGGGCCTGATGGCCCTTTTTTTATGCCTGTTGGAAACCCGTCAACGTGGATTTGACGTTAATACCAGGTAGCCTCAGAAATTCCATCCCCTCCCCCTTGATGGGGGACGCCTGCATGGATGCAGGCGGTACGATTACATGGAAGTAATCGGTAGAGTCGAGTCTGGAACAGAGACCGAGAGAGACGCAGGATGCCAAAGCCGAGGGTAAGGGTCGACTGCATGGATGCAGGAGTTAGAGCAACGCCGGGAGCAGTTGCCGAGGGGGTGAAATTTCAAAAAACAGCTGAAACTTCACCCCCTGTTGCAGTTAAACTCTACTGATGGCTGATCTGACCGATGAAGAATTGATGCTGGCTTACCGGGATGGTGATGCACATGCGTTCGAACAGCTTTATAGCAAACACAAAGGCGGTGTGTACCGGTATCTTTTACGTAAATGCGGAAATGCCGCTATTGTCGAAGAACTGTTTCAGGATGTGTGGATGAAATTAATCAATGCCCGTGAACGTTATGAAGTCAAAGCGAAGTTTTCCACCTGGCTGTACCAGCTTGCACACAATCATTTTATTGATTATTACCGCAAGCATTCCATTTCCGCCAGTATGAGTCAAAATTTTCAGGATGATGAGTTGGAAAATATTCCGGCGAGTAGCAATCACCAACCGGAACAGCAAGTTGAGTTTCAGCAACAAACAGAAATACTGATGCACTTGATCAATGAATTACCGGATGAACAACGCGAAGTCTTTTTGTTACGGGAAGAAGCGGGCATGGGGCTGGCTGAAATTGCAGAGGTAACCGGTGTGAATATAGAAACAGCCAAGAGCAGGTTACGCTATGCTGTAAACAGATTGCGTAAAGGTTTGATGAGTGATGAGTGATCAAAAAGACAATCAGGCACTGGAAGAATACCTGAAAGGTAATTCATTTATTTCCAGGCGTTATCGCAAGGAGGCCATGGCTGAACCATCGCCACATCTGGATGCAGCTATTATTGCAGCAGCAAAAAAAGCGGCAGAAAATAAAAAAACAGTATCCGGCCCATTTACTGCACGCTGGTATATTCCTTTATCACTGGCTGCTGTCGTCGTGATCTCTTTCAGTGTCGTATTTAAAATCTATGATCGGGATGGACAGCAAATATTCAGTGATCAAGCAGAATTGAAATCAAAAATACCGGCAGCAGAACTGGATAGTGCAATGGGTCAAGATGCCGGGGAAGCTTCAGGTATGATGAGGGATAAAATCAGATCAAAGGAAGCCATTGAAGCTGAAACACAATCCGGATCCAGCAGCCTTCCTGCCATGAGAGAAGATTATTCAGCTCCTGCTCCGGAGCAACAGAAAAAGAATCAAAATATCGAAGAGATCGGTGTTGATATTTACAAGGATGAATTAAGTGGCTCACGGCAGGCCATTCAGGAACCTGCGGCCATGCCCGCACCAACTGAGAGTGCTGTTGAATTATCAGATGAGAAATTACGAAAACAGAAATCGGATACTGCAGTCGTTACTGGCGCAGCCGCTGGTCTTGTGCCGGAACAGTGGTTCGAGATTATCAACCGACTCTGGTTTGACGGCGACGAAGAGGGCGCATACAGAGGACTTAAAAACTTTCTTGCGGACTATCCGGATTATCCACTGGATGAATTGAAGAAAACCCTCCCACAGGATCTGGATTTATCAGCAATCACTGGAAAACTGGATAAAACCACGGAGGGTACGGAGTGAACTACAAGAGTACTGATCTATTTAAATTGCATAATCCATATGATACCCATAACGACTAAGCCAGGCGGCGGCGAAGCCGTCCGGCTTGGGTGCCTTGTTATGGGTTATAGTTTGGTGCATTATTCTATCCATCACCGTGGTATTGGAGTCCAAAATGAGCACAGTAGATTTGGAGGCACTTGAAAATGCTGCTATGGCTCTATCTGAGAGTGAGCGAGCAAAATTAGCCAGTGCACTGGTTGCAAGCTTGGATGGCCCGAGTGAAACTGAGGTCGCCAAGGCTTGGGATATTGAAATATGTCGAAGAATTAATGAAATAGAGGCCGGAAAAGCCCAGCTTCTGGATGTGGATGACGTCCTGGCGAAAGCGCGAGCCAGATTGGGTAGTTGATGCCGAAAGTTAAGGTCAGCAAGGAAGCTGCTACAGAACTTGAAGAGGCGGCTGCGTGGTATGAAAAGGAACAGGTCGGGTTGGGAAGTCGCCTTATAGATGCTTTTGAGCATGCTATTCAATTGCTGAGAGAGCCGAACCCACCACTGACACCTGTACAAGGAGAGGCCGCCCGCCTTGGAGGTAAAAAGCTCATTTTGCATAGATTCCCCTTCTCCCTCATTACTGTTCAATTCGATCAAACAATCACTGTAGTAGCGTTTGCCCACCATTCTAGAAAACCTGGTTACTGGAAGGAGCGTATTAACCTATAACGCCTATAAACAGCGGCAACTGCGAAGCAGTTGTCCGGCTGCTTTTGCTTGTTAGAAGGCATGCTTGACTGATGCTGGTTGAAAAGTCACTTGATAGCCTAATGCTTTAGCTACTTTTGCCACCGTCGCAAAAGTCGGATTGCCTTCCTCAGATAGAGCTTTATACAATCCTTCTCGAGTTAACCCGGTATCTCTGGCTAGTTGACTCATATTCTTGGCGCGAGCTACCACACCCAAAGCATGTACAAGAAACGCAGGATCATCTCCTGCTTCTTCTAAACAGGCTTCCAAATAAAGCCGAATATCTTCATCTGTTTTTAAATGTTCTGCTGAATCCCAGCGACTCGTTTTAATAGCCATAATTCATTCCTCCAATTGCCGAGCAATTTTTATAGCTTTAGCAATGTCTGATTGTTGAGAGCTTTTATCGCCTCCAGATAGAAGAATAACAATAACGGAAGTGCGCTGAGTGAAATAAACCCTATAACCTGGGCCATAGAAAATACGCAATTCACTAACACCTTCACCAACCGGGCTAGCGTTACCGGAATTACCCATTTCCATTCTATCTATTCGAGCCTGAATACGGGCTTTTGCCCGTCTATCCTTAAGGCTCCCGAACCACTTAGCGAAAATTTCCGTTTTTCGAACTTCTATCATGTGTGAACTATAGTTAACAAAAAGGAGGTTGTCAACTGTGGTTAACAGTTGCGTTGAATCTTGAAATGCCTTCTAACGATAGAACACACGGGCGGCGACGAAGGAGCCGTCAGTGTGGAGTGAGTGGTTATGTGTTACTTGACCGGGGGAATGCCAAGATCTTTGCAGATTTTTTTTGGCAAGAATGTCGTTGATCTCGTTGTGACGAGGGACAGCAGAACGGGTATTCAGACCTAGATTGTGCCACCATGATTGTCTCCCTCCTTCGCGCAACAACTCACAGCCATGCTCTCGCATATGCCGCAGCAGTTGGCTGCGTTTCATAAGGCAATAGGTTCTTCGCTATAGTGGTTTCCTGCGGCAGAAATGGCTTCTTTTTTGTTAAATTCAAGCGCTTCCTGCAAAGTCTCACGCAGGCTCTCCAGAAGGAGTTCGCGGGACTTTTCCTGGCAATTTACGCCCGGCACTTCTTCTATCCAGCCGATCCACCAGCCTTTATCCTGTTTGATTATCGCGGTATATGCATTATTCATAATCGTCATAGTTTAACCTGTCCCTTAATTATTTCCAGTAACACATAACGTTGAAGCTGTGGGGCGCAAGCGCGGCAGCGCGCAGCGTCCCACACAAGCGACTTGTTAGCGCAACCCATTGAGATACGCCAAGAACTCGGCACTTTTTTGCACAGCTTCGTCTCTGGTGTTGTATGTGCCTTTTTGGAAAATCTTTGATGGCTGATCATTTGGAATTTCATTGAAATATTCGATAGCCATAAACTTTTGCCAAGCCGAGTCGAGCTCCTTTCTTTTGAACCACGGCAAAGCTGCTCTGAGGGATGCTTGCGCCTCCCAAAGCTGGGGATAATTCTCATGAAAAATCAATGCTGTCTTGCCTTGGCCAGGCTCCCACCAACTCCTGAAACCTAACGGATACACAAGAGCAAGCATATGTTCCACAGCAGCAACTTTTCGATTGCCACTATTGATTCTTATGGTGACGTACGCACCGACCAAAGCACCAAGAAATCCAGAGGCTAGATTGGTTAGAAATTGTTCCATGGTCTCTATTTGATAGCGCTAACGTCGCCTTAAACTGGCGGAGCGCGTTAGCGCGAAGCTCCGTTTGAAGGCTTTGTTATGTTGCGACTTGACCATTTAAAACTCAAGTGAGCTTAAAGTGGCCGATAATTTTCCACCCCATAGGTCTTTTCTCATCGATAAAGCAGTTTTCTTAAATGATGCCGGGGACGGGTTCTTGATGAAACTATATAAGTTTTCCAGCACTTCGTCAGATGCAAACAGAATGGCATTGTGCCATTCGGCTTTTATTTCATCAGCCAAGTCTTTCGGTGTGCTAAAATTTCTTCCGAATTTATCGAGGCCTATATTTCGTTTTTCGAAATCTAGCAAAGTGTACATAAGCATGATAATGCATTTGTAACGTGCGTCCTTAAAATCTTGTTTCTGTAATTGTGCAGAATTTCGCCTTTCCCAAATAATGCGGAGATAAGTACCAATAGCCCCACCTATCCCGAGCAACCCAAGAGCAGACAAAACATTTTCGATACCTAAAGGCATTTACGTTTTCGAAACCTCTTGAGCAACATAACGTGCTGGCTGAGCGGCGCCGGAATGCGGAGCGAAGCGCAGCATGGAGGCGTCCGCCTCGAGCCGGTTGTTAGAAGGCCCATTTACTTCGCACCACCTTGAAACTCGCTTTCTAGAAGTTTCGCCATCTCCGGATTATCCATGCCCATTCTCCGGATGCCTTCGAAGAATATGGCATTGCCAAATTCCGTAGCCTCATAGGACATTAGTTGCGCGTCGGTTCTGTCCTTTAGGGCGGCATAATTTTCTGGAGTGATCGCCAAAAATGATGCCCGTATCGCACCTATTTCCAGCAGTCTGTGAATCGCGGCGACTCGCTGTGCATTTCCTAACGCGTCCCGCATGGTGCGGTTCGGTGGGTGTTCTATACGGGGCTTCTGGCCGGTTTCGGCCAATAGCCACCAACTAGGGAAATCGAGACTATCTACTGCGCGCGAGACCGCCAAAGCCTTTCGTAAGTCGATTTCTCGTAACGCATTTATTATTGAGTTTGCGACAGCTTCGACTGCGGCAGTGGGATTCGAATCGGGCACGTACTTATTCACCCGAACGTTCGCGACATCGAATAACAATGGGTCATCATCTGACCGAAAAAGTAGTACTTCTTCGGGAAGCCGTGTTGCATGGGCTATGCCGACTTCGTACATTACATTGCCATTTCGAATTGGTCTGTCGCCGAGTGTTTCGATTGTCGAGATATCTGCAAGAATCAGCCTCGCATTCGAAATTCCAGAAAGTATCTCCGTCAAAATCGAATCGCTGATCGTTCGCGTATCAACTCTGAGAGTGGCCATTCGTTGTCCGTTGCATTCGATCCTGGATACAGCCGGACAGATTACTCGTTCCCATCGCATCCTGAATTTCTCGTCGAAACTCATTGCAACGAACACAACATTCTCACGAGGGAACGCCGGGAAGAGCGACAGATACGTGTTTGGGTACATGGCCTTCTAACGACTAAGCCAACCCGACGCCGCCAAGGAGCCAAATGAAATGCGCGAACTTTCCGGCGTCGGGTTGGGCGTATGGTTAGGCGGCATCTCGAACATTATGCCGCATAGAGAATATGAACAGCATTATTACAAGTAGCAAGAGGCAAAATGTTGCGAGCAATGAGCCCCCAGTAACCCAGTACGCATACGTTGGTGGAAGCAAGCCTGCAAAAAGACCAAGAGCAATTCTCGTGAATTTGCTCCTCCCGAGGGTAAAAGCTACACCTATCAATGACCACAACAAGACATTCACTACCAAGATCAGAATTCCCATTAGTGCTGAGCCTTCACTGCCCAGTGCCAATAGCCACGCCGGGCAAATAACCGCAATTATCATATATAGTGGACGATATAGTGATGATTCAAACCCAACAAACTCGAGAATGCGAGTAAGGACAAGGAGCGGGCCAACCACTCCGATGAGAGCAAAATACCGAACTACTAGATATCTCGATTTCGTATCCATTTCCTTGCCGCCTAACGAAGCTGTAGAAAAACCCCAGAAATCGGTTTTTTTTCAAAATTTCGCCGAGACGAGTTTTTCTCTGTGGCATATCTAATTTCATTCATACGTTAATTTAAGCCTATATAGAAGATCTTTTTAAACAATTGTGCAAATGTCTCAAAAAATATTTTTAACCGCCTTAAATCGCCTCTAATAAAAATTTCTCAGATTGTGAGGTTTTTCTACAGCCTCAACGATTAAGTTGAGGTGCACGTTTTTTGTGCACCTCGAACGCCTTGTTAGGTTGCGCCTTAAGTATCGAGCATATCCCATTCATCACCTAATACCCATCTGAGCGCTGATAGTTTTCCATTAATCATACCCCAATCAAAATCGTCCCAAGGGCCTAATTCCCGTTTGCCATATTTTCTTTCAACCTTTTTGGCAGATCTCAACGCACCTTTCCATATTTCTGGATCAACCGTTTCCTCCCCGGCCTCGATTTTTTCTCGCAAACATTTATGTCTGTTATACCAAACCTTATCAAGTAGCTCGCCGACAGTATCAACTATTTCATCTTCAGAACGTGGAGAATCAATTTCATGTTTAATATGTAATAGTAATTCTTCTTTCAATTCTTGAAGATCATCATAGGAAACCGTATGTTCAAGTAACCCCTTAATTTCATCAAATCGATCCGAATCTGAAGCATAACGTTTTTCACATATTTCATACCAGAAGTCTCTGGCCTCTCTGATGAATTTTCGTTTCTGAGGATTGGCTCCATAAGTTTCATGACAAGAGGGACAGAGTGGAGCAGCATTGTCTTCAGCATCAGAGCCACCTTCCTCTTGTGGAATTATATGGTGAATCTCGATGCCAACAGCTTTACATAAACAACAAGTAAAGTGCGCTTTCCTCTTTATCTCTAGTTTAAGCGATTCACTGAAAGCCATCATTGTTACCAAATTGCAACCTAACAGTTGATTATACGAATGCCGCTTAACATCATTATTGATATGCTATGCGGCGTTCGTATAGTATTACGATTGAAGTGAGTCTTTTTCATTTCCGTATTTCCGTTTCCTTCAAGGGAAAGATATTCTAAAAATTAACAGGGAGGTTAGCACATGAAAGTTTCCCATGACAACTCAAAAACACCCACAGATGCCATCAAACGTTTCTGGGATGGCTACATAAATTACTTAACAAATCAACGCGTTAAACCAAACACGTGCCGCTGGTATGTGCGCCGGGTTGAGCAATACATCGAAGCGAACAATGGGAAGAAACTGGCACGGCATCAGCCGGAAGATATCGCTGATTTTTTCCAGAAAACCGGCCGGGAAGGCCAACTCAAGGACTGGCAATTCCGGCAGTGTGTTGATGCTATACGAACCTTGTTTGAATGGCTGGATTTGGAGATGCGGCATCAGGTGGATTGGCAATACTGGCTGGATTCTGCCCAATCATTGCCGCCTGATCACAGGACGATCGCACGTGATACTCCGGTTCGCAGTCAGCAAATACAGCATGAGGATGCTAAGAGGGCATCGTCCGGCCTGCGGGAGCGCTATGCTGAACTCCGTCAATTATTGATTACTGAAATCCGGCGCCGTGCTTACGCCATCAGCACTGAGCAGACGTATGAACACTGGTTGTTCAGCTATATCGCCTTTCATAATGGCCGTGACCCACGTGAGATGAGCGGAGGGGACATTGTCAAATATCTGGAATATCTTGCCGTTGAACGGAACATTTCCGCAAGCACTCAAAATCTGGCATTGAATGCACTGGTATTTTTTTACCAGGAAGTTTTACATCGGCCTTTGGGTGAACTGGATGATTTTACCCGCGCCAGGCGATCACGCCGGTTACCAGTAGTATTATCCAGACAGGAAATAGGCGGTTTACTGGACCAATTGAAAGGCATGAGTTGGTTGATGGCAGCACTGCAATATGGAACAGGTATGCGTTTAATGGAATGTATCCGTTTGTGGGTACAGGATATTGATTTTGCCTACCAACAAATATTTGTCCGTGCCGGCAAGGGCATGAAAGACCGTGTGGTGCCATTGCCCGGCCGCCTGGTTGATCAGTTAAAAGAACATCTTGAAACTATACATCAGTTACACAAAGATGATCTCGCTAACGGGTATGGGGAAGTTTACCTGCCGGGTGCATTGGCAAAAAAATATCGCAATGCAGAAAAAGATTGGCGTTGGCAGTATGTATTTCCCAGCGGCAAGCTTTCAGTTGATCCGCGCAGTGGTGTTGTACGGCGCCATCATTTGCATGAAAGAAGTTTGCAAAAAGCGATATCAAAGGCTGCCAGAAAAGCAAAAATATACAAACGTGTCAGCAGTCATACTTTACGCCATTCCTTCGCGACTCATTTGCTGGAAGATGGGTACGGCAGATTTTTGCTCCTGCAAAATCTGCATACACTACATCCTGTAGATAACATCAGGACGATACAGGACAAATCTGATGGGATCAGATTTGGGCGTACGAAGTACGCTCGAAGAGTGAAAACCATGGATGGTTTTCATCAGTTGCTTGGACATAAAGATGTAAGCACGACCATGATTGTCTCTCCCAGCATCCTGCTTCCCGCGACACTTGTTCATCCTGAACATCGTATACGCATGTACTAAACCGGGGTGGGCGCGGTGTCAGGAGTCCGCTGGACGTAATCACATAATACGGTGTCAGTCTGTTACTCTGCTCCCAGACTGAACACCAATATCTCATCACCCACAGTATAGTTGAACAGTGAATTACCCCCGGCAGCGACGGCAATATATTGTTTGCCATTGACTGCATAGGAAACGGGCGGGGCGTTTACGCCATAATCGGATTTGTAGCGCCACAACCGTTCACCCGTGCCGGCATCAAAGGCATCGAAATAACCATTACCTTCACCGGTAAAGACGAGATTACCGGCAGTGGCCAATGCACCACCAACCATTGGATCATCTGTCTGCTGTTGCCACAGGATCTTTCCTGAATTGACGGATATGGCACTGAATACACCCCGGTCAGCTTCATCGGTTTGCCTGAAGAACGTATAACTTTCCCATGGCTTGCCGGGTTCAGGCGTTAATTTGCGTGAAAAGAATAGTGAAGGCTGATATATCCCCGCGACATAAACCGCCTGTAGACCGGGATGATAGGCCACCGGTGACCAGGATGACGCACCAAGTGTGCCGGGGATGATCCTGACCCCATTTTCAGTGGGTCTTGCGAACAGATTTTCCTGCTGGATAAAAGCCTCTGAACGTAACAACAGTTCTCCGGTAACGCGATCATGGATATAAAACCAGCCCAGTTTACTCGCCTGGCCAACAGCCTTGATGGTTTTACCGTCTTTCGTGAAATCCAGCAGCACCGGTGGGCTGGCAACATCATATCCCCAGCGATCATGCGGTACCTGTTGATAATGCCACTGTAATTTGCCGGTATTGATGTCGAGTGCAACAAGGCTCACTGTATATAAATTATCTCCCGGGCGGGTGGTGTCATCCATCTGCGGTGAAGGATTGCCCGTGCCGATATAGATCAGTCCCAGTTCCGGATCAATCGCCGGCGTGGTGTAGATGGAGCCACCACCATAACGCCAGGTGTCCTTATATCGATCGAACGATAATTTTTCTGCTGTCAGAACACGATTAAGCGGGACACCATCAATCGTAGTCTTACGCCATTGTCCTTCCCAGCCTGATTCGGGCACGCTGTACCAGCGCCAGATTTCAGCGCCTGTCTCTGCAGCATAGGCGACAAGAAATCCACGTAATCCATGTCCCCCGCCGGAGAGTCCGCCCACTGATAATATCTGTTTGCCGTCTTCTTCCAGTTCCAGGTGCAGCCCATAACCTGCGCCGGTGATCCCGACAAATATTTTGCCGTCATAAATTTGCGGTGCAAGATTTGCGGTATAACCGGTTTGTCCGGTTTGTATTGCACCCCCCAGTTCCTTCACACCTAATAATGGTTCGAGTAGTTCACCCTCGCCGGCATCGATATCAGTGATAGCAATGTCCCACAGAATTTTTCCGGAGCTTTGCTCCAATGCAATCAAACGTGAATCGATTGTGACGGTATAAACCTTGCCATCACCGACTGCAGGTCCACGATTGGCCGGGCCACAACAGAATTTATCGCTGCGCAGTTGATGATGATAGCGCCAGATCTCCTGACCCGTGTCTGCATTCAATGCAATCACATCGTTAAATGGTGTCGTGATATACATGACACCATCAACGATGATGGGGGATGTCTGGAAAGTGGCGGATTTGCCGGTTTTATACCGCCATGCGAGTTTTAGATTTTTTACATTACCGGTATTAATTTCAGCGAGTGGGCTGAAACGCTGGTTGGTATAATCCCGGCCGTAATAGGCCCAATCATGACTGCTGTTTGAGTTTGCATCCTCACTTGCATAACCTGGTGTAGCAAAACTGATCAACAACAGGGTGGTAAACAGATGCTGTATAATCTTCCGGCAATATCGCGAATTTATCATATCTATTTGTATTTGTTGTAGTATTTTGTGATGAAGGAATTTCTGTTGAAGACATTATAACGGTAACTGCATATATAGAGTTAGCAAGACGGAATGAAACGGCACATCGTATTATTTCCACTGGGCGCGGTTCTCCTGTCCTGGGTCGCATTCTGTTTTCCGGAATTATTTTTACCTCTGGCGCCATCCATTGTTCTGTTGCTGGGACTGGTGATGTTCGGAATGGGGATAACACTCACGGCCAATGATTTTCTTTTTGTGTTTAAACGGCCGCAGATTATTTTTCTCGGCTTGTTGCTGCAGTTTATATTAATGCCCCTGTTGGCATGGGTAATCTCAATGACATTAGGATTGCCTTTATTGTTAAGCGCCGGATTGATCCTGGTGGGCGCCAGCCCCGGCGGCACGGCCTCAAATGTCATTTGCTACCTTGCAAGAGGTGATGTGGCACTGTCCATAACATTAACTTCCTGTTCTACCCTGCTTGCCGTGATCATGACCCCGTTTCTGACCTGGTTGTATATCGGGCAGGAGATAGATGTCCCCCTGGTCCAGATGTTTCTGGATATTGTTAAAGTCATCATCGCGCCGGTAGTGCTGGGGGGGATAGTAAATTATTTTGCCGGTGAAAAATTCTCAAGGTTCAAGCAGCTATTTCCTGCAATGAGTATGCTGGCCATCATGCTGATTATCGCGATCATCGTCGCGATCAACAAACCACAACTGGCACAGCTGATATTTCCTGTATTTCTTGCAGTGTTCTTGCACAATTCACTGGGACTGCTGGGAGGATACTGGATACCGAAGCTGCTTGGTCTTGACAAAAAAATCTGCAAAACCCTGGCGATAGAGACTGGTATGCAGAACTCGGGGCTGGCTGTTGCACTGGCCGGCAAATATTTTTCAGCAGTTGCAGCACTGCCCGGCGCGTTATTCAGCATCTGGCATAATATTTCCGGCGCAATCCTGGCTGGAGTATGGTCAAAGCAGGGAAATAATAATTAAATCCGCGACCGTGAAATCAGCTACCGTTTTTGCCGCCTTTTTCCTGTTCTGCCTGTGTTTATTATCAGCGTGTGGGCAGTCTGCTAATGATTATTTCCCCCTGGATGCAGGCAAGTACTGGCGCTATCAGATGACATACCAAACGATGGATGGCACATTCAAGGGTGTCTATGCCGTTGAGAATTTGCCCCCACAGAAAATAGATGATCAGGAATATTATGTGCGGCAGTTGCTTGACGGGTCTTTTAATTATTTGCAGATTGATGACAAGGGAATATTACTCAAGGGCCGGGAAAAAACAATTGATCTGGATACAAAATTTACAGATGTAAAACAGTATATATTCCAGTTTCCTTTGCAGGTGGGCACGGTGTGGGAAGATACTGTGTTATCCAAGGTGCTGATTAAAACCGGTCCGCCACAAAAAACTGAATTTCATATTGTTGCCAAAGTACCGGTCTCTGCAAAAATAGAATCGATGACTGATAGTGTGGACGTCCCGGCTGGCACATTCGAAAATTGCATGCGTGTGGTCATGTCGGGTAATGCATTTATCGATGCCGGTAATTATGTTGGCAAGACCATAGTGCGTTTAAGTGAAACCAACTGGTATGCGCCGGGAGTAGGCCTGGTCAAATCCGTGCGCAAGGAATCGACCAAACATAGAGCGCTGGACAAGGGTGAAATTACGCTGGTACTGGAGAGTTACAGGTGAGTCAGAGCCATTACATTATTCCATATGGCCACGAAAAGATGTTTTGTATCAATTACTGATGGTGCGTTCTTTCCAGTTGTTTCAATTCCTGCCTGTGAACAGCTATTTTCGTGATAGACCATTGCCCGAACTGGTTAACCACTGCCAATCCCAGCATGGCAAGAATTGCGGCCAAAGGGCGGTTTTCTGAGTAAAGAATGGCATAAATACCACCAGTCATGACCCCGATCAGCAGTGACCAATCAATAATTTGCAGGATGAATATTTTTGTCTTGATAGTCGATTCATTCATCAGGGTGTTAAACCGGAATTACAATTTGGTTTTAATTATACGCTTTTCTGTCACGATGATGTCCATCATAATATCAGAGTCATCCACAGGGAGTTTGGCCATGATCTGCTCCTCAAAGGTGATGGCAATTTTATGATTTACCTTGTGGCTGGCAAACCATTTATCGTAGTAGCCGCGGCCATAACCGATGCGATGACCTTCAGGTGAGAATCCAAGGCCGGGAGTGATGACGACATCGAAATCACCGGCATGAGGAATATTCCCTGATGGAGTAAGTATACCCAGTTCGCCGGGCACCAGGTCTGTCCAACGGCTGAACGGCACGGCAATCATTGTTTTTGTAGGCAGGATTTTGGGGACCGCCAGGATTTTGCCTTCATTCAGAAAATACTTTAATAACTCGTGTGTATGTACTTCATTTCCATAGGAAATAAATAAGAATATAGTCCGGGCTGTCTGCATCTCAGGCAGACTTAAAAGATTTCTGGTGATGGTCTTGGAGTAGAGGGTATGCATCTCTGCGGGAATGGAGGCCCGGATCTGCTTTAATTTTGCCCGGGTTTCGGCCTTCCGGACAGCCAGTGTAGTATGTTCCAATATTCTCACCCAGAAGTGGTGTTTCCCTTTCTTTTTCAGTGTTTTCCCGTACAATATGCGCCTTTTTCAGGCAGGCGGAATTTCCGTCTGGTCAATCAGTTTATCGATAAAGCTATCAAGAGGTCATCATTTAAATGGTCACAATTCGATTGTCGCGTGTGGGTGCCAAGAAAAGACCCTTTTACCATATCGTGGTTACAGACAGCCGCAACAAACGCGATGGACGTTCTATTGAACGTGTAGGGTTTTACAACCCGATTGCCACTGGCGGTGAACAGAAACTGAGTATAGACACGGCCCGTGTGGATTACTGGGTTGCCAACGGCGCCCAGACATCTGATCGTGTTGCCAGGCTACTCAAGGATTATTCTGCAGCCGCATAAGGCTGGATACAGTTTTTTGTGCGGCGTTGCTTTGAAGTATCACGGCCGCTACCTGTCAGGTGTATACCATTGCTGTAGTAAAACCCTTGAACAAGGGGCCATCATGCAGGATGAAAAAAGACGCATTTTAGTAGGGCGTGTTGCCGGTCTCTATGGGGTCAAAGGGTGGTTAAAGATCGTGTCCTATACACGTCCACCGGAAAATATTTTTATATATAGTCCGTGGCTGATAAAACAGGATGATATCTGGTTGGAAACAGAAGTACAGGAAGGCAAGGTGCATGGCAAGGGACTGATAGTGGCTCTTGAAGGGATTGCTGAACGGGATGTTGCACGTGGGTTAATCGGGACGGACATCGGGATATATCGTTCGCAGTTGCAGGCACTCCCACCGGGTGAATATTACTGGGATGACCTGCGGGGTCTGCAGGTGATTAACCGGCAAGGGAGAGTGCTCGGCAAATTAAAAGAGATTCTGGAAACCGGCGCAAATGATGTGCTGGTGGTTGAAGGCGAGGGACGGCATTTGATTCCCCTGATATGGGATATGTATGTCATGGGTGTTGATCAGACCAAGGGAATTATTGAAGTGGATTGGGAGC
Organism: Gammaproteobacteria bacterium RIFCSPLOWO2_12_47_11; assembly: GCA_001801885.1. Taxonomy (GTDB): domain Bacteria; phylum Pseudomonadota; class Gammaproteobacteria; order Eutrophobiales; family Eutrophobiaceae; genus 2-02-FULL-47-50. The sequence goes on from MGYU01000082.1 coordinate 19,228, forward strand.
CGGAGAAATAACTTATGCGCTTTGCGGTGATCACGTTATTCCCGGAGATGCTGGATGCGGTTATGGATTATGGTATTACCGGCAGGGCCATTGATTCCGGCCTGATCGAGATCAAGGCCTGGAACCCCAGAGATTATACCGGGGACACACATCACACTGTCGATGACCGCCCTTATGGAGGAGGCCCTGGCATGGTGATGATGATGCCGCCACTCTGTGCAGCTATTCGCGCTGCACGCAATTCGTTGCCCGGCAAGAAAAAGGTGATACATCTGACACCCCAGGGCCGACGGCTGGATCAGGCCGGAGTGATGGAATTGGCTGGTAACGAAAACCTGGTCCTGTTGACAGGCCGTTATGAAGGGATAGATGAGCGTGTCATCGCAACGGAAGTTGATGAGGAATGGTCGATAGGGGATTATGTCCTCAGTGGCGGAGAACTGGCTGCCATGGTGATGATTGATGCCATTACGAGGACATTGCCCGGTGTATTGGGCCATGCTGATTCTGCGCGTGAAGATTCATTTTTTTATGGCCTGCTGGATTATCCGCATTTCACACGGCCAGAGGAGTTTGAGGGCCGGCGTGTACCGGAAATATTGTTGAGTGGCGATCATCACAAGATCCGCCACTGGCGATTAAAACAGGCACTGGGACGTACCTGGTTGCGCAGACCGGAGTTGCTGGAAAGACTGGAACTGGATAAGGAACAACAGGTATTACTGGAAGAGTTCAAAACTGAATTCAAGGCGAAGCATTAGGGCATTATTATTTTGGAGTAGCAGACATGACTAATATTATCGAACAGCTGGAAAGCGAACAGATCAAACGCAAGATTCCTGATTTTGCGCCGGGTGATACGGTTATTGTTGATGTAAAGGTGAAAGAAGGGCAACGTGAGAGATTGCAGGCCTTTGAAGGGGTCGTGATCGCCAGAAAAAATCGCGGACTGAATTCTTCATTTACCGTGCGCAAGATTTCCTATGGTGAGGGCGTCGAACGTGTTTTCCAGACCCACAGCCCCAGTATCGCAGACATAAAAATCAAACGCCGTGGCGATGTGCGCCGGGCCAAACTTTATTACATGCGTGATCGTGCTGGTAAATCTGCCCGTATCAAGGAAAAAATCAAATCCTCGGAACAATAAAGTGCTGACTGTCGAGCGGTTTACAAAAGGCCCGCCTATGCGGGCCTTGTTATTTCTGATTACCCTGTTATATGGGTGGTTGTATACTTTGGCTGTGTGGGACACATGAGTCTTTAAATATATTTATAAAAGAATGGTTGCTTAAGTATGAAGGCGCCGGCTGACAAAACGGTGGAATATCCATTTCAGCATGAATCCGCGGAAATGGTTAACCGTTTTCTGGATATGTTATGGATGGAGAGGGGCCTGAGTGAAAATACTCTTTCTGCCTATCGAAGCGATCTCCTGGCCTATGCGCGCTGGCTGAATCAAAAAGGTGTCAGGCTTGGTGAGGCCCAGGATGCGGATCTGCGGGATTATCTGGGCAGCTTTAAACAACCTGCGGCAAGGACACTGGCCAGGCGTTTATCGAGTCTTCGTCGTTTTTATATATATTTAGTTCGTGAAGGCCTGATGCAGCATGATCCCAGTGCCAGAGTTGAATCCCCGCGTATTGGCAGACCGCTGCCGAAATCATTGACTGAAGCAGAGGTAGAGGCCTTACTCAATGCGCCGGACATAAATACATCTCTGGGTTTGCGCGACAGGGCCATGCTGGAAGTCCTGTATGCCACAGGTTTGCGGGTATCCGAGTTAACCGGCTTAACACTCACTCAAATTAATCTGAGACAGGGACTGGTGCGTGTTATCGGCAAGGGCAATAAAGAGCGCCTCGTTCCACTGGGCGAGGAATCACTGGACTGGTTGCAACGTTATCTGAAGGAGGGGCGGCCGGATATCGTAAAAAACAAGACACCTGATGCCCTGTTTCCTAACCGGCGCGGCGCAGCAATGACAAGACAGGCCTTCTGGTATTTGATCAAACGCCATGCGCAGGCAGGCGGTATATCCAAGGCACTGTCACCTCATGTACTCCGCCATGCTTTTGCGACCCACTTGCTCAATCACGGTGCGGATTTAAGGGTAGTGCAGATGTTGTTGGGGCACAGTGATATTTCGACCACCCAGATATATACCCATGTGGCCCGCGAAAGACTGAAAAGCCTTCATGCCCAGCATCACCCCAGGGGGTGATATCAGTGAAAAGCAACAAGTGAAAAGTTGAAAGTAGAACCTATCCCAAAATTTAACTTCCTCCCCCTGCGAGGGGGAGGATTGATGTGGGGGTGAAATCTACGGAATGGCTGAAACTCAACCCCCATCCCGGACTTCCCCCTGCTAGGGGGAAGGAGCAATTAATATGACAGTTAATATGAAATGGATATTTGCAATATTACTTATCCTGGTAACGGTATGGTTACCTTTGAATATACATGCGGAAGTTTATAAATGGGTAGATGAACATGGTTATACCCATTATGGCGAGAAACCACCGGATGCAAATGCACAAAAAATTCAAATCAGGGAAATAACTGTTGACGAATCCATAGAAATACATAATCAGCAACGTGAAAAATTACTCCGAATCTATGAAGAAGAACGCAATTTAAAGAAGGAAGAAAAGCTTAAAGCTGAAAAATTAAAAGCAGAAAAAGAACAACATTGTCAAAATCTGGAAAACGAATTAATAAAATATCAACAAGGAGGTTTCGTTTACTATGACCTGGATGAAAAAGGTGAACGCAAATATTTATCTGAAGCAGAGCTGTCAGCTCATATCAGTAAATTGCAGAAATATTATGACAAGAACTGTAAATAACCGCAGGGGATAGGATGTCTTGCTGCACTTACCCGTTATCATCATCCGCAGGAATGACTGAATATATTTCTTCCAGTGTCGTCAGTCCTTCAGCGATTTTTTGTGCACCGCTGATACGCAGTACCCGCATTCCTTGTTTAAGTGCAGCTGATCTTATCTGTTCCAGGCCTGCATTGACCGAGATTAACTGGCGTATTGTTTTATCAACCGGCAGGGCCTCGTAAATACCGATACGGCCACGATAACCGGTATGACGGCATTCATCACAACCCACCGCTTTAAAGGTGTGTTCCGGCAGTTTCAATCTGGCCGGCGCCACCAGTTTATTCCAGGCCTCTTTTTCCAGTGCAGCAGGTCGTTTGCAGTGTGGACACAGGGTCCGGATTAACCGTTGCGCCATAACCCCAAGCAAGGTGGCGCCGATCAGAAAGGGCTGGGCGCCGATATCAATCAGGCGGGTAATGGACGTGGGGGCATCGTTAGTGTGCAGGCTCGATAACACCAGGTGCCCGGTGAGGGCCGCCTGGATGGCGATTTCAGCGGTTTCATAATCACGAATCTCGCCGACCATGATGATGTCCGGATCCTGTCTCAGCAGGGTCCTGACACCGGCGGCAAAATTGACCCCGATATTCGATTGTACCTGCAGCTGGTTAAACTCCGAATCCACCATTTCTATAGGGTCTTCAATCGTGCAGATATTGAGTTCCGGTCTGGCCAGATATTTCAGTGCAGAATATAAAGTGGTTGTTTTACCGGATCCGGTCGGCCCTGTGACAAGAATGATCCCATGTGGGTGATTAGTCATTTTATTCCAGCATTTTTGATCATATTTTGAAAAACCAAGCTCGGTGAAATTCTTCATCAGCATTTCGGGATTGAATATGCGGATGACCAGTTTTTCACCAAAGGCCGTGGGCATGGTGGAAAGGCGCATTTCCACTTCACCCCCTGATGGGGTCTTGGTTTTGATACGGCCGTCCTGCGGGCGGCGTTTATCAGTGACATCCATGCGGCCCAGTGTTTTCAGCCGGCTGGTAATAGCACCCATGATGACTATCGGAAAGTCATGGACCTGCTGCAATTTGCCATCAATGCGGAAACGGACCTTGCCTTTATCACGCCTGGGTTCAAGGTGGATATCACTGGCACGTTGTTCAAAGGCATACTGCAGTAACCAGTCCACAATGCTGACTATGTGCCGGTCATTGGCATCCGGCTCGCCCATCTTGCCGACTTCGACCAACTGCTCAAAGTTCTGGATTTTGGAAATAGTTTCATTGCCTTTGCTTTTAACAGCGCCGAATATGGATTTGCTGATGCCATAGAATTCAACCAGGTATCGTTCAATATCTTTTGGATTGGCTATTACACGGGAGATATTAAGATTAACGATACGGGAGAGTTCATTCTCCCAGCCGGTGATAAAGGGCTCGCAGGTCGCAACGATAAGTTCCCTGGCATTGATATCAACCGGCAGGATACTCAGATTCGTGGCGTAAGCCTGGGAAACTATCTGGGTGACCTTGTTAACGTCTATTTTCAGCGGATCGATCCGCATGTAGGGGTAGCCGGTCTTTTCTGCCAGCCAATGGGTCAACCGTTCCAGCGATAGGGGATAGGCAGGTTCTGTGTTGCTGCGCAGGTTCTGTTCGGCGATAAGAATAAGGGGGTTGACAGTATTATCCGGTTTGGGGATAAGTTTGATGAGTTGTGCCTGCTGTTGTTCAGACAAAATCCCGTCCTCTACCAGCTGGTTCAGGACATAGGTAAAATCCAGCTTTTCTTCGGCGGCCAGGATGGTTGCAGATCGAGACATAGTGACTTTCAGGGCTATATGATTGCTGACTCTAGCATTGTATCGCCGGTTTTAAAAATTATAAGTAAATTCATTCCGGGAACGTACAAGCGTAGTCTTTGTCTGATAACATACTCAACAGAGTTATGTTTATTCCTGCGGTTTTTAGAGGATTATTGATGAAAAAACAGAATTTCCTGCTGGCAATGGTTCTTTGTTGTTTATCCTTCCCGGTATATGCAGAAACCACCGCTGATGCAGAAAAAAACATCAGGCATACCCTGCAACAACTGGCACCTGACGAAACAATTACAAGGATCAGAACCACACCTTTCGGGAATATGTACGAGGTTTTGCTGGGACCCAGTGTTATCTATATGTCTGGTGATGGCCGGTTCATCCTGAAGGGCGATTTGTTCGATATGCAGGAGCACCAGAATATCAGTGAAAATGAGAGGGCACTGGCACGCAGGGCAATTTTTGCAAGCCTCAGTTCAAATGAATATATTGAATTCAGTCCGGAAATACGAGAACACATAATCTATGTATTCACGGACGTCGACTGCGGTTATTGCCGTAAATTGCATCATGATATGCCCGTACTGAATAAAAATGGTCTGGCTGTCAGATATCTGGCCTATCCCCGGGGTGGAATTGACTCAACCGCTTACAGCAAGCTGGAGGCAGTCTGGTGTGCGGATGATCGCCAACAGGCCATGACTGATGCCAAAAATGGTAAAAATGTGGTTTCCAAACAGTGTTCGAACCCGGTTGCCAATGAATATGAACTGGGACAGAAGTTTGGTGTAAGGGGCACGCCCGCAATCTATAAGGCTAATGGTGAAGCGCTTTCCGGATATATACCGCCGGATGATTTGCTGGATATAGTAAAAAACTGATTCAGTTTTTTATATTTCCGTAAACACCTGGAGAACTGCTGTTGTTACCCGGCCATCTTCTTCGGTATGTTCAATTTTGACCGGCAGATATTTTAATCCGGGGGCACACCAGAAAACCAGTTTCCTTTCGTCATTCGGCTTGATGTGTTGCACTTTTATAGTATCCAGATCACCCAGTGGTGTGTTTATTTTCTCTACACCCATGCGATTGAAATAATAGGTTTGCATCTTCCTGCCATCAGCAATCGTGTAAGTCTCCGGGAATTGGCCGTTTTGCAAGTCACGCATAATCGCATACTGATACAACAGTTTGTCCAGGACGCCAGATTCAAGCGGGATGTTTTTTGTCTTTTTATTATTTATATGGCTGGTAATCAGGTTATTGTCCCAGTCGAAATGAATATTGACCTCGCGGTCCTTTTCACCCCTGTAGCGCACATAGGAATAGTCCAGCGGATACAATTGCCGGTCTATCACCCGCCATTGTGATTGCTCCACAATATGATCGTCACGGAATAGTGCTGCCAGTCCGATCGTCCGGCTCTCGGACCGATATATATACTCATCATTTCCGGCCTTGCTGATACTGCGTTCAGTTTCAGCAATCTCCATGCCGCTGGTATAGAGCTTGTAAGTGGCCTTGAAAGACGATGGCACCTGTTCATCCGCCATTACAGCGCCTGAAGGCAGAAGCATGGTGAAGAGAATATATTGTTTAAATAAGCGCATAGTCAGATTTTTGACATTATCATTATGCTAAGATTCCCTGATAGTATAAATTATCATGCCTCGTATTATTAGGGAAATATAAACAATTAGCCCCATGAAACTGACCTTTGTTCCTGGTAGCCAGGCAAATATATTAGTAGTAGGTGATGTCATCCTGGACCGTTATGTCCATGGGGAAACCACACGCATATCACCGGAAGCACCCGTTCCTATCGTTCTGGTTAATCAAACAGAAGATCGGCCTGGAGGCGCTGGCAATGTAGCCTTGAATATATCCAGACTGGGTCTTGGCGTTTCACTCGTTGGATTAACAGGTGACGATGCAGCGGCCAATACCCTGAACACATTATTGTCAAAATATGGTGTTGATTGCAAATTCGTAAAACAAACCGGGTTCCCGACAATTACAAAATTGCGCGTTTTGAGTCAACATCAACAACTTATCCGTCTGGATTATGAAGCACATTCAGATCTGGCAGATACCGATTGTTTGTTTGAACATTTCAAAAAATACATAAAGCAGGCAGATACAGTAGTCTTGTCTGATTATGCCAAGGGCAGTCTGAAAAATGTGCAGGCTTTTATTTCAGATTGTAATTCTCTCGGGAAGAAAGTTTTGGTCGATCCGAAAGGAGTCGATTTCACACGTTATAAAGGAGCAAGTTTACTGACTCCCAACCTCAAGGAATTTGAGACTATAGCAGGGTCTTGTAGTGATATTGCTGACATTGTTAATAAGGGAATGAAATTATGTGATGAACTGGATCTGGACGCATTGTTGATTACCCGGGGTGAACACGGTATGTCATTAATTTGTCCTGATGCTGAACCATTTCATCTTGCCGCCGAGGCAAGAGAAGTATTTGATGTGACCGGCGCAGGAGATACTGTTATTGCAACCATGGCTGCCGCATTGGCGTCGGGTTATGATTATGCCGAGGCGGCAGAATTCGCAAATCGTGCTGCGGGTCTCGTCGTTGCCAAGCTTGGTGCCGCAAGTGTCACTGTGGACGAACTTAATGATTTTATCGCTGCTGTAAACAGGGGAAAAACGGGGATAGTCGGTAAATCAGAATTGGCGGATATCGTGAAACATATCCAGGCCAAAGGTGAAAAAATTGTTATGACCAACGGTTGTTTTGACATCCTGCATGCCGGTCATGTGAGTTATTTGCAACGGGCCAGACAACTGGGTGATTATCTTATCGTGGCGATTAACGATGATGATTCTGTGAGCCGGCTGAAAGGCAAGGGAAGACCGGTTAATCCGCTTGAACATCGAATGACGGTATTAAATGCGCTTAAACCGGTTGATTGGGTCATCCCCTTCACGGAAGATACTCCCGAACATCTTATTACTGAAATTAATCCGGATATCCTGGTAAAGGGTGGGGACTATCGACCCGACCAGATTGCCGGCGCCAAAGCTGTTCTGGAGAATGGAGGAAGAGTAGAAATCATACCGTTATTGGGAGGATGTTCTACATCTCAAATTCTTGATGCTGCAAAATCAAGTGGAAAATCCAGCTAATGATTATTGTCACCGGTGGTGCTGGATTTATAGGCAGTAATCTTGTGCTTGGCCTGAATACCATTGGCCGGGATGATATCCTGGTTATAGACGATCTGACTGATGGCACCAAATTCAGGAATCTGGTGGATTGCCGGATCATGGATTATTGGGATATAGAACAATTAACGACAGCACTATTGAAGAAAGAATCATTCAGGGAAAAGGTTGATATGGTATTTCATCAGGGTGCTTGTTCCACCACGACTGAGTGGAATGGGCGTTATATGATGCAGAACAACTATGAATATTCGAAACAGCTACTGCATTTTTGCCTTGAAAATACAATTCCGTTTATCTATGCATCCAGTGGTTCCGTATACGGGGTAAATGAAAAATTCAAGGAAGTTGAGAGGAACGAGTCTCCGGTCAATGTTTACGGGTATTCAAAATATCTGTTTGATAGCTACGTACGCAGGATCGCAAAAAATACAAACAGCCAGGTTGTTGGATTGCGGTATTTTAACGTGTATGGCCCAAGGGAAGCACATAAACAATCCATGGCCAGCGTGATCTATCATCTTAACCGGCAGTTATTGTCATCCGGAGAAGTAAAAATTTTCCGTGGCAGTGGTCATTATGCTGATGGAGAACAGCGCCGTGACTTCATTCATGTGGATGATGTGGTGGCAGTGAATCTCTGGTTTTTTCAGCAACCAGGAGCGCCAGGTATATATAATGTGGGTACCGGCAAGAGCCGGAGTTTCAATGAAATTGCCAGGACTGTGATCAAATGGCATGGTAAAGGCAAGATAGAATATATTGATTTTCCTGAAAATCTTAAAAACAGCTATCAAAATTTTACCGAGGCAGATATCAGTTCGCTAAGAAATGCCGGTTATCAACAGGGATTTAAAACGTTGGAAGAGGGAATCAATCAATATCTGAATTGGCTGAATAATTGATTAACAAAATTGATAACAAGCAATCTCATTTACGATTGTTATATTCTGCGGTTCTCTACGTATTGACGCCTTTTGTGGTGTTGCGCCTGTTTTTTATGTCATTGCGCAATCCGGCATATCGTAAACGCCTGCAGGAACGTTTTGGTTATGTTCGAAGACTGGACAGCAGTTCACCGGTCATCTGGATACATGCCGTATCGGTAGGAGAAGTCCATGCTACCAAACCCCTGGTCGACCGGATTATCAAGTCTTATCCGCATTATCAGTTACTGATAACAACCATGACACCGACGGGGGCAGATGCGGTTCATAATCATTTTGGTAATAGAGTTTTCCATTACTTTATACCCTATGATCTGCCCAATGCTGTGCATCGTTTCATCTTACAGATAAAACCGGTTTTATTGATTGTCATGGAAACCGAGATCTGGCCTAACCTGTTTTATAACTGCAGGATAAACAACATTCCTGTTGTTATTGCAAATGCGAGAATGTCGGAAAATTCTTTTGCGGGATATAAGCGTCTGTCCGGATTGGCACGTGATACATTATCGAATGTTTCGTTTGTTATTACACAAGGACAGGCAGATGCGGATCGCATCGTTGCCCTGGGCGCCGACAAGAGCAGGGTTAAAGTATCGGGGAGCATCAAATTTGATATTGAATTTCCAGAAGATATTAATAAAAAGGGTTTGTTATTGCGCCAGAATATATTTCATAACCGGCCTGTCTGGATTGCAGCCAGTACTCATGCAGGTGAAGAACAAATAATCCTTTCTGCTTTTGGCAGTATATTGCAACAGCATCCGGATTGTCTTTTAATCATCGCCCCGCGACATCCGGAGCGTTCAAATACAATTACTGACTTATCAATCAAATCAGGCTTTATCACGGTCAGGAAAAGCCAGGGACAAATAGTCGATGATCAAGTAAAGGTCTATCTTCTCGATACACTGGGAGAATTACCTGAATATTATGCAGCTTCAGATCTGGCATTCGTTGGCGGCAGTCTGATTCCTCACGGTGGGCATAATATGCTGGAGCCTGCATGTCTGGGTGTACCGGTGATTACCGGCCCGAACGATCATAATTTTTCCGAAATTTCCACAATGTTGCAACTTTGTGGGGCCGCATGGACAGTAGTGGATGTCGAAGAACTGGCACAACGGGTTAATCTACTGCTCGCAGACAAGAAATTGCGTCATGATGCCGGTGAAAAAGGCAGAAAACTGGTTGAGGTTAACCGCGGCAGTATTCATCGTTTGATGGAGATACTTCATCCATTTTTGAAAGATAATGTAACTTCCGGGATTAGCTGAATCCAATAAAACAATAAATACAACAATTTCATGATTTCGCAAGCACGCATTCAATGAGAAATTATCACTAAGAAAAATGATTGAATAATGAATTGAAGAATTTACAAAAAACAAAAAAAGGCGATTATTAATAATCGCCCTTTTTTTATCAGCGAGATATGCTGGTTTATGATTGTGTTTTTATTTCATGGGTTGAACTGAAGTTATTGTTTTTGGTGTCAATACCCTTGACAGTCATTATGCCCGCCTTGTCAGGGACAAAATAAAACCGGAAGGCCGGGTCCATACTGATACCAAAGGTTAGCAAAGCCTTGAGGACAAGTTCACCATTAAAATCAATTTCCAGTTCTTTAACAAAATGCGGTGGTGGTATCACTCGCGAACCTATCTTCAACGGTGCCATACCGGTGATATTCGGATGACGTATTTTAAGTTGCATAAGGTTTGGTTTGCCGAACTCAACATCACCTATCGTGTTCATCTTCATTGATCCAAGTAGTTTCATTGATTCGCCCATGCTGGCAGGAGGAGGCGCTGAACAGGCGCCTTTTGCACGCACAAAACTCTTGGTCATATACAGTTCACCTGTATTCATTTCGGCAATGGCCCTCACGTAACTGAAATCATCGACACGTATACGCATCGCCAGATCGGCCTTGCCGCTATGCGGGGTAAATTCAAAGATTCCCACCAGGGGCAGTGGATTCTTGTCCACAAAAATATGGATCTTCTTAATGTAATAATTCACGGTTTGTGGAATTTTTGTGTGTAGAGAAATAGGGACAATCGTTGCGTCTTCTGCGGCATAAGGGGCCTTGATTTCGATTATGTCCTGGCCGGTGCCTTCAATGATTTCCCTGTCCTGAAAATTGGCTGGTTTCAGGTTCTCAAGCCAGACCTTGTCTGACAGTTGTTCCCGGAAATCAGCAGGGGCAACATCCGCGAGTGTTACTGTTGTAAAAATGGCCAGAAATATAGCTGTTAGCAGGTGATTGAATATCCTGTAATTGAAATACAACCTAATCATAATTACCTCCCTCAGGAACCAGGAACTGACTGGTAACGTAACATTAACATATAAAAACATATAATAGTATTATGATATGTCAATATTTTACTGCCATAGCATTACATATTCACTTACTATTAAGAGAATAAAATGTCTTTTGGGTTCAATACAAAATTAAAGACTGTTCAAAGAGGGCATGCGTATGAACAGATCCGTAATTTTTGTAAGTTACAGCATAAATATCATCTAAATAACGTTATATATGCCATATAATCAACTGATAAATAATAATTTATTATACTAAAATAATACTGCCATTATCCTGTGTTTGGGGACTGAACTTGCGTGTGGAGATTGAATTGCCTAAAATTTGACATAATGTTTCAGAACATAATTAATATCTTCACGGAAGCGGGTGAAATTTCTACTTCTTTCAAAGTGATAAATATGTTTGAAGTCACCCTGATTACGGATATAATCTTGTGCCAGAATCCGAGTACATCCCTGGTCACAATTTAAGCTTAACTAATTGTTACTATAATGTTACTAATGAATTTAGTAAGGGAATAACAACTCTAGCGATATATCAGGCGATATATTTTAAAGAATAATAAATGAATAAACTAAGCAAACGATATTCTGAATCCGTTTTTCCACTCAGCGCACGGACGTTCGCCTTGATAAATAATATTCCTGTTTCACCTGATTACATTTATTCAAATTCAGTTTCAAACTCTCTGCGGCTTTTTGATCTCGAGGCTTCAGTGGGTTTCCATAAGTAGAAGAGATCAAACACATGATCAACTAATAATAGAGGAGGAGGTCATGAGTAAATTATCATTAAGTAAATGGCTAATAGCCGCTCTGGCCGTAATGGTTTCGGTGCCGTCATTTGCGAACGATGAAGTTCGCAAGCTGACGGAAAATCCGAACTATTGGGCTTATCCTGGCGGCAACTACAACAACTGGCGTTATAGTGAATTGAAACAAATCACTAACCAGAACGCTAGTAGCGTTGTTGCAGCATGGACGTTCTCAACCGGACGTCTGCAGGGTCATGAAGGTGGACCACTGGTCCTGCCGGGTAGTGCAACCGGTTTAGGTTCAGACCACCTGTATATTCACTCATCATTCCCGAATGATGTCTTCGCTGTTAATCTGGATACTCTGGATATAACCTGGTATTACGAGCCACAACAGGACGAGGCTGAAACAGTCCCCGTCATGTGTTGTGACATCGTAAACCGTGGTCTCGGTTACAGCATGGGCCAGATCTATCTGCAACAGGCAGATACTACGCTGGTTGCGCTGAGTGCCAAAGACGGTAGCGTGAAGTGGAAGGCAGAAAACGGCCGTGACATCGGTTATGGTCCGGCTGCTGGCGATACCACCACCAATGCCCCGCATCCAATCAAGGACAAGGTATTCAGCGGTTGTTCCGGTGCCGAGTTCGGCGTACGTTGCTGGATAGCCGCTTTCTATGCGAAGGATGGCAAACTGGCCTGGCGTGGTTTCAGCATGGGTCCGGACAGCGACATCCTGGTGGATCCCAACAAGACCACATCATTGGGCAAGCCGGTCGGCAAGGATTC
>MGYU01000083.1 GCA_001801885.1 Gammaproteobacteria bacterium RIFCSPLOWO2_12_47_11
AGAAAGTATCGCCGCTAAAACACCGGTCCCGCTGTGGGTACTGGCATTGGGAGGGTTAGGTATTGCCATAGGACTGGCAACCTGGGGTTGGCGGGTCATAGAGACGGTTGGCCGTAATATTACCCAGTTAACACCCACCCGGGGTTTCAGTGCCGAGATTGGTGCTGCGACAACGATTGTTCTTGCCTCCAAACTGGGACTGCCTATCTCAACCACGCACACACTCGTCGGTGCAGTTCTCGGCGTCGGACTGGCCCGCGGTATCAGTGCCGTAAATCTGATTACCGTCAGGGATGTCGTTGTTTCCTGGGTCGTAACTATCCCGGCGGGAGCGAGTCTGGCCATCATATTCTTTTACGGACTGAAGCTGGTGATGTGGTAAGGGATTTATGCTGCCGGGACATGCCACTAAAGGGCCACAGGCTGTCCTGAAAGCGGCGGGGGAGATTTTCCATTTTCATGATTTCGATCAAAAACCATGATGCCAAATAGTTTATACTTCAACTGTTAAGGTTAAAAATTTCTCTTTGGACAAGAGGACTATGGCACCAAAAAAAACTATTGAAATCGGTGCACCTGAATCCTATATCAACCGTGAGTTAAGCTGGCTCTCCTTTGCCCTGCGGGTACTGGCATTGGCCGAGGATCCGGATACGCCGTTGCTGGAGCGGATCAAATTTGCCGGCATCATGGGCATGCTCTATGACGAGTTCGCCATGAAGCGGATTGGCGGACTGCGCCGGCGTATCGAAAAGAAAAATAAACGTATATCTTCCGATGGTCACACGCCGGAGGAAGAGTTGGAACTGTGCCGTAAGGAACTGCATCGGCAAAGTGTCAGGATATGCCGGTTGGTAGAAGATGAATTGCGCCCTGCATTGGTCAAGGCCGGTATACCCATCCTGAATTATGATCAGCTCAATGATATTGACCGATCACGCATGCGCCAGTATTTCCGCGATTCGGTAGAACCCATCCTGACACCGCTGGCCGTTGATGCCGGGCATCCCTTCCCGTTTATCAGTAATCTTGGAATTAACCTGGCAATATGCATAAAGGACAGCGGCCATAAGAAATCCCGGTTTGTCCGTATCAAGGTGCCTCCGAACCGGCCGCGCTGGGTCGAGGTCCCAAGGCGCGGTTTTGTGCCATTGGAACAGGTGATAGCCGCCAATCTCGATCTGTTGTTTCCCGCCACCAAAAAGATTGAATGTTATGTGTTTCGTCTGACCCGTGGTGCCAAGGATGATCCCTGGGAACGGATACCGCTGACTGAAGAAGAAGAACCTGATCTGTTACCTGGCAGTATCATTGGCATGGTGACCAAGGAACTGACTGCACGCAAGTTTGCCGGTGTGGTGCGCATACAGGTGAGTGCAAACATGCCGAAAGACATACAGCATTGGCTGATTGAACAGCTCAATGCTGATCCTGACGATATCGAAGTATGGCATAGCATTATGGGGTTGAACGATCTCGTCACATATCAACCGGAAGGCCATCCGGAATTACGCGATCCACCACATAAACCGGTGACGCACCCGCGCCTGAAAAAAATGGATACGCATGATACAGCAGCATTTTTTGATGAAATCCGCCGCGGGAATATCCTGCTGCATCATCCCTATCATAATTTTGATACTTCCGTACTGCGTTTCCTGCAATCTGCCGCACGCGATCCGAAAGTTCTGGCGATCAAACTGACCATCTATCGGACCAGCAGCCAGTCATCGATCATTCAGACGATGATCGAAGCGGCACGGCGTGGCAAACAGGTGGCGGTACTGGTGGAAATTACGGCCCGGTTTGATGAGGCACCCAATATAGCCTGGGGTGAAACACTGGAAAAGGCCGGTGCCCATGTTATTTACGGAATGGAACGGCTCAAGACCCATGTCAAACTCGGTATGGTAGTGCGCGAAGAAGGAGATGGTATTCGCCGCTATGTGCACGTTGCCACGGGCAATTACCATTCCGGTACGGCCCGCCTGTATGAGGATCTGGGTATACTCAGTTGCGATCCTGAGTTGAGTGAAGATGTGGCGGCGGTATTTAATGAATTAACCGGCTCCATACAGGTTCCGGATTATGGCCACCTGCTGGTGGCACCGCATAATATGCGGGAACGTTTTACTGAACTGATTCAGCGCGAAGCAAAACATGCACGGGCCGGACGTCCATGCGGGATCAAAACCAAAATGAACCAATTACAGGACCCACTGATTATCCAGGAACTTTACAAGGCCAGTCATGCAGGCGTGCCGATCAGTCTCAATATCCGCGGGTTGTGTTGTCTGCGTGCCGGTGTTCCGGGCCTGTCAGATTCCATCACGGTATTCAGCATACTCGACCGTTTCCTGGAACACAGCCGGATATACCGCTTCGAGAACGACGGCAAGCCGGAATACTTTATCGGTTCCGCAGACTGGATGCGTCGTAACCTCGATTCACGCATGGAGACCATCATGTCGGTAACTGATCCTGTCATCAAGGATGAACTCGAGAACATATTATCGGTGTATGAAAACGACAATATAACGGCCTGGTACATGCAACCGGATGGCAGTTATGTACGCAAAACACCGCCTGAAAATGAAGAACCCAGACCATCACAGGAAATATTTATCAGGCTGACATCGGGCAAAACCCTGGATACCGAACCACCGCTGGAAGAAAGCAATATAACGGCAAACGATATTGCCGATCTCGTGTAACTGATTATTCAAAATTCAATCAACCAGGATGCAGTTATATGTAATCTGACCTAAACTTATACTATGCCATATTTTCAATGTCATGATTGTCACAAGACAGTACATATCGATACGGATCAAAGAGAGACTTGTCCTGTCTGTGGTAGTGAGAATGGTGAAGTCCTGATGGATGAAGAACACCATGAGGCAGTAAAGGAAGGCTTAATCTTTCACGAAGACACGGATTAAATTACAGAAGTCAGGCGGCCACTCCTGCGGCAGCATTGCCTAAATTATTGTATGCGAACAGGGTTGATCCAGCCTTCATAATGCATACTGGATAACAGCAAACGAAGTACTTCAATCCCGTGAGGCGGAGCGAAAGATGACCCTTTTAGAGTGGAAAGATGAATACCTGCTGGGCATGAATGAACTCGATTTTGAGCACCGGGATCTTTTTGATTGTGTAAACGAGATCTACGAGCAGTGTTCCCATAAGGCAGACTTTGAAACCGTGGCCGTCTGTCTTGGCCGGCTGCACGCAAGGCTGGCCGCGCATTTCGCACTGGAAGAGAACACCATGCGCGAAATGAAAAATCCCCATTATGCCGGTCACAAGGCAGAGCATGACAGGTTCCTTGATGAAGTCACCGGTATCGTTGCAGATTTCAAAGAGGACTTTACTTATGAAGATGTCGACAATTTTGCACATCTCGTACAGGCATGGATCGTCGGTCACATCACTACTTACGATCGCCAGTTGGTCGAGCACGGCCACTGATTCCCGGCGTACAGGTTTTCATCGGGTTAACGTAGAAGATTGATTTGATTAACCGGATCAGGTTGGAAAACGTGAATTTATTGTACTTGCATGATTTACAAATAAATGTGCTGACCGCTTAAGAGTTCCCAGATTTCATTTTCAGGTGCCTTGACCTCGAGTTTGTCTGCTGAAATATGAGTGACTTCATAACCAAACTTTCGTAATTTTTCTGCATAGAATTCCATCGGGGGCGCTGTTTCAGGCATGCGGTCTGACGTACTGTGGAAACTGTGTGCCTCGTTGAGCGTCAAAGTCAGGATCCCGGTTTCGCGGTTATATTCGGTCATGTAGGTCACTCAAAGTATGTCTGATGGATAATGTAAGGGTAGCAGATAATCCAATGTGTATCTCGTCGTGTAAGCATCCCCGAATTTCCACCCCTTCGCCATAATTTAGCCACAGTTCTACTGCATTATCGGCCTTTCAATATAATTATGAGGGTAGTTTGTAATGCATCTCGAAATCATGGCCTCTGGTGATAACAGAGGTTGCAGATCATTCGATGAAAATACCGGCGGCGATAATATCCCCCGAATGCTGGCCGCTTTTCAGGCACACCTGGACAGGACAGGCAAAGTTTGTCCCAGACCCTGGTGCTGGAGAAGGTTTTACAGCTTGTTTAAACCGGGTTATGAGCCACCGTGGTTGTCTTCCTGGTGGGCGACTTCAACACGGGATAAAAAGGATCTTTTTTTGAAGCAGATGGAGTATCTGGCCTGGCAAACAAGCCATTTCCAGGAGGCGTATCAGTTTCTGATGAAAATTGATGAAGGACAGTGGCTGTTCAATAAATAAAAGTGACTGAGCTGAAGACAAATAATCCGGGTGTGCCTTTTATGACATGTTCCTTAAGAGGGGTTAAAGCCAGAAAAGGAATGGTGAGATAGCGCATTTTTATGTCCTTCAGTGCTGTAATGAGTTTTGAGCATCTATAATAATATTCATGACAATTTGATTTTAGGAATATTACAGTTTATCTGCTTCATATATTGATGATAACGGCCAGCTACAGATTTTATGCGGAATTAAACGAATTTCTGCCTGTTTTTTTAAGGCAGCGCAGATTCAGGCTGCTGCAGTGTCAGGGATCTACGGTTATGGAAATAATTGAATTATTGAATATTCCACACACGGAGGTGGATCTGGTCCTGGTCAATGGGGAGCCGGCGGATTTTTCCTGTATGGTGCAGGCCGATGACTGGATCAGTGTGTATCCGCTGTTCAGTGCGATTGATATCTCCCCCTTAAATCGGATAAAACGAGCGTAATCATGGGTATGCATACGTCCAGAATGTATAAAAAAAGATAGCATCCCGTGAAAAAATGGTATAGGGTGCCGGAATTAGCGGTTTTTGTAGCGGTTCCGGTAGCTCCTCGCAGTGTGTAACAGCAGACCTTGCCGCGATTCTTCGTCAACAATATGCGTGCTAATACATTGTTCTATTAATTAATTATGAGGTAACCGTAATGGCTACAGGTACAGTAAAGTGGTTTAACGACAGTAAAGGTTTTGGATTTATCACACCGTCAGATGGCAGCACTGATGTGTTTGTTCATCACAGTGCAATCAAGGCTGAAGGTTTTAAATCTCTGTCTGAAGGACAGCAAGTGACTTATGATGTCGAGAAAGGCCCTAAAGGTCCGAGTGCAACCAACGTCGTTGCACAATAAACCAGACCATATAAGACTGGTCAAAAGCCCCGCCCAAAGCGGGGTTTTTTTGTGCCCGTAATTCAGGGGAATGACGGGGTTTTTTGATTTATCATTTTATGGGTGTATTCTTTATGCAAATATTCTGAACCAATAACCGGTTTTTTATTCTATTAAATCTAATATCCAAACCCATTTAATTCATACACATGAAAAGACCTGATAACTGGCAAATCGAAGAAATAATTTCCTGGATACCTGCAGTTTTTATCGTTCTGGCAATTGTAGTGGCCTTGTATTTCTGGTTGAGAAGCGAAGAGCCGCAACAGGCAGAACCTGCCGTCGTCATCGAACCGCAATTACCGGAACAGGTAGGACCGCCTAAAATCCAATTTCCGGTACCGGTGGCCCCGGTTGAACCAGTTCCGGCTGAAATACCGTCCGCCGGGCCCGCTGTACCGGTCGAGGAGATTGAGAAGACGCCACCGGAACCGGCAGTGCCAGAACTTCCAGTGGAGGAACAATTTACTTTTTTGTTTGACTGGCGGGAGTATGGACAATTGTTCCTGACGGAGGCCCTGATCAATCATTTTGTAGTGACAATCGATAATATGACAGGATCGAAATTACCGCAGAAATTTGCCTTCACGCAACCACCTGCCGGGAAATTCGTGGTGCAAAGGGAAGCAGAGGACAGTCAATATCTTGATCCAAAGAACTATGACCGGTACACGAAATTTGTCCAGTTTGCCGAGGCTGCTGATGTGCAAAGGTTCGTTACTTTTTACGTAAAACATTACCATGTATTCCAGTCTGCGTATGAAGAACTGGGTTATCCGAACCGGTATTTTAATGATCGCTTTGTTGAAGTGATTGACCATGTGCTCTCAACTCCGGATGTACGCAAACCAATCAAACTGGATCAACCCAAGGTTTATTACACATTTGCTGATCCAAAACTGGAGTCGCTTTCCGCCGGGCAGAAGATTTTGATCCGTATCGGTCCGGAGAATGCTGCGAAGATCAAGGCAAAACTCCTGAAGTTCAGACAGGCATTGACGACACTTGGACGGCAGTGAATAAAACCAGTCACAATATTGCCTTGCTTACCGGTACGGTGTCAGCAATGGGCTCAAAAGGTTCCTTGCTGGAAGTTTGAGCTCAACCCCGATACCGGACCCTCAGGTATGTAGTATAAAAAGTGAAGAACAGGATGATTTTTTATTTAATTCTTGTCCTGGTTATTGCCGCGTTTTTCACTTATATGATCTATATGCCGGGTGTTTCCTATCAGGGCGCATTGCCATCACTGGATGATGCAGATCGCGCTATGGCAGAAAGGCTGGAATCCCATGTCAGTATGTTGTGCAGTAATCCGGCTGGCAGGAACTATATTGAAAAGCAGGGACTGATATCCGCAAAACAGTATATAACAGAGCGGTTTCAGGCGTCGGGTTACCCGGTTTCATTTCAGGAATATCAAATTTCAGGCGATACATTTGCCAATATTGCAACACAATCAACCGGTACCACCAGACCCGAAGAGATTATTGTTATCGGTGCGCATTATGATGCTGTGATCGGTTCGCCCGGCGCGAATGATAACGGGACCGGTGTAGCTGCAATGCTGGAACTTGCTGACTTGCTCAGGGACCGGCAGTTTCCACGAACAGTCAGGTTTGTTGCGTTTACGAATGAGGAGCCGCCGAATTTTATGACCATCAATATGGGCAGTTATCATTACGCAAAAAGAACAGCTGCACATAAAGAAAAGATTATTGCCATGTTTTCACTGGAGACAATCGGCTATTATTCAGATAAATACAGCAGCCAGCATTATCCTCCGTCGCTTGGTTTCTTTTATCCGGACCGGGGAAACTTTATCGCATTTGTAGGAAATCTTGGTTCACGTCCTCTGGTGACCCGTGCTATTCAATTGTTCAGGGAACATGCGACATTTCCATCAGAAGGTATCGCCGCGCCTTCATTTGTTCCGGGCATAGGCTGGTCAGATCACTGGTCGTTCTGGAAACAGGGTTATCCCGCGATCATGGTCACGGACACCGCACCGTTCCGTTATCCTGATTATCATTCTGCGCATGACACCCCTGATAAAGTGGATTATATAAAAATGGTTTATGTCGTGAAAGGTATGCAGAAGGTGATTGAAGTATTTCTGGACCGGTAATCACTGATTACGGGTTTATCCGCTACGCAGCCAACGATGGAAATAGAGATGAAATATGAAATTTATACCAATGAAACATTGCCCGTCGCTGCCTGTTTCGGGTTGATACTTTTAATTTTTATTAGTCCCCTGTCAGCAGCCCCCTCTGCTGTTGACTTGCTGGACGCTTGCGAACATTCATTGCAAAATGGTTTTCAGGGTATAAAGGGAGATGTCTGTATCTGGTATGTAACACCCTGTGATTGTGATTATGGAAAAACAAAAGAAATGCCCAGAGTGTGTCTGCCGGATTCAGTGCCGGTTGAATCACTGGCCCGGATTGTGGTCAGAGGCTTGAAGGAACAACCCGGTTTACACATGGAGAATGCGGATTATGCAGCGGCAATGATTTTGTCCCGTATTTATCCATGCAGTGAGTAGCTATAATTACAGGCAATTATGCGTTATTTCAGACTGACATTAATACTGGTTTACATCCTGCAACTGGCAGCATGTAGCCCCATGGCTGTGATGGGCATGGTGGGTTCGACGGTTGTACGTTCGGTAGCAAATGCTGATGAAAATTATACTCCAAGCCCTGCCGGTATAACTCGTTCCAGCCAGAGCTATGACCGTCAGGCGATTGCAGAAGCCAATCTCAATCTCGGTATTGCATACATGCAACAGGGACAATATCAACTGGCCCTGGATAAACTGAACCGGGCCAGGATAGCCCAACCCAGCTACGCACCGACTTATAATACCCTGGGCGTACTTTACCAACGTCTGGGTGAAAATGCAGAAGCGGAGAAATATTATCAACATGCCATCAAACTCGATCCGATGGATTCCGCCGCTTTGAACAACTACGGACAATTTCTTTGCCAGATTGGCCGTTTCGATCAGGCAGTGGAAGCCTTTATGGAGTCTGCCAGTAATCCTTTATATCAGACGCCGGAAATTGCCATCACCAATGCAGGCACCTGTGCACTGAACAATGATCGCCCGGATTTGGCAGAAGAATATTTCAAGCAGGCCCTGGACAGAAATCCCAGGGTCGCTCCGGCACTTTTCCAGATGGCTGAGCTTTCATATAACCGAGGTGATTATTTACCGGCACGTGGATTTCTGCAGCGTTATCTTGATGACAACAAACATACTTCAAGAAGCTTGTGGCTCGGCATACGAATAGAGCAGGAACTGGGAGACAAAAATGCAGTGTCCAGTTATGCATTATTATTACGCAACCGGTTTTCAGATTCAAAAGAAGCGGAGTTTCTGAAGCAGACAGAAGCGAGGAATTAACACATCAGAAAATTATTATTTGGTGCAAAACAAACGATCAAGTTCAGTTACTTATACCTAAGCCGAATATCTACTTGTTGCGAAACAGGTTGTGACAGGCAATGCACGTCTGGTTTAATCGCTCATAGGCCGGTTCGATAGCATGGTAATCATAATATTCTGTCAATTGCTGAAGATTCAGCGCCTCAGTATAAAGTTGTCCGGCCATGGCCCTGAAGGTTGCCAGTTCAGTTTCATTCAGTTTTACTGATGGCTGTCCGGTTGATAACAATTCCGCATGGAAAAGCAGTTCTTCCACCGCTTCAATAAGATCTGCCATTTTTTCTTCACTCATTTTGCCATCTTGCAGGTCAGGTACTCCACTTTTATAGGCGGATGAATACATGTCCTGCATGATTACACGTAATTTTTCACTCGATATGGCGTGCAGCGTATGTTTTTCCTGCACAGAACCTATATCTGTATTTTCTGTATCAATATCACTGTCGCACGCAGTGATACTGGCTAATAACACCAGAACAGGGAATATATATTTCATAATTTAAATTTGATTACCGGTTTCCTCACCAATCGTTGTTGCTTGTGTTCTATATTGCCTGCCTGACGGGCAGGTTCGTATTTCATTCTATCGATATATATGATCCAATATTTGACCCAGATCAAGAAATGTTCGGTCTTTCATTAAATCTGAACGTCATCAGAAGTTCAATGGCAGTAAAATTTACAATCTGCATACTGATATTTTTGTGTTTTAATGTTATTTATAAGCATATTAGCGACAACAACAGGAATCACTGCATCAGGTAATAAAGCAGGCTTACTTACAATTAATTTGATGTTAATCAATAAAACCGGCTTTTGTTGTGGCATATTGATTATGAATTTATAGAGGTTGTCTAAAATGAATGCACTGATTGTTGTCGCCGACGCGGCCCGGGCGCGGATATTCAAAACTGAACAAAAACTGACCGATATGACGGAAACAGAGGGATTTATCCATCCGGAATCAAGACTGAGAAACAAGGAACTTGGCGCTGATCCACCCGTACGTTCTGCCAATCAGAAGGGATCATTACAGCCCCGGACGTTTCCGAAAGATCATGCAGAACAATCTTTCGCGAATGAGTTGGGCAAACACCTCAAGGCATTGCACAACCAGTTACAGTACGAAGAGCTGATCCTGATAGCATCCCCGAGATTTCTGGGTATGTTGCGGAATGAACTGGATATAACCATTGACAGGCTGGTAAGCCGTACTATCAACAAGGATCTTGTACAGGCAGGCATAGACGAACTGATTGAGTATATAAAAAACTACTAGCACCGGTAGCAATTGGACCATGCAATGAATCGTCACGAAATATATATTCATCCCTCCGTCGAAATAACCCGCGGTGTCATCGACGTTATAGATGACCTGGACCATTGTTTAAACCGGCCGGAAGACACAGAAAAGAATATTCACCGCATTCGGGTGGACATCAAAAGGCTGCGGGGCTGGATAAGGCTTGTCCGCGACCGTCCAGGTGAACGGGAATGGCAGATAATAGATCACGGTCTGCGCGATATGGCAAAACAGTTATCTGTAAACCGGGATGAGCAGATCATCCCGGTGACGCTGGGTTGGTTGAAAGACAAGACAAAAAACAAGGATGCACAGGCCTCCATCAGCAGGATAGATTCATATGTGCAATCTGGTTCTTGCGGATATTTATTTGACTGGAAAGCAATCAACCCACTGGACAGGAACGTGCTGGAGATGTTGAAACGCAAAACCCTGTTATCGTATTCTGATGAAGTCATCAGGAAAGGTCTGCAAAGGACTTATAAGCATGCATTGAAATGTGGATTACAGGCCTGTTCTCCCGAGGGGACATTTGCTGCCCTGCACAGACTCCGGAAATGGGTGAAGTATTTTTACTACCAGTTGGAATTCGTCGAAGTCTTGTATGCTGATGATTATAAGAAAATACGTCAGCAACTGGATATGCTCGGAAAGGGGCTGGGCAAGATACATGATCTCGTGTTCGTCAAGAACAGACTCCAGCGCATGCCCGGCGCGGCAGACTGCGCGAATGATATAAATATTGCCGGGATGGCTGCTGACAGGGAAATCAATAAACTGCTCAAACGCACAAGACGTTCATTCAGGAAGATTTTTAACATGAAGCCACGGAAAATCGCTGCAAGTTTGCAGTAAGAGTTTATTCGTTTTTGTAATCCCCAATGGCTCCCTTAATATAACCAAGCTTGCCGGGCGGTACCATCAGCACTATTTTTTCCGGATAAGCCGGGTTCTTGTTTATCAGTGATTGTTGCAGCAGTTTAATAAAGACTTGTTCAGCTATCTTGCCATGGGTGCTGCCCAGCAGCGGCATGGCAACTGATTTAAGTTTGTGTCTGTTCAATTCATCCAGAAGAATATTTATGACTGTAGTCAGAATCGCCTCGCTGCAAATGGGTGTCCGTTCAACATCGTAGAGGATTGCAATCAGCCTTGCCGGTATTGTATTTTTAGTAATAATCTGACCAGGCATCAGCGGTTTTTGCCGGTTCATTTTTTTGATCAGCGAACGGTAACTTTCCTGTGTATCCTGAATAACCGGTTTTGTATCAAGAAGCAGATTTGTATCCTGTTCCTCGACAATGGCATCAACCGTGTAAGGATGCTGGTCTGCCGTACAAACGGAAATTTCAACCGGACCTATAATGATACTCATGAGCACTATTATAAATGCCCAGGCACAAATATCTCGTACAAATGACATATCCGGGCGGTTCCGGCAGGGTGATGAATAGTCTTTTATAATGTTTCCGAAAATGGCGTAATATTCAACCATGATTGATCAATTACAGGATTTGAAAGAACGGCTCCGCCGGTTTGCCGAAGAACGGGACTGGGACCAGTATCATTCGCCCAAGAACCTGGCGATGGCACTCATCGTAGAAGCTGCGGAACTGGTCGAACATTTCCAGTGGATCACACTGGAGCAAAGCCAGTCCCTGACGGATGATAAAAAGACAGAAGTAGAAGCTGAGCTTGCCGATATATTGATTTACCTCGTGCGGATCGCCGACAAGCTGGATGTTGACTTGTACCGGGCGGCGTTGGCAAAGCTGCAGAATAATTCAGAAAAATATCCCGTAGATCAGGTACGTGGTCTTTCGAAGAAATATAACGAATACCCATAATTAACAGTGAAAAATATCTCGTGAAATACAGGACGAGACACGGGATACGCTTCACGGGATACAAACATGTTAAGTTACCGTCACGGTTTCCATGCAGGCAATTTTATTGATGTACATAAACACATCACGTTAATGTTGTTGCTTGAATCGCTGAAAAAAAAAGACACACCATTCTGCTATATTGATACCCATGCAGGAGCGGCAAATTATGATTTGCGATCTGATTTTGCACAAAAAAACCGGGAATATGAGACTGGCATCGGCCGTTTATGGGGATTAAACAAACTTCCGTCATGGATAGCCGCTTATCTGGATGCGGTCAAAACAGTAAATCCTGATTTGCAAAAAGATCAAAACGGCCCGCGTTACTATCCGGGTTCTCCGGTAATAGCGCGGCGGATGTTGCGGTCGCAGGACCGCATGATATTGATGGAATTGCACAACACGGAAGCGCCTATACTGAAAGAATATTTTAAAGATGACCCTCAGGTCAGCGTGCACCACCGGGACGGATTTGAGGGATTAGGTGGCATGGTGCCGCCACTGGAAAAACGTGGTCTGGTATTGGTCGATCCGGCTTATGAGGTCAAGGGCGAATTTGATCGTGTAGTGGAAGTATTAACCGATGCCTGGAACAAATGGCCTGCCGGGGTCTATGCGGTGTGGTACCCCGTACAAAAGAAACAGCCGGTACCGCGATTTCATTATGATCTGCGCAATTCCGGTATGAAAAAAATATATCTGCATGAATTCAGCGTCATCCCTGATGCCGCACCTAATCGACTGAGTGGTACAGGCATGGTTATTATCAACCCACCCTGGAAATTCGATAAACAGATAAAAGCAGTTCTGCACTGGCTGGTGCCGGTGCTGGACCGCGGGAGTCATTTACCGGCAAGATGTGAATGGCTGGTGCCGGAATAAACAAGTAAAAAAAGGGAGCACTGATAAATAAATTGTCTATTGTCTACTGGATTCTGGTCGCTACGGACTCCTGTCCTCACGCGACATTTCCCACATCCTGTGGGTCGCATTCGCCAGAATGACGGGTTGTTGAATTTGTAATTAATCAAACGTTGATCTAAAAGTATTCCCATACCGGTTTGCAGTCTTTGGGCAAGGGTGGATAGTTCCCCAGATCAGACCAATGTTGGTCCGGTTGATGGAAATCCGAACCGCAGG
>MGYU01000084.1 GCA_001801885.1 Gammaproteobacteria bacterium RIFCSPLOWO2_12_47_11
GGTTACATCAAGAAGATCTGCATCACTATCCGGCTCAAAGTTCCTGGTCTTTGTCACATCAAGCAAATCATCGCCGGACTGCTCTTTTGTACCGGTTTCAATCTTCGGGGATTCATCTCCATTATCAAAACTGATGCCTGAAGTGACATCAAGAAGATCGACCTTTCCGGTTTTTTCATCATCAGTGACATTAAATGACGTATCCAGAACATCGGGTGCAGCTTCATGCTTCTTTTCGTCTTGCTCCAGGTCAAACGAGAAATCCAGTGCGTTGTCATCGGCTACTGCAATCTCACTTTCTGCCTGCGATACATCCTGTGAGATGTCCAGCGCGTCCGCAGCGGGTTCTTCCGGCTTTTTGTCTTCTTCCAGGTCAAATGAGAAATCGAGCGAGTTATCATCTGCGGACTTGGATTCTGCCGGGGCTACGCCATCCCCGGCACTTTCAATATCTGCCGCTTCAGTCACATCAAGTACTTCTTCTTCGTCCATATCGATTGCAGCAGTTACATCCAGTATGTCTCCATCTTCACTTTCATCCGCTGCAACCATATCCGGAACTTCTTCAGCACCGGAGGTCATATCCAGATCGAAATCCAGACCTGAGTCGGGGGCACTTTCATCACCGGTAATATTGACTATGCCTCCGCCACTGGTCACTGTAGCCTTGTCTTCTTCATCACCTGCTGATGCCGCAAATAATGCGCGGTTTGGAGAAATTTCCTGCCACATGGCTACCGCCATACTCCAGTAGTCCCCCTTCCCATGAACCTTGTCGTGCAGAACACGTGCAGCCTGCTCATATCCCTTTTTGTTATTGGCTGCATAATATACTTCGAGTAACTTGGTATGATTTTCAAGATTATCAGGATCTTTTGCGATGACTTTCCTGACCAGTTCTTCGGCCTGATCATATTGCTCATAAGCCAGGAAATAATTGACCTCAGTAATTGGATCTTCTTCCTCTTCAGGTGCTGGGGCTGAGGCTGGGGCTGGGACTGGCGTCTTTTTTTCTACCGGCGGTGATACAATCTGCGTAGCATCCTGTTTTTCAAATTCCAGCTCACTTGTTTCATCTTCTGAACCGGGGAGTATGGTAATGGCCTCGGAATCAACCAGCGCCGTGCCGAGATCGGTTGCATCTTCCGCATGGAAATCCTTTGGCTGATCTGCAAGATTATCGAAATCAGGGAAAGCACTTTGCGGGATCTCTATTGCAGTCTCACTCTGACGGCGTTTGACAACAACCATACCCAGGATAACCAGTAGCAATCCTCCCAGAACCGCACCCACATAGGTGAGATTGCTCCTGATAATGTCGATAATTCCCGCCAGGGCATGAGGGATAAATGAAGTGGCAGCGGTATCTACCGCAGTTTCAACGGCCTCTCCAGCAACAGCTGTCTCCTCTTCCTGCTCTTCCACAGGTGCTTCTTCAACTTCTGCTACTTGCACAGGTTCTTCCGGTTCTGGTGCCTTTGCCACTGCTGCTTGTTCCTCTGCAGCAGCAGCTTTCGCTGCTTCTTCAGCCGCTATCTGTTGTTGCAGGGCCGCCAGTTCACTTTCCTTGAGTACAATCAGACGCTTCAGGTCATCAATGATGGCCTCTGTTTCGGAAAGTTTGTCCTTGAGTTCGGCGTTTTCCAGTGTCAGCGCTTCAAGCGATTCACTCACCAGCGCCAGATCGTTTGCGAGTTGTTCACTACTGGGCTCAGTCACTCCTGCTATACCTTCACCTGCTTCAGCCGGAGCGACCAGGCGCAGTTCCGGTTCTCCTTCCGGAGGAACAGCAACCGGGGCAATTTCAGGAGTGACCGTGGTTTCCGGAATTGCAGGCTCCTCGCTGATCACCGTTTCTGGTCTGGGTGTGACAGCTGTTGCCAGGGCTCCACGTGCCTCTTCCCATAATCTGTTTTGCTGTTGGGCTTGTGCAAATGCCTCATCCCTTGTGAGTGAACGTAGCTCGGATGAGTCCGGTAAATTCAGGATATGTCCACGTTTTAGTCCATTGATATTGCCATTAATAAAGGCCTCGGGGTTTGCCCGCAGCAGGGCAAACATCATCTGCTGCACACTCACAGAGCTGTCCGGACGCATTGCGCTGGCAATAGACCAAAGGGTATCTCCGGTCACAGTGGGGCCATAATCCCCACCACCGTAGGCGATGGGCCTGGATACTGTCGGCGCGGCAGACGGAACACTTCTGCCTGGTTTATATTCAGGTGCATAAACTACCTGATTGTCTTCAATATCCCTGACAATAGCGCCGGTTGTGCTTTCTACCGGAGCAGACGGTGCCAGTCTTTTCTGTTTTTCGGGGCTGGCATAGATAGGTGGATCCAGTAACACGGTATATTCACGGTACAGGCGGCCGTTAGACCAACTCACTTCCAGCAGGAAATTCAGGAAGGGTTCACGAATGGGCTCATTACTGTAGATACGGATAACATCAGCGCCTGATTCCGTCTCTTTTACAACAAAATTCAGAACTCTGAGGATATTTAATCTGGGGATACCGGCACGACTGAATGCAGCCTCATCAGCCAGTCTTACATTCAGGCTGTCAAGTTCTTCTATTGTGGGTGAAAGCAGTTCAATCCGGGCATCAAAGGGTTCATTAAGGGCAGAGTCAAGATCCAGCTTACCCAGACCCAAAGCGTGTACCAGCGCAGGTGCAAATGTAATCAGTAAAAATAACTGCAGTCTCAATCTCATTCCTTAAATCCCCGGCCGAAACGTCTACTCTTATAACTGCGGATTAATTAACAAAGAATATTCACGCTTTATGTGGCCTGTAGCCCATTTCAGTTCCAGTAAAAAATTCAGAACAGGTTCACGGACTGAATCCTTGCTGGTTAACTTCAGATAGCTTTTACCGTCTTCTACACGCACAAGTTCGATCTTTAACTCTGGCCAGTGATACATACC
The DNA here is from genome assembly GCA_001801885.1 of Gammaproteobacteria bacterium RIFCSPLOWO2_12_47_11. Lineage (GTDB taxonomy): Bacteria > Pseudomonadota > Gammaproteobacteria > Eutrophobiales > Eutrophobiaceae > 2-02-FULL-47-50. The sequence goes on from MGYU01000084.1 coordinate 2,929, forward strand.
AGCAGTCTGTCCGGACAATCTGGATACGGAAACATTCAAACTATTCAACTCCTCAAGCGTGGCAGAGAGGATATCGACTGTTGCATCAAGTGATTGATTTAACGACGAATTAAGCTTTATTTCTGAAACACCCAAGGCATAGGCTGCCGGGTGGACAGCAAATAAAAGCATCCCAAAAATTATAATCAACAGTTTTTTATTCATGTTGCATCCGTAAAACTTTAATTTTCAATTAGTTAGAAATTGCACCACTATAAACATTGCTTCAGGTATATCCCGACTCAATTGATGGCCATGCATTAAAGTTCGGCCAGTTTTGGGCCAAACCACACCATTCGGGTTATATTAAAAACCTGCGAATGTTCTTTACAATATCTCTTTAACTATAGTTTATAAGTAGTCTTTTACCAAAATTTCAGCGATTTGAACACTATTTAATGCGGCCCCTTTACGGACATTATCGGACACCACCCACAGGTTAAGGCCCCTGGGATGAGAGATATCTTCACGGATCCGGCCAACAAAGACCGGATCCTGTCCCGCGGCCTCGGTCACTGCTGTCGGATATCCACCATTGTCACGCTCGTCAACTACAGTCACCCCGCTGGCCTTTTCAAGCAATTTTCTGGCCTGATCAGCGCCCAGTTTGTCCCTGGTTTCGATGTGCACGGCCTCCGAATGGCCATAGAACACCGGAACCCTCACCGCCGTAGGGTTGACCAGAATAGTATCGTCTTCAAGGATCTTGCGTGTCTCCCACACCATTTTCATCTCTTCCTTGGTATAACCATTATCCTGAAAAGCATCAATGTGGGGCAAAACATTAAAGGCGATCTGTTTAGGATAAACCTTTATCTCAACCGGTTTGCCATTCAGCAGTGCCTCTGTCTGCCGGGCCAGTTCGTCGATGGCCTTCATACCGGTGCCGGACACGGCCTGATAAGTACAAACATTAATACGCTCTATGCCCACCGCATCGTAAATCGGTTTTAATGCCACAACCAACTGCATGGTGGAACAGTTCGGATTGGCGATAATGCCTCTGTTTTTGTATTGCGCGATTGCATGTGGATTGACCTCGGACACGACCAGCGGGATATCAGCGTCATAACGGAAACGTGAAGTATTGTCGACCACAATACAACCGGCCGCTGCAGCACGCGGGGCATGAATATCAGACACCGAGGCGCCGGCCGAAAACAGGCCAATATGGACATCCTTGAAATCAAAGGATTCAAGTTCTTCGACAACGATCTCCTTGTTACCAAATTGTACGGTCTTGCCCACAGACCGGCTGCTGGCCAGGGCATAGATTTTGTCTACAGGAAATTCCCGTTGCGCCAGTATGGATAACATGGTTTTACCCACGGCACCGGTGGCGCCGGCCACTGCTACATTGAATTTTTTACTCATTAACTCCTCACCACTCTGTTAAATAATTCCAAATAAATGTGATTGGTGAATAGTGATAGTTTGGTTTTACTAATCACCAATCACCAGTCACCAGTCACTAATCGAGTGCAGATAGAACCGCATCACCCATCCCGGAGGTCGAGACACTGCGCATCCCTGGTGTAGCGATATCTGCTGTTCTTACGCCGTCTGCCAATACCCGTTTCACCGCAGTTTCAATACGTGCCGCTTGTTCCGGCTGATCGAGCGAATAACGCAACATCATCGCTGCAGACAAAATAGTAGCAAGCGGGTTGGCCTTGTTCTGTCCGGTAATATCCGGGGCAGAACCATGTATGGGTTCATAGATCCCCTGGCCAGTCTCATTGATCGAGGCAGAAGGTAACATGCCTATTGAACCGGTCAGCATGGAGGCCAGATCAGACAGAATATCGCCAAACATGTTCGTGGTAACAATGACATCAAACTGCTTCGGCTGCCGCACCAGTTGCATCGCGGCGTTATCTACGTACATGTGCTGAAGTGAGACATTCGGGTAATCTGCAGCCACTTTTGTCACTACTTCCCGCCAGAGTTCCGTCGCTTCAAGCACGTTCGCTTTGTCGACAGAACACACCTTGCGGTCGCGTTTTTGAGCAATAGTAAATGCTACACGTGCAATCCGTTCAATCTCGGATTCAGAGTAGACCAGTGTGTTAAATCCTTCTCTCTGACCATCTTCCCTTACTCTGATCCCGCGTGGTTGACCAAAATAAATACCCCCAATCAGTTCACGTACGATCATAATGTCCAGATTGGAGACAATCTCCGGTTTTAATGTCGAAGCATCTGCCAGTTCCTGGTAAAGCAATGCAGGCCGGAGATTCGCATACAAACCCAAAGCGGAGCGGATTGCAAGTAAGCCACGTTCAGGCCTGAGGGCCCGTTCAATGTTTTCCCATTTCGGGCCACCGACTGCGCCGAGTAGTATTGCATCACTGACTTTTGCTTTTTCCAAAGTTTCAGCAGGCAAAGGCGAACCCGCAGCATCCACAGCACTGCCACCAATCAGACCATGTTCGATTTCGATCTCGAGATCATGTCTTTGAGATAACGCATTCAGTATCTTTTCAGCTTCGGTAACGATCTCGGGACCGATACCATCACCGGGCAGTATCAGAATTTTCTTTTTCACCGGGTATTTCCACTTTCAGAAAAACAATTAATCAATCGCCGCTCGACAACTTGTTCCTGACGTTGTCTCGGTCTCTAGTTCCAGACTCGACTCTACCGATTCCTTCCATGGAATCGTACCACCTACTTCCCTGTAGGCGTCTCGCGCAGTCGCTATCAGCATCGTGCTTCACGCGACACTAATACATCCCTGTATGTCGTCTTGCGCCTGCGGCCACGACCGCAACGGAGGCGGAAATATCGAAATAGACACAACTTTCGACCAGTACTTCCTGTACATCGCCGCTCGAAAACCTGTTCCTGACGTTTTCTACCGCCTACATCCATGTAGGCGTCCTGTGCATCCATGCGCCCGCGGCATACCGTACTTCCTGTACATAAAAAGGTTGCACAGCATACCTCAACTTCAGGACTTCTTCGAGGAAACAACCGGCTGCAAGGTTTCCATCGCCGTTATCCATGCTGCCAGCACCACCAGCAACCCACCTGCCCATTCCTTGAGTGTCACAATTTCGTTCGTCAATAAGGCCGCTGATACGGCACCGACCACAATTTCAAACAAAAATATAACCGCTGATCGATGCACCGGGAGATGCGTTACACCATATTGGGCAGTGTAAGTCATGGCAAGCATGCCGATACATCCGACACCCATGGCAAAACCCAGTGTCGCAGAGGTCAACACGGGAGGAGGCGGTTGCATGACAAGAATTCCGATAGCCGCCAGGAACAGTACGCCCAGGCAGGCCGGACCCATTTTCAGCACGATCGGTATATCGCCGGTCTTGCGGACCATGACATTCATAAAGGCAAAGGCAAAACCGGCAGTAATAGCCAGGATATCAGCTGCATTGGTCGGAAGCAGAATGCCGGTGTCAGGCTGCCACAGCATAATAACGGCCCCACACATCGCCATCATAATCGAGAGCCATGCCAGGATTGATAAGTGTTCTTTTAACAGGAGTTTACCCAGCAGCACGGTCCAGATGGGTGAGAGATAAAACAGCAAGAGCACCCGGACGACATTGCCCTCAAGCAGGGCCAGTATAAACCCGAGATTCGCCCAGCCGGCCGTAATACCAATCAGGAGCAGGGCCAGCGGTCGCTGCATGATTCCGGAACGGTTTATCCAGAGCACTGGTAACAGGGGTATTAACGTTGCAGTGTATATCAACACAGAGGCCCAGAGACCCGATACGCCCATCTCTTCCATGAGCCGCAAGGGATACCAGAGCAGGCCCCATAAGGTAGCTGCAATCAGACAACTGATAACTGGAAAAAACGCATGCGGTTTTTTGGTTGGCATAAGCAGATGGCCTATACTAGCGGTTTCACTGAAAAAATAATTAAAAAGATGAATCCCGGTCTTGCCTCTTTACAACCATACCCGTTTGAAAAGCTGGCCCGGCTCAAACAGGGTTTATCACCTCCGGCAAATAAATCAGCCATAGACCTATCCATCGGTGAACCCAAACACAAAACGCCGGATTTCATACTGGATGAAATCAAGGCGCATTTGCCATCAACGGCTGCATACCCGAAAACCCGTGGCCAGGAAAAATTGCGGGAGGCCATAACCAGGTGGTTGTGTAAACGCTTCAGACTGACTGAAAACAGCATACATCCGGACAAACATATTCTACCGGTGAATGGCACCCGCGAGGCCTTGTTCGCCTTTGCCCAATGTATTGTTGATCATAGAAAATCCAGGCCGGTTGTGATTTCACCCAATCCGTTTTATCAGATCTATGAAGGCGCTGCCCTCCTCGCCGGGGCACATCCTGTTTTTGTAAATTGTACTGCTGAAAATAATTTCATCCCGGATTTTTCCTCTGTCACAGCGGATACCTGGAACGATTGTCAGTTGATATATATCTGCACACCGGGTAATCCTACAGGCGCCGTGCTGGATCATGTGACACTTGCAAAACTGATGGATCTTGCGGACAAATATGATTTTATCATCGCCTCGGATGAATGTTATTCCGAGATATACCTTGATGAAGACCATCCTCCAATCGGATTGCTTCAGGCTGCTGCTGAAGCAGGCCGCGATGATTACCGCCGTTGTATCGTATTTCACAGCCTGTCCAAACGTTCCAATGTCCCCGGATTGCGTTCCGGTTTTGTTGCCGGTGATCAGGAGTTGATTGAGTCTTTTTTCAAATACCGTACTTATCACGGTTGCGTGATGCCGGGTTTTACACAAGCGGCGAGCATTGCCGCCTGGCAGGATGAAATCCACGTCATCCAGAACAGAAAATTATACCGTGAGAAATTTGCTGCAGTGCTTGAGATTCTTGCCCCGGTGATGAACGTATATCGCCCCGAAGCCGGGTTTTATCTGTGGCCTGAGGTCCCAATCTCTGATCAGACGTTTACACAACAACTGTTTTCCAAGCAAAATATCACCGTACTGCCGGGCAGTTTTCTCTCACGCACGGCCAATGGTATAAACCCGGGGAATAACAGACTGCGGATTGCCCTGGTAGCCTCCCCGGAGGAATGTGTTGAGGCAGCTGTCAGGATTCGTGATCAAATACATACTCTATCAACAGGAAATTAATAATGAACAAGTTTGAAGCCATCATTAATGAGGGATATGAAAACATCAGAAATCTGACCCTGGCGGCTGCCAGTTGGGAATTAAAAGATGCCGTACAACAGGTATTAACCGGCCTGGATCTGGGCAAGGTGCGTGTTGCGGAAAAGATTGATGGTAAATGGGTTGTGCATCAATGGTTGAAAAAGGCAGTATTGCTTTCTTTTGTACTGGAACAAAACAAGGTAATAGATGGTGGCTACACTAATTATTTCGACAAAGTGCCAAGCAAGTATTCCGGGCGCGGTAAAGTAGATTTTGAAAAATTCGGCGTCCGCGTTGTACCACCTGCCACTGCCAGACGTGGCAGTTATATCGCACCTAATGTGGTATTGATGCCAAGTTTTGTAAATATTGGTGCGTATGTCGACTCAGGCACCATGGTGGATACCTGGGTGACTGTCGGTTCCTGCGCGCAGATCGGGAAAAATGTCCACCTTTCCGGTGGCGTGGGTATTGGTGGTGTTCTTGAGCCACTGCAGGCCAGCCCGACCATTATTGAAGATAATTGTTTTATTGGTGCCCGCTCGGAAGTTGTCGAGGGTGTGATCGTCGGTGAAGGCTCCGTGATTTCCATGGGCGTGTATATCGGCCAGAGTACACGCATCTATAACCGCGAAACCGGGGAGATCAGTTTTGGAAAAATCCCGCCCGGTTCTGTCGTTGTGTCCGGTAACCTGCCCTCCAGTGACGGTAAATACAGTCTTTACTGCGCGGTCATTGTCAAACAGGTTGACGAAAAAACCCGCAGCAAGGTCGGAATCAATGAGCTTTTGCGTGATCTCTAGGTCTTCTGTATTCTGCTATCTGGATATAACGTGATAAAAATAAAAAACATTCTTTTAGGCAATCCCTGATGAATATATTCGGGAAAATCGATGTTGCCGGCCAGATGGATGTCGAGCACGTTGAACTCAAGGGTTTTTCGCGCAGTGTCGCGGAACTGGAATGGTTATTGCTGATTCTGGTCATACTCTATACCGTTGTCCCCGGTAATTTCACAGTCGATCAATGGCTGATTATCAAATCCTGCCTGTTCTTTGCCGGGTTTGTACTGGCCTTCCGTTACCTGAATTTTTATAAGCGGGAAACCCGCTGGAAACTGGCCATTGAAATCTGGGTAATGATAACGTTTATCACATGGATACTCTGGCACACGGGAAAGATAGACAGCCCATTATTGAATCTTTATCTCCTGGTCATCATTACCAGTGGCCTCACCATGGGCAAGCTCACGACCCTGTTGGTCCTTGTGCTGATCACATCCGTATATATTTATATGGGCCATCCGGTGTATGCGGACATAACTTTTTCATTACAGAACTTCGGGCGCCTGATGACGTTATTCTCTCCGTACCTGCTGGTAGCCTATCTCACAACCATGCTGTCAGCAGACTTGCAATATGCAAGAAGAATGCTCAAACATCTTTCCGAAACAGATGATCTGACCGGCCTTGATAATATCAGGTCATTCAATAATATCCTGGCGCTGGAGATAAAAAAATCGATCCGCTATCAACGTGTGTTTTCCATGCTGATGATAGATGCGGATAATCTGAAGGAGATAAATGACAAGTACGGTCATGAAGCAGGCGATCGGCTGATCAAGGCCATGGCAACTGCTATCCAGGAATGTATGAGAGAGTCAGATACCCTGGCCAGATATGGGGGTGATGAATTTATCGCCTTGTTAACTGAAACTGATCAGCAACATGCAATCGAAGCTGCCGAACGCATAAGACGGGCCGTGGAAAATACCGCGTTTGATAAGGACGGTCAGCAAATCAGGTCAACCGTCAGTATCGGCATTGCCAGCTTCCCGCAACAGGCCGGAAATACGATAGATCTGCTGCGCAAAACTGATCAGGCACTGTATGCGAGCAAAAATGCAGGACGTAACAGGGTCACGATCTTTGATGGAGTTTGATAATATATCAGGTTATCCGGATTTTATTCAGGCAGCCCTAGCCACAGCAGTTTCTATCTCATCAGCAAGCTGTCTGACTATCTGACTGACCTGTACTTCATCCGGGCCTTCAACCATGACCCGGATGACAGGTTCAGTCCCGGAAGACCTGATCAGGACACGCCCATGCTCACCGAGTTGGTGCTCGGCACTCTCAATCACATCCGGAATCCCGTCCAGTTGCAATGGATCAATAGGCCTGTGCATTTTCACGTTAATCATCTTCTGCGGGTATTTCATCAAACCGGCTTTGAGTTCATGCAGCTTTTTACTACTTCTGATCATCGCTTCAAGCACCTGGAGCGCTGAGACTATCCCGTCACCGGTCGTGGTCTTGTGCAAATTAATAATATGCCCTGAGGTTTCTCCGCCCAGGATGAGATTATCCTGATAGAGTTTTTCCATAACGTACCGGTCACCCACACTGGTACGCAGAAATTCCAGGTTTAATGCGTGTACGGCTTCTTCAAGTCCGAGGTTGCTCATGACTGTTCCGACTATTGCACCATTGAGTGCAGTCGGTTTTACACTGGCAATGATAAAGAGTATTTCATCACCATCGATGATCTCGCCTTTATGGTCCACCATAATCAGCCTGTCACCATCACCATCGAAGGCTATGCCGGCATCTGCCCCTGTGTTTACGACCTGTTGCCTTAATTTTTCCGGGTGGGTTGCACCTACTTCATGATTGATATTAAACCCGTCAGGATTGATACCAATAGTGCTGATATTTGCCCCAAGTTCTTCAAAAACATTCGGTGCGATATGGTAGGTTGCTCCGTGAGCACAATCGATAACCAGTTTGAGTCCACCGAGATTTAACCGTGATTCAATGCGAGTCTTGCAGAATTCAATATAGCGCCTGGGAGCATCGTTCATGCGCCTGACCTTGCCCAGTTGATCAGAGTTGACCACCTTGAACGGTTGATCGAGTTCTTTTTCAATCGCAAGCTCAATTTCATCGGCCAGTTTTTTACCGTCACCTGAAAAAAACTTTATGCCATTATCCTGATAGGGGTTATGTGATGCGCTGATGACGATACCCGCCTGGGCGCGGGTATTCTGTGCAAGAAAGGCGATACCCGGTGTGGGCATGGGGCCCAGTAAACGAATATCCACACCGGCAGCAGAAAGACCGGCTTCCAGTGCAGATTCAAACATATAACCGGAGATACGGGTGTCCTTGCCGATCAGTACCGGGCCTTTGCCCATACCGGCCAGGGTGCGGCCTGCGGCCCAACCCAGCTTCATGACAAAATCGGGTGTAATCGGTGGATCACCAACACAACCTCGAATACCGTCAGTGCCGAAGTATTTGCGTTGAGTGGTCATGATTGGTGATGACGTGCATGGATGCACTAATGCCGCGAGGTCAGGATGACCAGGAGCGGCGGGTGATTGGTGATTGGCAAAGATTTTGACAATATGATTTACCAGTTACAACCCACCAATAGCTAATTACTATTCACTAATCACCAGTTATGCCGGTTTTGCCGGTGGTTCGCCCCGTGGGGCACCCGCCGCCCGCTTTGCCTTACCGGAATCATTGACCTTGTCCACGGTACCGGAGTCGTCATCATCCCAATCCGCTGGTGGAGACGGTATTTTCCCCTGCATGATTTCATTGATCTGATCAGCATTGATGGTCTCATACTTGATCAACGCCTCTGCCATCATGTGCAATTTATCCAGATTGTCCTTTAATAATTTCTCGGCACGCTTGTAGTTGCGATCAATGATGTGCTTGATCTCCTCATCGATCATATGGGCAGTCTCATCCGAAACGGCCTTGTGCTTGGTCACCGAATGACCGAGGAAAACCTCGCCCTGCTCTTCACTGTAAGTGAGCGGTCCGAGTTTTTCTGACAGGCCCCAGCGTGTGACCATATTACGTGCAATCAGGGTCGCACGTTCAATATCATTACTGGCACCGGTAGTGACATTTTCCTTACCGAAAATCAATTGCTCCGCGATACGCCCGCCAAACATGGACGAAATCATACTCTCCAGCTGTTCTTTACTCTGACTGTAACGATCTTCTTCAGGCAGGTACATGGTGACACCCAATGACCGGCCACGCGGAATAATCGTCACCTTGTAGACCGGATCGTGAGACGGAACCAGACGCCCGATAATCGCATGGCCAGCCTCGTGATAAGCGGTCAGCTTTTTCTCTTTCTCGCTCATGACCATGGAACGGCGTTCAGCACCCATCATGATCTTGTCCTTGGCCCGTTCGAAATCATCCATATCAACATGTTTCTTGTTGCTGCGGGCAGCAAACAGTGCTGCTTCATTCACCAGGTTGGAAAGATCAGCGCCTGAAAAACCCGGGGTACCACGGGCGATAATCGCAGGCTTTACATCATCAGACAGCGGGACCTTGCGCATGTGCACCTTGAGGATCTGCTCACGGCCACGGATGTCCGGTAAGGGCACGACCACCTGACGATCAAAACGGCCCGGCCGTAATAATGCCGGATCCAGCACATCCGGACGGTTGGTTGCGGCAATGATGATGACCCCTTCATTACCTTCAAAGCCATCCATTTCTACCAGCAGCTGATTTAATGTTTGTTCGCGTTCATCATGACCACCGCCGAGACCGGCGCCGCGATGACGGCCAACGGCATCAATCTCATCAATGAAAATAATGCAAGGTGCATGTTTCTTGGCCTGCTCGAACATATCACGCACACGGGACGCACCAACACCCACAAACATCTCGACGAAATCAGAACCGGAGATAGTAAAGAACGGGACCTTGGCTTCGCCGGCGATGGCCTTGGCCAGGAGTGTTTTGCCGGTACCGGGCGCACCCACCATCAAGACACCACGCGGAATTTTGCCGCCGAGTTTCTGGAACTTGCCCGGGTCACGCAGGAACTCAACGAGTTCGCCGACTTCTTCCTTGGCCTCTTCCACACCGGCGACATCATTGAACGTCACCTTGACCTGATCTTCTCCCATCAGGCGCGCACGGCTCTTGCCGAAAGAAAGTGCACCACGGCCGCTGCCACCGCCCTGCATCTGGCGCATAAAATAGATCCAGATACCGAGCAATAATAAAATGGGGAACCACGAGATGAGCGCATGGGCCCAGAGTGAGTTGCGAGGCTCTGCCCCTTCAATCTCGACCTTATGCTCCAGCAAGGTGCCAATCAGCGCATCATAACTGGTCTCCGGGTTATACGTCTTGAACCGTGAGTCATCGGTGCGTTTTCCGGTGATGGTATTACCCTCCATGGTCACTTTTTTCACGATACCGCTCTTCACTTCACTGATGAACGTTGAATAGGTGACGGAGCTTACCATGGGCGTGGACATGTTCTTGAACACCAGCATTAATACCAGTGTTATGACCACCATCAGAATCAGGGTTCTTGCTGTTTCGTTCAATTCAAATTCCTCGTCTGAAATTGCATACTCATTATATCCACTATAGCACTATCTCTTGTTGTCTAGCACCTGAAGGTACGTGCCAGAATGTAAAATTCACGTGAACTGTCACGGGAGGCCCTGGGTTTTCGAGTCAGTATCTGCCGGAAATGTTCCTTCAGACCTTGCCGGAATTCAGTAACACCCTCGCCTTCAAAAATCTTGATCAGTACATCACCACCGGGTCTGAGCACCTGGCAGGCAAGATCCCTGGCTGTTTCGGCGAGATGCATGCTGCGCGCCTGATCGCTGGACTTGATACCGGATATATTGGGGGCCATATCGGAGATTACAAGGTCTGCATTTTGCCCATCCAGACTATACAGGCACTGTTTATAAATTGCCTGCTCAGTGAAATCTCCCTTGATAAACAATACGTTATCTATACTATCCAGAGGCAGGATATCGATCGCAATCACTTTCCCCTGTGGTCCCACTTGCCGGGCAACATATTGTGACCAACTCCCGGGTGCTGCACCCAGATCAATGACAGTCTGGCCTTTGCGGAACAGGTGGTCTTTTTCATCGATCTCCTTAAGCTTGTAAACGGCACGGGAGCGGTATTCAGACTGTTGTGCCTGCTTGACGTAGGGATCTTTCTTTTGGCGCTGGAGCCAACGTGTGCTGCTTGGGCGTTTACTCATTGGAAGTATGCAGAAGTCAGAAGACAGGAGTCAGAATAATAACCCCTGATTGCAATTTTCATGGTTTGGATTCTGAATTCTGTATTCTGAATTCCAGATCATTCATAGCGTACTTCCAGTATCTCATATTCTACCGTGCCACCCGGCGCCTTGACTTCAACCACATCACCTTCCAGTTTGCCAATGAGTGCTCGCGCAATTGGAGAACTAATGGAGATCAGCATTTTTTCAATATCTGCTTCCATTTCACCAACAATCTGATAGGTCACTTCCTCATCATTGGCGAGATTCATCAGGCCTATAGTGGCACCGAATACCACCTTGCCATCAGTATTCAGTGAGGTGACATCGATAATCTGGGCATCAGCCAGTGCGGTTTCTATCGCTGCAATTCGGCCTTCGAGAAAACTCTGTTGTTCACGTGCTGCATGGTATTCGGCGTTTTCACTCAGATCACCATGGGCCCGGGCCTCGGCAATCGCACGTGTAATACGCGGACGATCAACGGTCTTCAGTTCCTTCAGTTGTTCACGCAAACGCTGTGCGCCCCTGGCTGTAATGGGTGGTTTGCTCATGGTATTTCCCCGTGTAAATCCTGTAACCGGTTAACTTCTCCGGAATCTTTCTGTTTCAGGGCCAGTATCGTCGCAGTCGCGCCGGCCATGGTAGTAGTATAAAACACCTTGTGTTGCAGGGCCGTGCGCCGGATGGAATAGGAATCCGCAATCGCCTGTTTGTCTTCTGTCGTATTCACTATGAGATCAATTTCATCATTTTTCAACATATCAACAATATGCGGTTGACCTTCCCGCACCTTGTTTACCCTCTGACATTCCAGACCTGCTGCCCGTATGGTCTTCGTTGTACCATCTGTCGCACACAACAAAAATCCCAACCGCAATAACTCACGTGCAATATTTTTCGCCTGTTCCTTGTCTTCATCACGCACACTGATAAAGGCCAGTCCGGAACGCGGAATGATCTCGCCGGCGCCAAACTGTGCCTTGGCAAAGGCCTCGGCGAAGCTGCGCCCTACTCCCATCACTTCTCCAGTGGATTTCATCTCCGGTCCCAGCAAGGAATCAACACCCGGAAACTTGATAAAAGGAAACACAGATTCCTTGACTGAGAAATAAGATGGAACCCTTACAGTGGTTATACACTGCTCAGCCAGACTCCGGCCCACCATACAGTTTGCAGCTACCCATGCCAGTGAAATACCAGTGGCCTTGGACACAAAGGGGACTGTCCTCGAGGCGCGCGGATTTACCTCCAGCACATAGATATCATTACCCTGAATGGCGAACTGTGTATTCATCAGACCTATGACGTTCAGTTTCCTTGCCATGGCGCGTACCTGATCGGTAATACGCCGCTGGGTGTCTATACTGAGACTGTAAGGTGGTAAAGAGCAGGCGGAATCACCCGAGTGCACCCCGGCCTGTTCGATATGTTCCATGATGCCACCAATGACAACATCCGTGCCGTCTGCGATCGCATCGACATCGACTTCAATTGCATCGCGCAGAAAACGATCCAGCAAAACCGGCGATTCATTGGAAACGGCGATGGCATCCCGCATATAGGTGCGCAATTCTTCCTTGTCATAAACGATCTCCATGGCGCGGCCACCCAGCACATAGGATGGCCTCACTACCAAAGGATAACCTATTTCATCTGCAAGCCTCACCGCCTGATCCGGATCGCGCGCAGTACGATTCGGGGGTTGTTTCAGATCCAGTTCCATCAGCAATTTCTGAAAACGTTCGCGGTCCTCAGCCAGATCTATTGAATCCGGCGTAGTTCCTATGATCGGGGCCCCGGCAGCTTCCAGTGGTCGTGCGAGTTTTAATGGTGTCTGCCCGCCATATTGCACAATCACGCCAAAAGGTTTTTCGAGATCGATGATCTCCAGTACATCTTCCAGTGTGAGTGGTTCAAAATACAGACGATCAGAAGTATCGTAATCCGTAGAGACGGTTTCCGGATTACAGTTGACCATGATGGTTTCATAACCTGCGGCACGCATGGCAAGTGCCGCCTGCACACAACAATAATCAAACTCAATACCCTGGCCAATCCGGTTGGGACCGCCGCCCAATACCATAATTTTCTTTTTATCGGTAGGTTTTGCCTCACATTCCTCTTCATAAGTGGAATACATATAGGCGGTGGTCGCAGCAAACTCGGCAGCACAGGAATCCACCCGCTTGTACACCGGGCGGATTTTGAGTTTATGCCGGAGCTGGCGGATATCTTTTTCAGATGTTCCAACCAGGGTTGCCAGCCTGCTGTCGGAAAATCCCTTGCGCTTGAGGTCACGCAACCGATCATGTGTCAATGCAGATGAACCCTGCTGCCTGACAAGTTTCTCTTCATCCACGAGATTTGCAATCTGTGCGAGAAACCACGGATCGATATGTGAATACTGATGCACTTCACCGATACTCATACCGTAACGAAAGGCTTCGGCCAAATACCATAGCCGGTCTGCACGTGGCACACGCAGTTCACGCTGGATCAATTCAACAGCATCTTCGTGACTCATACCGGCCGGTATACATTCATTCAAACCATCACGCCCGATCTCAAGCCCGCGTACCGCCTTCTGCATGGATTCCTGGAAGGTGCGGCCGATGGCCATCACCTCACCGACCGATTTCATCTGTGTGGTCAGACGATCGTCGGCCCTGGGAAATTTCTCAAAGGTAAATCTTGGAATTTTGGTGACGATATAATCAATCGTCGGTTCGAACGATGCCGGTGTGGCTCCGCCAGTGATCTCATTTGCAAGTTCATCCAGTGTGTAACCCACAGCGAGTTTGGCCGCCACTTTTGCAATCGGAAAACCTGTCGCTTTGGAGGCAAGGGCGGAAGAACGGGATACGCGCGGATTCATCTCGATAATGAACAATTCACCATTGTCCGGGTTAACGGCAAACTGCACATTGGAACCACCAGTATCCACACCGATCTCGCGCAATACGGCGATCGAGGCATTGCGCATGATCTGGTATTCCTTGTCAGTCAACGTCAATGCGGGCGCAATAGTAATGGAATCCCCGGTATGCACGCCCATCGGATCAAAATTCTCAATCGAACAGATAATGATGCAGTTATCGTTATGATCACGCACCACTTCCATTTCATATTCCTTCCAGCCGAGTACCGATTGCTCCAGCAATATCTCACTGGTCGGTGAGGCATCGAATCCGCGTTCACAGATCTCCAGAAATTCTTCGCGGTTATAGGCAATACCGCCACCACTTCCACCGAGTGTAAATGATGGCCGGATAATGATCGGGAAGACGATCTCTTTCTGGGCTTCTTTCGCCTGTTCCATGTTATGTGCCAGAATAGAATATGGCATCTTGAGTCCGATCTTTTTCATTGCATCGCGGAATCGCTCACGGTCTTCAGCCTTGTCGATGGCATCTACCGAGGCGCCGATCAGTTCGACACCATACTTCTCAAGCACACCTTCACGTGCCAGATCCAACGCACAATTTAATCCGATCTGCCCACCCATGGTCGGCAGGATGGCGTCCGGACGTTCCTTCGCAATAATCTTCTCCACCACCTGCCAGCGCACGGGTTCAATATAAGTGGCATCGGCCATGCCAGGATCGGTCATGATCGTGGCCGGATTGGAATTGACGAGAATAATGCGATAGCCTTCCTCGCGCAGTGCCTTGCAGGCCTGCGCACCGGAATAATCAAACTCACAGGCCTGCCCGATCACGATTGGGCCAGCGCCTATGATCAAGATGGACTCTATGTCGGTTCTTTTGGGCATTTCAATCAGTCAAACATTATCAATTTCAATCAAAAGTAATCCGGATAACAGTTCTGAGGACTGAGTGCTGAGGACTGAGTAAAAATTGATGCATTATACTCAGCACTCAGCACTCGTCACTTTTCACAGTTCACTATTTCCTGCTCACTTCCGTGCATTCATCAATTCAATAAAGTGATTAAACAAAGGTCTCACATCATGCGGGCCGGGACTGGCTTCAGGGTGCCCCTGAAAACTGAATGCGGGAAGATCAGTATGGTGCACACCCTGTAATGTGCCATCGAACAGTGAGCGATGTGTCGCCTTCAGCATTGCCGGTAGTGTATTTTCCTCCACGGCAAAACCATGATTCTGACTGGTGATCATGACCTGCCCTGTTGCGAGGTCCTGCACCGGGTGATTGGCACCATGATGACCGAATTTCATCTTGGTGGTTTTTGCGCCAACAGCCAGTGACAACAACTGATGTCCAAGACAAATACCGAATACGGGTATTTTTGTGGGGAGGATCTCCTGTATAGCTGCTATTGCATAATCACAAGGATCGGGATCGCCAGGACCATTAGAGAGAAAAATTCCGTCCGGTTTTCCCCTGAGTATTTCCTTTGCCGGTGTTTTGGCCGGGACTATTGTCAGCCGGCATCCGCTGTCCGCCAGGATGCGCAGAATATTCTGCTTTATCCCGTAGTCATAGGCAATGACGCGAAAACGCTGTTCAATTCTGGCTGCTGCCTGATCATTGAGTTGCCAGCTTCCTTCTGTCCAGCCGTAACTTTTTGCGGTTGTTACCTCCTGGGCCAGATCGGCCCCTTTCAGACCAGGGAATGCGCGTGCAGCTGCAATAGCAGCATTTTGATCAACCGTATGCCCCGCAACAATACACCCGTTCTGTGCACCCTGGTCCCGCAATAACCGGGTCAGACGCCGCGTATCAATATCGGCAATCGCCACCACCTTGCGGCGCCTGAGATAATCCTGCAAGGGTTCTTTAGCCCGCCAGTTGCTGACTGCAAATGGCAGATCACGGATAACCAGTCCGCTGACATAGGCAGCGGTGGATTCTTCATCTTCAGGATTAACGCCCACATTACCGATATGTGGCTGGGTGAGTGTGACGATTTGTTTGAAATAAGAAGGATCGGTGAGAATTTCCTGGTATCCGGTAATGGCCGTATTAAAAACAACTTCCCCTACCGCCTGACCCGCGATCCCGATAGAACTGCCATGCAATACAGTCCCGTCTTCCAGTGCCAACAACGCCGGTTGTTTCAACAAACTCTCCGAAATGCAGACTACACACGTACAAAACGGGAGTACCGCATGGCTACTCCCGTCAGATTTTCAGTGTGCAAATTTTACTGGCAACTCCCGGCAATGTCTATGCATTATCCATGAACACTGCAAAGATTTCTCAGGCTGCGCGCTTTTGATGCAGTTCACCGCAGGGGATAAGGACTGGTGACTGGCCACGGCTCAATATTATCAGATGGTTGGGCGGCACCGGTTGCCAGCCGGGATCATTCGTCAACCTCTCGGAGCTGACGACCACCTCATCGTATATCTGTTGTTCTTTGCCACCGGTCTCATACAAATCTCCACAAAAATAATAAAGTGACTCCGGAGGGTGTTCTCTGTCATTGTTATAACGTGAAATGACTGCATTTTCCCCATCGGTAACCGCCACATTCAGATAACTGGGCGCGTTATCGCCAAATTGCTCTACTATTACGGCAACCCGTTGAATGGCAGTGTCGAGTGCAGCGGCTAGCCCCAGCGCCCCGTTCCCCTGTTTTTTCAGTAATTCATCGATGATAACCGCAAAAAAGTGCTCTGAATCCGTGCTGCCGAAAACATTACTGAATGCTTCGTCACAAACAGTTTCAAGTAATTTGCGCCGTATTTTCTGGAAATTGCCTACATCACCATTATGCATGCAGAGATATTTACCAAAACGGAAAGGATGGCAGTTGGCTTCATTGACACCACTCCACTGGGTTGCAGCACGGACATGTGCAAGCACACAGGAACTGGCAATGACACGGGACAGGTTATGCAGGTTACGGTTATTCCAGGCCGGCGTAATAGAACGGAACACGGCGGGATCATTGGAAAATTCCGAGGCATACCAGCCAACACCGAAACCATCACCGTTCAAGGGTTCTTCCCTTTCGTGACTATTGGAACTCTGCCGGATCAGGGAATGCGCAGGTTCAAGCAAAAGAGAACTCAATCGTAACGGCGGTCCCAGATAGAGTGTGAATCGACACATAGCAGACTCCTGAATGGCAGAAAGACAAGGCAACCTGTTCGCCCGGACAGCACGATACGATCACACTAAGTATTGTAGGTTTTTCCGGGTTTGCAAATAAAGCCCCAGGCAAACTGGCTCTATTATCAACCTGAAAGTCAGCGTAGTATAATCAATTCATTAAAACTGCAAGCATAAATACTGCCCTGTTACCTGTGAATTCATTTTGCTGATCCGGATTTGCTGATGGACATCGAATTACCCATACCCATCCTGCCCCAACCCGATGATACAACCTGCGGGCCGACCTGTTTGCACGCGGTATATAACTATTATAATGATGCCATTTCACTGGAAGCTGTCATCGCCGATACCACGAAGCTGGAAAACGGTGGCACCCTGGCCGTCTTTCTCGCCTGTTCCGCACTGCGACGGGGATACCAGGCCACGATATATACTTACAACCTGCAGATGTTTGATCCAAGCTGGTTCAGTTCACCTGACATTAATATTGCCGAACGCCTGCAACGTCAGACAAAGGTAAAACAAAATAAAAAACTGGAACATGCTACACAGGGTTATCTGGAGTTTCTGGAACGTGGCGGCAAATTACGTTTTACTGATCTGAATACCCGCCTGTTGCGCAGTATTATCCGTAGAAAAATGCCGATTTTGACGGGACTGAGTTCAACTTATCTTTATCGCAGCGAACGTGAATTTGGGCCAAGAGACGATCCGGATGATATTCGCGGGCTGCCGGGCGGACACTTTGTGATCCTGAGTGGTTACCACAGACAAGACCGTACCATATTGATCACCGATCCCTATCTGAAAAACCCGGTCGCACCGGGCCAGTTGTACCCGGTGAACATCGATCGTGTTATCTGTGCCATTTTACTGGGTGTATTGACTTATGACGCCAACCTGCTGGTGATCCATCCGCGGCGAGAAAAAATTATATGACAATTCTGTTGGTCGTAAACAACCCGAATAGCTGGCCCCTGCATATTCCGGGGGTAGTCGTGACCTCGGCCCGTTCCTACCTGACTGACCCCGCATTCAGTGAGGACCGCTCAACCAAGGTATTCAATCTGTGCCGTTCCTATGCTTATCAAAGCAGCGGTTATTATGTTTCACTGCTGGCGGCCGCCCGGGGACATAAACCGTTGCCGGACATCAACACCATCCAGGACCTGAAATCACAGTACGTAATCCGTGCATTGTCAGAAGAAATGGAAGAACAGATCCAGACCGCATTCAGGCGGTTGCAGTCCAAAAAATTTACATTGAGTATCTACTTTGGCAGGAATACCGCAAAACATTACAACAGCATAAGTTTGCGTTTGTTTGATATTTTCAAGGCCCCGTTACTGCGCGCGCAATTCGTCAAGGACAAAATCTGGCAACTGGACTCCATACGCACGATAACCGTAAGCGATATTCCGGAAAGCCACCGTAAATTTGTAATTGACTGTGCAACGGATTATTTTTCCGGCAGAAAGCGGCGTGTCAGAAAACGGACTACACCAAGATTTGATCTGGCACTTCTGTATAACCCCGAGGAAAAGGAGCCCCCTTCAAACAGCAAGGCAATCAAAAAATTCCAGAAAGCGGCTGAGGCGGTAGGTCTTGATCTTGAATTAATAACGAAAAACGACATGCATCGCCTGGCTGAATTCGATGCGCTTTTTATTCGCGAAACGACTGCGGTCAACCACCATACTTTCCGAATCGCACAACGCGCAGTTGCAGAAGGACTGGTTGTCATGGACGACCCGGACTCCATGCTGAAATGCTCCAACAAGGTGTATCTGGCTGAATTATTTACACGGCATTCCATCCCTATTCCTAAAACCCTGGTTATTCATCGAAACAATATTGATGAAATCCAAAAAAACCTGGGTCTGCCATGCATACTCAAACAGCCCGACAGTGCATTTTCAATGGGAGTTACCAAGGTTGATACTGTGGATGAACTGAACCAGGAAGTCACACGCCTGTTGTCAAAATCCGACCTGATCGTAGCACAGGAATTTCTGCCAACAACTTTCGACTGGCGAATTGGAATTTGTGACAGGCGTCCATTATATGTCTGCCGTTACTATATGGCACGCCGACACTGGCAGGTTTATAAACGTGATGAATCCGGTAATGCGCATAGTGAAGGTGAATCCGACACGATATCAGTCGGCGAGGCACCGGATGAGGTCATTAAAACAGCACTCAAGGCGGCAAATCTGATTGGCGATGGTCTTTATGGCGTGGATTTGAAACAGATCGGAAACAAGTGTTATATCATTGAGGTCAACGATAACCCGAATATTGACACAGGGACTGAAGATGCTGTTTTGAAAGATGCCCTTTACCGGGAGATTATGGGAATCTTTTTAAAACGCATTGAAGCACGTAAACGCGGCCCGTCACTGGTATGATGGAAACCATTGGAACGCTCCCGCTGTTTGCGGGTTATGGTATTGAACTCGAATATATTATTGTTGACCGCGATCAACACAATGTCCTGCCTGTTACCGATCAGTTACTCAAGGCCGCTGCCGGTGACTATGTCAGTGATTATGAAGAAGGATCCATTGCCTGGTCGAATGAACTGGTACTGCATGTCATCGAGTTAAAGACCAACGGCCCGGTCAGTACGCTTACCGGTTTACCGGATCTTTTTTCAGCCAATATCCATCGTATCAACAAAATCCTCGCAAACATGAACGGCAGGCTGATGCCGGCAGCCATGCATCCCTGGATGGATCCTTTTAAAGAAACCCGGTTATGGCCGCATGAGTCTTCCGAGATCTATGATAGTTACAATCGTATATTCAATTGCCAGGGACATGGCTGGTCGAATCTGCAAAGCATGCATATCAATCTGCCGTTTGCAGATGATCATGAGTTTGCACTATTACATGCTGCCATTCGTATCTTGTTACCGATCATGCCGGCACTCGCCGCGAGTTCACCGATCATGGATGGTCAATATAGCGGCTTGCTGGATACGCGGCTGGAAGTCTACCGGCGAAATGCCGAAAAAATCCCCAGCATCACCGGCCTGGTGATCCCGGAACCAGCAGATAATTATCTCGATTATCAAAACATGATCCTGCAGCCCATGTATGCGGCCATTGCCCCGCATGATCCGGAGGGCATTTTGCAATATGAATGGCTCAATTCCAGAGGGGCCATTGCCCGCTTCGACCGTAATGCCATTGAGATACGTGTGTTGGATACACAGGAAACGCCACAGGCCGATATCGCCATTGCCGCCATGATCATTACCATCCTCAAGAAGCTGGCGGCTGCTATATGGTCTGATGTTACTGAACAGAATCAGCTCGACACGGAAGCTCTGGCAGAACTCTTGATGTTGGTCATCAAAGAAGGTGAATTGGCTACAATTGCAAATAAATCCTATCTTGAATTATTTGAATTCCCGGATCGCAAAGGCCAGGTACAGGAACTCTGGCGATACTTGCTTGAATCAATATCAGCAGATGATACGGATTTAATCCCGGAACTCAGAAAGACGATTGAATATATCATTCATTGTGGGCCACTGGCACGGCGCATCAAACAATCGATCGGCAAGGAATGCAAGCGTTCCCATATGGAAGAAACTTATCGCCAACTTTGTGATTGTTTACATGACGGACAACTCTTTGAAGGCATCCGCTAGAAAAATTATTATCTCCTGTGAACATGGTGGAAACCATGTGCCATCGGAATATCATCATTTGTTCAAAGGCAAACAAGCTGTTTTAAATTCTCACCGTGGTCGGGATGCGGGCGCACTGATGATTGCCAGGGAGCTTGCCAAAAAACTGAATACGCCGCTCACTGTTTCTGAAATTACCCGGCTACTTGTCGATCTGAACCGTTCTTCACATCATAGAGCTCTCTTTTCGGAATTCACCAGAAATTGTGATAAAGACACCAGGCATAAAATACTTCGGGAGTATTATTTTCCATACCGGATGCACGTCGAGAATGAAATCACAAAAGCATTGAAAGTGAAAAAATCAGTGGTCCATTTTTCTATCCATTCATTCACACCCAGACTCGGCAGTGAAACACGTAATGCGGATATCGGTTTGTTATATGACCCGGCAAGGAAAGGCGAACGCGATCTCTGCATGAAATTACAGTCGATCCTCCAGGGACAATCGAAAAAGCTGGTGATCCGGCGCAATTATCCCTATCGGGGCAACGCAGATGGTTTTACCACCTACCTGAGGAAAAAATTTGCAGCTACAAAATATATCGGGGTCGAGATCGAAATTAACCAGAAGCATGTCAATCATACTGATCACTGGAAAAGTTTACGCAAGCACATAATTAATTCTGTTATAAGACTAAAACATCTCTCAGGTTATTGAGTGGCTAAATACTTATAAAACATAAACTATGTCTGCAATTTATAATCTTTGCGCACTCAATGATATTCCGGACCAGAAAGCAAGAGGATTTACACTGGAAACTGAAGGAAACAAGCTTGAATTTTTCATCGTGCGTAAAGGTGACCAGGTCTATGGTTACATCAATCGTTGCCCGCACACCGGCGTGAATCTCGATTGGCAGCCGGATCAGTTTCTGGATTTAACCGGTTACCAGATACAATGCTCCACACATGGCGCTTTATTCAGGATCAGGGATGGTCTTTGTGTTTATGGCCCCTGTCAGGGCCAGCATCTGACTTCAGTCAATCTGTTACTGGAAAACAACCGGGTGCAGCTTATAACAGGTTAGCCGATCGATATTCAGAGACAAACTGTTTTATACACCCAAAACATTTTGCTCCGACTTTATCATTTTCATATATTGAGTCAGGTGGTTTATATGAAGCCTATCGATCCGCCACTTTCTGCGCACCTTATACTGGATATCTCTATTACTTAACGATCCTCAAGAGCACGGAGTTCGGTGTCAGTCTGGCGGATATGAAGCGAAACTGCACGTGCAATTCGCGCAAAAACACGCACTCCAAGAACAGCGTCTTTATATACATGCGTATTGAACTCTTTCCTGGAGAGAACATAGAGTTCGCAATCGGTCCTGGCTTCAGCGTCGGCGGAACGGCGGCCACGATCAAGAAATGCCATTTCTCCAAAAAAGTCACCGCGTCCGAAGGTAGCGAGATGGTGACGTTTGCCCCCCTTAAGCGGGAGCAGAATACGCACAATACCACGGCGCACCAGAAAGATTTCATCGCCTTTATCGCCATGTCTGAATACCAGCTCATCGGCCCGCACTGATCGTTCATGCACGCACTGACGTAATTCGTCGAGTACCCTGTCATCAAACTCACGTAACAATTCAATCTGTTTGAGATCCAGGGCATCTTCTTCTGTGCCTTTTACCCAACCCGCCGCTTCAAGGATATGGGTTTCCATCCACTCCAGAGCATCGTCCCTGATTTCAAATATGCGTATACCTCCACCGTCTTCACTGACCAGGCCGACACGCAGCATATAACGGTAGAGGTCCTGGCGGCTGGGCAGGCTGGATGGCATACCACTGAAAAGCAGTCCGCCACCGTGTTCCTTGAGTTGATCGTGTATCTGTGTAAAAAGGTGTGCGGCAGTGTAATCCATTGATTGCACGCGGCGCATGTCGAGGAGCAACCATTTACGTGTCTTCAGATCAGGTTCGATCTCCATGAACAAGTTGTCCGTCGTGCCGAAAAACAGGTTCCCCTGCAACTCATAAACTGCCGCATCATCACCGTTTTCCTGCAGGATCGCACGTTCAGATTCGAGGCGATGGGTCTTGGATGAAATTTCCTTGAGCGTGGCCCGTCTGCGTAACACCGAACCGCGGATCTGGTCGCGGATAAACAGCAGGATGGCAAGCCCTATGCCGGTCGCGGAAGCCGAGATAAGCCCTACTGTTTCAGCGACAATAACAACCGCAGCGATTACGACAAAGTCCAGACGAGTTTCGGCATGTTTCAGTAATCCGAATGCCTGCCAGTCGAACATTCGAAATGCAACCACGAGCAGGATACCGGCCAGGGATCCAATCGGTACCCAGGCAATCAACGGGGCCAGAAACAAGATGGCAAGTATCACGAATATCCCTTCAATAAAGCCTGATTGTGACCTGCGCCCTCCGCTTGTTACATTCACTAGAGTCGGCCCCATGGTGCCGGCACCGGGCATACCACCTGCGCCGAAGGAGGCAAGATTGGCGACGCCCTGCCCGAACAGCTCGCGGTTGGAGTTATGCCTGCTCCTGGTCAGGGCACCGAGCACAACGCAGGTTTTGAGGGTATCGATGGAAAGCAGTACTGACAGGGCCATTGCAGAATAAATGACAAGGCGCAGGTCATCCATTTGTATGTCCAGCATGGAACCGAAACGGTCACTTATCGTTTGCAGGAATGATGCCGTAGATCGAATAGGCCCGATTACGAGCGGGTTGGCTTCAATGGTCAACAATGAAGGATTAAACAGGCCCAGTATCAGGTAACAAAAAATACCTCCCATCAGGCCCAGGATGGCAGCAGGTACTTTGCGTGTTACCCGCTGGGCAAGCAGCATCACGGTAATGGTGACAATACCGACGATAATACCCGGCCACTGCCATAGCTCCGGGGACCGCAGCCCGTGCAGGAGACCGGTGTCCTTTGGCAAACCGAGTAGTTTGGGTAGTTGCCCGAGTGCAATAATCAATCCAACACCGGACAGGTAACCGCTTACCACAGGATACGGTATGTACTTGATAAGTTGGCCACCCTTCAATAACCCATAGAGTACTTGCAGTAATGCCGATAAAAGTGCAGTCAGGGCAAGCAATCCCGGGATACGCTCAAGTTCTACTCCTGCACTTACCAAGGTAATGGCAAGTCCGGACAGGATCGCGGCGGCAGGAGCACAAGGCGCCGTGATCAGTGCCGGTGTTCCGCCAGCAAAGGGGGCAACCAGGCCCAGTGCGGCAGCCCCGATCATTCCTACGAGTGCACCCTGGCCAACCATTTCCGGTGAGATAGCTGAAAATACGAGGACACCAAAGGCTATGGATGAGGGCAAGGCGACAAGCATCGACGCCAGTCCACCCCAGACTTCGTTGGCGAGATTATGACTTAATGTGCCTGCTGTGGGAGATATGTGTACCATTTAATTATATTTTTTCTGGATATAAGAGTACAAAAAACCGATCTGTCGTGGCCATATAGCAACTGAATAAAAATTATGTGCATGGCAAATCCGTAATCCGGGCAAAATGGACGTTTAACGTATCAAAATCATCAATTCTTTTATATAAAACTCATCTGTAGTGATTCATATATTATATATACCCTGAATCCGGTCAAACAGTTATACAATAACAACAACTAATCACGGAATAAACTGCCGGTGGCCATAGGGTTTCCAGGCGGGCGCAATCACATTCGGCATGGACGATCGATTCAATAATTGCGCGGGCGCCAGCGTAAATTCACCGTAGCGCATGTTCACTGCATCCATTACGGCATTGATATGCTGTTGTTTGTTTTCCTTGACCGGATCATCCACAAACATTTCCATCTGTTGTTGCGCAGGCATCGGATCCAGCGCCGTGACCTGCACACCGTGCACACCTTCCCCTTGCCAGTAGTCAGCAATTACCTGTTCACACAGATCGATGATGACATGGCTGTCACTGGTGGGCATTGCACAACTGAAATGATCACCCAGCCAACCGTCGTTAACACGCAATGTTATGGAAAAATGTTTGGCCTGCAGGTGATGCCGTCGGAGCCGCGCCGCGAGTTTCTCACTCATGTGCATCAAGTAAGTGCGGATCACCTCTTCATCGCGGGTATTGGGCGGCATGACCTTGCCGTGGCCCATCGACTTCGGTGCGGCAATACGGGTTTAGACTTTGGCCGGATCCAGACCCTGGCACATGTGCCAGATGCGCCGCCCCGGATCACCAAAACGCTGCGCCAGAATACTGATCGGCAATTTCGCCATATCACCACAGGTATGCACACCGTATTTCGCAAGAAATACACCAATCCCACGGCCAATGCCGCATAACTTTGTTACCGGCACTTCGCACAATGCCTCCCGCGCCTCCCACGGCGGAATCACATTGAAACCATCCGGCTTGACCTGCTTTGCGGCGTACTTGGCCGTGGTCTTGTCACCGCTCAGGCCGGCGGTGCAGGTCACTCCCGCAGCTTCGTATACACGTTCCTTCGCGAGCCGTGCAATATATTCCGGCCCTTTTTTCCAGAACCGCTGGCAATGCGTGACATCAATGAATGCTTCATCAACAGAAAACACCTCCACATCCGGACTGATGTCCTGTAATGCCGTCATGACCGCAGTGGAGACTTCGGCATAACGCTGCGGCCGTGCCGGACGCTGGATGATATCCGGACACAACTTCCGCGCCTCCCTGAGCCGCATGCCGGTGTGTATGCCGTAAACACGCGCCTCGTAGGAAGACGTGATCAGACAGGTGCCTTGTACACCATTGGTGATGCCGACCGGTCTTCCGCGTAATTCAGGATGATCCATCTGTTCAATCGATGCAAAAAAAGCATCCATATCGATAAAAACAATCGCCCGGGGCCAGTGTTGAGTTTGCGGAATCATGATCAAAATATTAAGCCCGGAACGGGCCAACGCGACACCGGGTTATGTTGCTTATATTCGGCATGGTCTCTGATTTGAACGGCTCAAATATTTTCATCCCTTTCTCGTCCATAAATCTCTTTGCATAATAGTCTTTACACACTGACTTTTTTCTCTCTGCATCTTCCATACGAACACCGCAACAGTACCAGGCAGTATTGGATATTGTGTTCATTCGTGTCAGCTGCTTATCACCAATGAGATAAAACCGGTTTTATTTTCCTTTTTCTTCGATCGGTAATGAGGGCACGACGTTGGTATCGCTGCGGAATTGCAGTACTTCATATTTGATACCGGCATCGGGTGGTCGGTCGGAGATCTGCCATTGTCCGCTGGCATCCCGCCATTTATACATCTGTGTTACTGCGGGCGCGGGTGCCAATGGTGTCCCTTTTACCCATTTGTTCCATATTTCAGGATTCATATAAAGATATACGCCTGCCACAGCCAGAATCACGAGCACAAACAGAATGGTCTTGAGTGCCTTCCATACTGGATGTTGTGCCCTGCCGGTAACAAACGCCATCTGATCACCTCGCTTTGTACGTATTAGCTTAAAATTATTAAATCCGCCTTAACCTGTCAATTTTGGGGAGAAACAGTATTATTTGGGGTTGTTTTCTGTCTCTTTATCAGATATTTATGTCAATTATCTTGTAATTTTTCTAAATAACGTAAAAGATAAGTATATCAGTGGATTACCTTATTTTAGTAAAACTATAAAAAATGGCTATTTCCTTAATTATCTACATGTGCTGATACATGGCAACTGACAAAAAACACAGGCACCTGAATGCACTCAAGCCTGGTCATAAAATACACTGGTACGAGATCAGTGATATTCTGGGGCTGGGTGGTTTCGGCATCACCTACCTTGCCCACGACCTCAACCTGGATCATCAGGTGGCCATCAAGGAATATCTCCCGGTGGATCTTTCAACGCGCGACAACGCGGGGAATGTGCAACCTGTTTCGTCTGAACATGCTGACAGATATCTCTGGGGTCTCAGCCGTTTTCTTGACGAGGCGCGCACCATCGGGCAATTCAAGCACCTGAATATTGTCCGGGTCCGGAATGTATTTGAGGCAAATAATACGGCCTACATGGTGATGGATTATGAGTTGGGGGAAAGCCTGCAGGAGATTCTGAGCCGCCGCAAGACATTAAGCGAGGAAGATATTAAAAGCGTCATTCTGCCTATTATTGATGGTATGCGGCATGTCCATGCAGCCGGGTTTATTCACCGGGATGTCAAGCCGGCAAATCTCTTTATTCGTGTTGATGGTGATCCGGTGCTTCTTGATTTTGGTTCGGCCCGCAAATCCCTGGAAGATTCAAACAAATCACTGACCAGTATTTTTTCACGGGGTTATGCACCTATAGAACAGTACAACACTTCGGAGGATACCCAGGGTCCATGGACCGATATTTATTCACTGGGCGCTACATTGTACCGGGCCATTGCCGGAGTACCACCCACAGATGCCGTTGATCGAAGTGCTGCTATCAGTCATACCTCGCGAGATACCTATGTTCCTGCTGTCGTGATTGGCAAGGACAAATATTCTCTGCCCCTGCTTGAGGCCATCGATCATGCACTGCAATTCAGGCAACAGGAGAGGCCACAATCCATAGCTGACTGGAAACTGGAATTCAGTAGCCCCATGGAAGAAACATCTCTGCCAGCTGAACAATTTGATCTTGATACTACAACAGAAAAGAAAACCGCTTTTCAGCTGGCCAGGGAAGCAGCAGAAAATGGGGATGTTATTGCCATGTCCAATCTGGCTTTCATGTATGCAAAAGGCGCCGGGGTAGAAAAAGATGAAAAGCTGGCCATGCAGTGGTATAAAAATGCAGCAGAAAAAGGCCACCTTAATTCTCTGTATAACCTTGGTGTTATTTATGCCAAGGGCCGTGGTGTAACACAGGATTACACCGAATCATTCAGATGGTACAAAATGGCGGCAGAACAAGGTGATGTCTTTGCCCAATCAACAGTGGCAATGATGTTTGCCAAAGGGATCGGCACTGCAAAGAATGAAAAGGAAGCCGTGAACTGGTATCACCGCGCTGCGATGCAGGACCATACCAATGCACAGTATATGCTCGCCAATATGTTTCTGAAGGGACGTGGTGTCCCCCAGGATGAACTGGAAGCCTTTGAATGGTTCCAGAGGGCCGCCGAAAAAAACCATATAAATGCGCAGGTTACTCTGGGATATATGTATGGAAAAGGATCAGGGACGGAGCGTAATGATGTTGAAGCATTTAACTGGTATCTGAAAGCGGCGGAACAGGGGCATCCAAATGCACAATATAACCTTGGGGTCATTTATGCCAAGGGCAGAGGTATAAAACGTGATTTGGATGCGGCAAAAAAATGGTACCGCAAAGCGGCCGATCAGGGCGATGAAAATGCACTCAAATCACTGGAACGTCTTGGGTAAGCGTTCAGCATCATGATAATGCTGTGTATTGAATCTACTGCTTGACTGCATTGGGTCACTGTCTCACCTGCACTGATTGGCCAGGAACGTACGTTGGGTAAAGTACAAAGTAACCCACTGCAGCGATGTCATAACCTAGCGAGGAGGCTCACATGGCTCATGTAAATTTAATGTTGGTGGATCAATTTGTGTCATACCAGCATCACATTCATGGGGTGGACCATCACTATTAAGGGCCATGTAAATAAGACCACCAGCACCTATCCCGAGGACCACCAAGGCAGGATCAATCACAGGTCCACTTCCCTCGCCATTAGCATGTAATACATCATCGTAAACAAGCGCGTTAATACCACCAAACGCAAACCTCGACCAGCGTCGATCTGTCAGATCGAATTGAATATCAAATAATGCTTTCGTGGTCGGATTGTTCAGCAGGGGATTGAAATCATTCACACTACCGAAGATGGTATCTGTTGGGGTCTGTCCAATAGCAAAACCAAACGTAGGTGATGAATGGCCATGATTGCCACCAAACGGGATATTAATATACGCAAGACCACTTAATTCTGAGTCGTAGAGTTCTTCAGCTGAATAAGTACTAGTTGATAAAACAAGGCAATAAATGGCCGTAACTACATGTTTAACAGTACGAATGTTCATGCTCCCTCCCCCTATACTTTTTCTTGGTGAGCATACAAAACTTTACCCTAAGGACGATAATGACATATCAAGTTATAAAATCAATATTTTCCAGCTAATTACTACAAGAATTTTTATTCATAAGACATGCGAAGTTCCCCCACAGTGCGAAAACCGGAAACTGCATTCATTTGCCCTGACATTAGAATTGTGTATGCCCGGTAATGCAGTCTTCAAGTGTGTTACTTTAATGTATGCGACTACGCAATCATCATTAAAGATTTTAATAATATTTAAACTGGTCTATATAAACCAGAAAAGTGGTTGTAACTGTTTATATGTAACCAAGACCTGGTCTGGTTTTATTACAAGTCTAGAAAGCACATCTTATTTAATTAACTGATGGCCATGATAATTCATCTTTTACACATGACTTGAGTCGAAAAATCACTCAACATACTGAATTATTTAAAACTGGTTTGATCTAGATCAAATAATTTATGATTTCTGATTTGTCTGTCGGCCACATGGCATAACAGTTGCCACAAGCTTTGTATTTTATGAGTTAACCATTCAAATAAAACCGGAAATATTACTTAAATCGGCAGGGGGAAAGAGTGAAATTATCAATCGTTTATACAACATTAATAACCGCGGGACTGTTATTCTTCCCGTTCAGTCCTGTTATCTCCGCGGAAGAGACCTCTGCTGATGAGACCCCCGCTGAGAAAATTGCCAAACAGGCAGAAAGGCTGGAAGACATCACCGTACAGGCGACCCGTGTAGATAAATCACTCTATGAAATCCCGGCCTCCGTCGGGTACGTTGACAAAGATGATATTCAGTATGGCCGCCAGCAGCTGGGCCTGGATGAATCGCTACTCAAGATTCCCGGTCTGTGGATGCCTAACCGATATAATTTCAATCAGGATCTCAGTATTTCTATCCGGGGTTTCGGGAAACGATCCACTTTCGGGATCCGTGGTATAAGAATTTATGTGGATGGTATCCCAAATACCTTGCCAGATGGTCAGGGTGGTATTGATACGATAGATATTGGATCAACCGATCGTATGGAAGTCATACGTGGCCCCTCCTCTTCACTCTATGGCGCTGCTGCGGGTGGTGTGATCAACATTTACACTGAGGATGGACCGGTTGATGCACCGTTTATTGAAGGCCGTGCGAGCATGGGTTCCTATGACTTCAGTAAATTCCAGCTTAAAACCGGCGGGCAGAAAGACCGGCTGAACTATCTGGTGAATCTGTCCCGGTTTAATCTTGATGGTTACCGGGACCATACTAAAATTGAGAATACCTTGTTAAATTCAAAATTTCGCTACGATATCGATGCCACTTCTGACCTGACATTGACGGCCTCCGTCCTGGATAAACCGATTGCTGATGATCCGGGAGGATTATGTAAAACTAGTACTGTAGGGCCTACCTGTACCGGCGTTACACCGGATCGCCGTGCAGCACAATTCAATAACAACAGGTTTGATGCCGGAGAAACGGTGGAGCAGCAACAATTCGGTCTCCTTTACCGGAAGAGCATCGGCGACAAACATGAAATTACCGCACGAAATTACTATCAGTTTCGTGATTTTGACGCAAAACTCCCTAATGGTCCTGCCATTGGAGTCAATGGTGGGATGATCGAACTGGACCGTTTTTTTCTTGGCGGGGGTTTGCAAGACGCCTATACGGACAGCTTTTTCGGTCACCGGAACCGCCTCACCGTGGGATTTGATATAGACTCACAAATGGATGAGCGTAAAAATTTCGATAATTTACTTGGTGCAATGGGCGCCTTGACCCTGGACCAGGATGAAGATGTATTCAGCTGGGGGGTTTTTCTCCAAAACGAATTCAGCATCACGGATAACCTGGAATTGACGTTAGGTGTGCGCTACGACGAGGTTGAATTCGAGTTTACGGATTATTTCCTGGCGGATGCTGATGAATCAGGTTCGGCAAAATTCAGTGAATGGAGCCCGCAGGCCGGTCTGCTGTGGAAAGTGCACGAAGCGATCAATCTTTTCGGCAATGTTTCAACATCCTTCGAAACACCCAGTACCCGTGAATTTGCATCACCGGTCGGGCCCGGAGGTTTTAACGCATCTCTCAATGCACAAACCTCGACCAATTATGAAATCGGCGTGAAGGGCTTATTGCCCGGACGGACCAGTTACCAATTATCCATCTTCCGGATCGATACGGTAGATGAGCTGCTCCCCGCCGGGGAAAATGCCGGCGGATCAGTGTTTTTTACCAATACCGGTGAAACGGAGCGCAATGGTGTTGAAGCAGGACTGGTCTTCCGCCCATTACCCGGACTCGATGTTACCCTCAACTACACCTACTCTGATTTTGAATTTACGAAGCTGATTGTACCTGGTCCTGGTGGCGGATCATTTTCTGGTGAAAAAATACCGGGCATTCCTGAGCAAACAGGCTACGCCGAGATAGCCTATTATGCCCCTTCCGGCTTCTATGGGATTCTCGATTTTCAATATGTAGACAAGGTTTACACCAACAATGCATTCAGGAGGAATTCCGGTGCGTTGGTAACTCAGGGCGATGCTGCTGATGACTATGCCCTGCTGAATTTCAGGATGGGATATACCACGAATATTGGTGACACTGAGTTCACGCCATTCTTTGGGGTTAATAATATTACCAATCAGGAATATATCGGGAATATCCGGGTCAATGAGGGGAATCTGCGCTTTTTCGAACCCGCACCGGAACTGAATGTTTATGCCGGTATATCGTTGACCTTCCGCTAAAAGCTGCTGTTACTGGATAACGGACACTCTCATTAAGCTGTCATTCCGAACGTATGAGAGGAATCTTTGAGTTACTTGTTTTTTTTGTAATAAGAACCACAGATTTCTCGCTTTGCTCGAAATGACAGATTATTCAGTGTGTTCCTGAATATATTCGAAATCCATGATTTCCATTTCCTGATCGCCGGAAGGTTTTTTCCAGACTACAACATCACCCTTTTGTTTACCGATCAGTTCGCGTGCCAGGGGTGACACCCAGCTGAGCAGGCCCCGCTCAGGATCTGCCTCATCTTCACCGACTATTGTAAATGAGCATTGCTGAGCATTTTCATCCAGCAGATTCACCGTGGCGCCAAAACGGATATCGGTGAGCGCAGATCCGCTTCAATTTTTTTCAACTGGTTTTTTGAAGCGAGATCATCTTCATTTAATTTCAATTCCCGGTACAGCTTTCTCAACTCCTCGAGGTTGTCTTTTAACCTCTTGAGACCGGCACTGGTGATATAATTAGGATGCTCGCTCTGCGGCCGCTCAATGACATCATCATCTGCCTGATCAACATCCAGTTCTTTCATAAATGCTCGGCTCATATGATGATTCCAGAATATTAATATGTGAGTGAATTTATAAATAATAATTATAGTCAAAATTTCACGTAATTGAATTCAGAGCAGGCTGATATCATCAATCAGGACAAGTTCACAGGCACCATCACCGGTATCATTACGTGTGGTCGAACTGATCCAGCGCCAGCCATCAGCAGCATCCACCCTGACCAGATAACCCTTGAATTTTATTTCGTCATTGTCCCTGATTTGTCTTAATTTCTTTCCCACTTCAGGCGTGGCCGGGATGAAATGCATATTCGCACTGTTGGTTTCGATATCACGTCTTGGTATGGGGAAATTATCCGTACGCCAGTAGTAAAAGCGCCCGGATTGACTGATAGATATCGCATTGAGTACTTCCCGCTTTGCCATGGGGCCCCATCCCAGCGCCAGATCAACCGGGGCCAGACTGGCCTCTCGATCCATGCTGTAATGCTTTGTACCCAATACACGGGCTGCGGCCTGAAACCGGGCCAGCGGGGTGAATGTATATTCACCTGTAGAAAAAGGTTGAAAAGCATTCTTCACTGGTTCCTGCAGGGGTGGTTTCTTAATGGAAAGTTTTACATCATAAATAATGCCAAGTTCAGGTATTTCCCCAAGCTCCAGGATAACACTACTCTCCTGCTGCCAATAATATACAGCGCCAATGACCAGTAAAAAGACAATCAGATTTCTGGTCATAAAATCAATAATAGTATCTGCTAATCAAATCAGTCATTATTAATGGTAAATAACCAGTATTCAATTGGCAAAATATGTTCAGAAAAATCGCACTATTACTCCTTGTCTTTCTGGCAATATACCTGATTCTGCCGGACGTGCATTTATCACCAGATGCTGGACTGTGGGTGGTACAGGGAAACAATCCGGTATCTGACAAGAACAATCTATTCAATGCGCTCGTCGGTCTGTCCGCAGCAGCGGATGAAAATATGACCACAGCGGGCATTAGTCAGGTACAGGAAGCGAATACAAAACTTGCAGAATTTCTGGGTTCGGATGAACATTTACAGACTGGTGCGAAACCGGGGATTGATATTCACTGGACAGAACCGGCCCTGGTACCGACTGAAGGGGTCATTATCCTATGTGAACCGCGGGCACAGGATTGCCGTGATATCTGGATGTCCCAGAAAGATACCATTGAACAGTTACTTGCCGAGAATAAAATCCTCCTGAATCGTTACCAGGAATTGCAAACATTTCACGAATACCGTAACACACTGGCAATCGATATACGATCACCTTTCCCGGATTATTCCACGCTCATGACCCTGAATCGTCTTTATGGTGCCGGAATTGCACTGCGCTACATGACTGAAGAACCTGCGGCCGCATTAATTGAATTAAAAAAGGATATGGTGTTTCTCCGCAGATTAATCAGCCGGGCGGATACCATGATTATAAAAATGGTTGCATTGTCCATGCTCAAACATGATCTCTATCTCTATGCATCACTTATGGATACACGGCCGGCAGAGATATATCAGTTTGATGAGATCCCTTTCCTGACAGAACCGGAACGTTCATTTGAAGAACCTATCAAATATGAATTCCGGATGAATATGAATCTGGCCCATGAAATCAAGACCTACCCGCAGTTAATTACGGGCGATCTTGGTGTACCGGCATGGCTGCCATTCCCATTATACAGGGTGAACCATTCCATCAATATGATCCATGCAGCCCTGGCAAATTCTCTCCATAAAAGCCAATTATCTGCCGGTGAATTCAATCAACTATCATTTTCTGATCAGAATGACATCCGGGAATTCAGACCAGGTTGGTTGTCCTATATGTACAACCCGATAGGATGCATTCTGTTTTCCATATCCTTACCGGACTTTAACAAATATATCATCCGCATCCATGATATGGATGGCCTCACCAGCATGATAAACCTGAAACGGCATATCAAACGCGAAAATCTCGGTCCAGGTGATATTGAGAAATATCTGAAGCAGGCAAAGAGTAAACATTTTAATCCCTATACCGGACAAAATATAGACTGGAATCCGGGAGAACAAACCCTGTCTTTTCAGAGTCCGGGAAGTGATTTCGTTAACAATAAACTGAATCTTGTCTTCGTAGAAACTCCCGATGAATGACAGTTTATTCAATGGTTTCCTAATCTGAACATAATAAATGTCAGATCATCAGGGTGATAGCCTCGATTGGATACCGGTTGTACCATGTACTTGTTGCTTTCTGTTGCCAGCTTTCTTGAACAAGCCTGTAACGGGCCCTTACGGCAGATTTCGACGATTTCATTATCATAGAGATTATCTGACAAACCATCACTGGCGAGGAGCAATGTATCCCTGGGCGCCATCTGAATAACCGGGCTTATCTCAACGCGCATGTCCGTGCTGCCTACATAATTTGATATCAAATGTCGATGTTCGTGCGACATTGCTTCAGCCTCATTGATCATGCCGGCTTCAAGTGCATAGCCTGTAGGCGAGTGTGCTATTGCAGAATACTTTATCTTGCCCCTGTTTCCCATCAACATGATCATGGAATCACCGGCATGATAGGTGCGCAGAATATTTCCCTGCAATTCAGCGACCACCAGAGTCGTGCCGGAACCATTCTTACAATCCAGTATTGCATTATTCGCCTGTTCGATCCCATCGAGTATTGCTTCGCGTACACTTATGTCTTCTTTATTTACACGCATGAGTGATTTTATCAATCGTTTGATGACCGTGCGGGAGGCTTCTTCTCCTGCCGGCAGACCACCCATCCCGTCTGCAATCACCAATACCAATGAAGACTGATTAACCGGGATCAATGCGAGGGAGTCTTCATTGGCTGTTTCCTTGCCGGGTGCACGCGCAGAAAAAATCGCTGCAAAACCTGAATGCATGGAATAAAATTCAGGGCCATCCAGACTGGAATTAAAATATTTTATTGGCATTGTGATTATTTCACCGGACACGGTCTAGTCCCATTGCATCAATTCGAGATATTTACGCAGTTTTCCTGCTGTCCTGAATTTTTTTGTTATCTGTGACCTTTTAAGTCCGCAGCAAATACTCTTGACCTCCACTGGCAGTTTTGCGTAATGTTTTTTCCCGCCAAGCGCATCGTAGAATATACGAACAAGATTAATCACATCATCACGGATATTTTCTGCGCTCGGTGCACCCCAATGGAACATATCAAGCAATTTCAATTCAAAATCCAGACCAACACGCTGGACAATAATATTGTCTGTATGCAGATCGCCATGATAATCACCGACAGAATGTATACATTCAATACCACGTGCCAGTGCATACAAGAGATGCAGGGCCTGAAATGGAAATATTCTTTTCCCCGGTTGCCTTTCCAGATATTCAGACAATAATTCGCCTTCAACAAACTCAGAGACCAGAAACGAGATGGGATATTTACGATAAATAATCGTGTCCTGTGTAGAATATTGAATAATGAAAGGACATTTACGCAATTTGTGAAGTTTGCGTGCATAAAATTTAAGCGCACGGTCCCGCAGATTACGTTGCGGGAAAAAGAATTTGGCGGTACGTTCAATCCCGGTGGCCAGTTCCCTGACCAGATAGACCTCGCTTTCCCACCCTGATCCAAGCAGGGATTTAATCTCATATTTTTTTGCAATGATTCTGCCTGGCGGCAAATCAAATGATTCAATTACAGGTGGCTTTCTGGCTATGTTTCCCGGCATGTTTTTATTCTACCTGCAATTTACCAGACAGAGATATATCCAGACTGCGTCAGATTACCTTGCTAACAATTAACACCAGCTGGCCTGGTTTGAAGGGTTGTCCAGTATCTCCCTGATATTGGCGCTGATAATCTTGTAGCCGACATTGCCATATAATTTCTGCCGGCCTTCATTCAGTACATATGTAGGACTCCCGGCGATCCTGTATTCATCACGCAACTCCAGATCACCGCACATTGCTGCCATGGCCTCACCGCTGCGCATTTGATGAATAATTTCATCAACGGGCAGATCCATATCCTGTGCAATTTTCATTTGCACATCCAGATCAGAAATATCCTGCAAATCACGAAAAAAGTGGAGGCGCGCCTGCCAGATGGCTTCCTCAAAGAGGGTCCTGCCCTTGCATTCCAGGTTGGGCACACAGGAAATGTGGTTTTTCTTCTCCAGCAGTTGTACCGAGGTAAGAAAATGATGGCAACTTGCCGAGCTTTTTGGAATATTTTCCAGCCATATTCCGGGATGAACTTCAATGTGATCAAACTTTGAACAAATCCCCATCACATGTTGATGATAACCATCAAAACCGCCCTTGTCTTTCCAGTGGCTGGTAATGCGTTTCTCGGTTGATCCGAATACGGGGATAAAATGTTGATTGAATTTTATCTGATCTGAATATTGACTGGTCAGTTCATCTATTCTGACCTGGGCGATGTATGCCCAGATACACAAAATATCTGAAAAATAATCAATGTGTATATATGATTTTGACATCTTATGGAATGGCTGCACGGCCGATAAAATTGGTATCGGTCCCGAACCAGATCTCGCGGGTTTGGGGATGAAAGTACATATGTCTCACTGTACCACCACCGCTGGGAATTTCTGAAACATGGTCAAAATTCTGTGTCCATGGATTATAATTGACCAGCAGGTTCGGGTTGAATCCTGTTTCAACAATCCACAACCGGTCCTTGTCATCAACTGCCATAGCGTAAGGCTTTGATTTTTCCCCACCCGGCAATGGTCTTTCCGTATATCTCTGGTTCACCGGGTCAAAACGGCCCAGACGGCCGGTAGCATAATCTACGATCCATATTTTATCGTATGACGTGATGGCGAGGCGGCGTGGTCGTATTTCCTTGCGTGGCAAACTGTATTCCCGTAATGCATATGTTCTAGGGTTAACTGTCGCCAGTTTGTTTGTACCGAATAATACTATCCATGGCCTGTCCTTGGAATCCACCTTGATACCATAAGGGCGTGCACCCTCAGTCTTTACCGGTATAAGTTTAATCTCGCCAGTTTCTACAGTGAGCTTGCCGATGACATTACTGAACTGAGCGGTAAACCAGATATCACCCTTGCTGTCGAATTCCAGGGTATGCGGATCAGAAACGGCAGGATCGGGCATCTGGAATTTTTTAATCTTGCCACTTTTTGGTGACAATCTGCCAATATAGCCTTGCAGATTACCGGCAAACCAGACATAGCCCTTTTTATCAACGATCAGGTTATGCGGAGCGGAACCTTCACCAAGATCAAATTTTTCAAATTTTTCCGTGGCAGGATTAAAATAGGCAATATAATTACCCGCCTGACCACAAAACCAGACACGACCCTTTGCATCTACATAGGGATCTCTGGGCCGGGTCTTTTCCCACGGCACCAGCCATTCCCTGATCTCTACACTTTTTACTTCGGCATATACCGGAGCACCGGAGAATATCAGAATAAAGAAAATACAATATTGAGATAAATAACCTGGTGAAAATTTCATTTGAACTCCTATGGGATACTTCTTGGTTATCTTGCTGTATATACTCTATTATTTTGCCGGTAGGTACAATGTCTATCCAGTCCCGGTAATTAAGACAAGGGTAAAACTTCTGCTGGAAACAGCCCCATCAGATTTGTCACTCTGGTAGGATTGACACTATTCAGGCTTGGAGGTTTCAACACATTTTACTTCGTACCATTTCGCGGAATCATTTGTGACCGGCGCTACTAATTTACATGAGCCAGGGAAACTTGATACCGGATGCAACTCTAAACAGACTGACAACTATATAAAGACCAGATGAATACAAAAACAAACGATTCTGTTACGCGTCTCGAAATTCCGGGACCAGTCTCTGCACCCCGGCGTTCCACATCCAAACCGCGCCGTAACAGGTGGCCGTTCCTGATCGTCCTGCTTTTGATAGCAGCCGGTACAAGTGTTTATTATTTCAGGACTCAAGGTGAAACCAGTACCGATAATATCATCAGTATTACTGTAAAACGTGGCGATATCGAACGCACCGTTACTGCACTCGGCAACCTGCAACCCCGTGATTATGTGGACGTCGGCGCCCAAGTCTCGGGACAACTCACGAAACTGCATGTGGATATTGGCGATACAGTCCAGACTGGTGATCTGCTTGCCGAGATCGATCCTGATGTGCTGCTTTCCCGTGTCGAAGCCAGCCGCGCACAATTACAGGCACAAAAAGCCCAACTGGCGGAACGGCAGGCACAACTGGAACTTGCGGAAAAACAGTATGAACGGCAACAGCGGTTGCTGGATGAAGATGCAACCAGCGAAGATGCCTTTCAGATCAGTCTGGCCACTGTCAAAACTACCAAAGCACAAATCGCTGCATTAAAAGCGCAAATCGAACAGACCGAGTCTTCGCTTAAGGGAGATGAGGTTACTCTGAGTTATACCAATATCTACGCGCCAATAAGCGGCACAGTAGTACAACTGCTTGCAAAACAGGGGCAAACCCTGAATGCCAACCAGGTGACACCGATCATCCTGCGTATTGCAGATCTCTCCACCATGACTGTCTGGACGCAGGTCTCCGAGGCCGATGTCCCGAAACTGGAATTGGGTATGGAAGCTTATTTCACTATCCTCGGCAAATCTGATCAACGGTGGAGCGGAACCTTACGCCAGATACTGCCAACGCCGGAAATTCTTAATAATGTTGTGTTGTATACCGCGTTGTTTGACGTACCCAATCCGGATCAGGAACTCATGACCCAGATGAGTGCACAGGTTTTCTTTGTGATTGCATCTGCACATGATGTTGTTATGGTACCAATGTCGGCCTTACGTCCTGTAGATGAAAAAACCGGGCGCTATATCGCAACTTTTATCGGTGATAACAATCTGCAAACAGAACGTGAAGTGCAGATCGGTATCAGTAACCGGGTAAATGCGGAAATCATATCCGGCCTGAGTGAGGGTGAACGTATCGTGGATAATCCACCCAAAAAGGAAATAGCTGCTCAACGCCGTTCACCGTTCCGGATCTTCTGACGGGTTAATAATTTCATGGATAACACCACTCCGCTGATCAAACTCGTTGATATCACAAAGACCTTCTACACCGGTGGTGAAGTGGCGATTGATGTGTTGCATGGAATTTCGCTGGAAATCCATGCCGGTGAATTTGTTGCCCTTATGGATGCTTCGGGCTCCGGCAAATCCACATTGATGAACCTGATTGGCTGCCTTGACCGGCCAACCGGGGGTAATTATTATTTTGTCGGGCAGAATGTGGCCGGTTTTGATCGTGATCAACTTGCCCGCCTTCGGCGTGAAGCTTTTGGTTTTATTTTCCAGAGTTATAACCTGATTGGCACAGCAACAGCCACAGAGAATGTAGAAGTACCTGCCATTTATGCCGGTGTTGGTGCGGAAGACCGGCGGGAACGCGCTGAATTATTACTCGAATCCCTGGGACTGCCGGATCGATTAACCCATCGTCCCAACCAGCTCTCAGGCGGACAACAACAACGTGTATCGATTGCACGGGCATTGATGAATGGCGGCAAGATCATTCTCGCCGACGAACCCACCGGTGCACTGGACAGTCGCAGCGGCGCTGAAGTCATGAAACTCCTGCATCAACTCTCGGACCAGGGTCATACCGTAATTCTCATTACACATGACCGGGAAGTTGCCCAACATGCAAACCGTTTAATCGAGCTCAAGGACGGCATGATCATTAATGATAGTGTCCCACATAAAAAAATTACTCCTGCAAACCAGTTTTCGATCGGGTCTGTTACTGAACATGATAACCATACTGCCTCATTCATCGGGGAATCGGCTGAAGCAATGAAAATGGCATTACGTTCACTGCGTGCCAATCTGTTTCGGACCTTTCTCACCCTGCTCGGAATTATGATCGGTGTCGCTGCGGTGATTGCCATGCTGGCGCTCGGTGAAGGTGCAAAACATTCCGTACTGGAACGCATCGGTTCCATGGGCACCAATTTATTACTTGTACGTCCCGGCGCACCCAATCAACGCGGACCCGGCCCGGATACTACTGTGGCCACATTGATCCCGGCTGATGCCGTCGCGCTTGCGGAATTACCAAATGTTGAATCCGCTGTACCGGAATCAAACGGCTCTGTCACTGTCCGCTTTGAAAACCGGGATGTGCAAACCCAGGTCACTGCAACATCACCGGAATATCCGGATACCCGCAGCTGGCCAGTGGCGAAAGGCACATTTTTTAATGATGCCGATGTGCAAAGCTATGGCACTGTAGTAGTGCTCGGTCAGACAGTAGCGAATAACCTTTTTGGCCAGAATACCGAACCTGTAGGTCAATTCGTGTTGATAAACAATGTGCCATTTATGGTGATTGGTGTACTCACCGCGAAAGGGGCGACTGCCTGGGGGCAGGATGCCGATGATGTAGTCTTTGTTCCGCTCACTACCGGCAGTCTGCGTTTATTCGGTTACAACTATCTGCGCTCGATCACAGTTGCGGTGAAAGATATTGGCACTATTGATGCGGCACAGGAACAAATTACAACCCTGCTCAGCGCACGGCATGGCAGGGAAGATTTTCAGGTACGTAACCAGGCAGCACTGCTTGAAACAATCACCGAGACCTATAACACACTGACATTATTATTGGGGTCGATTGCAGTAATTTCATTGCTGGTCGGTGGTATCGGTGTGATGAACATCATGCTGGTTACCGTTAGCGAACGAACGCGCGAGATCGGAATACGCATGGCCACCGGTGCACGTATGCGCGATATCCTCCAGCAGTTTTTAACTGAAGCCACCCTGGTCTCGGCACTGGGTGGTGTTATAGGTGTTGCCGCTGGTCTTGCAGCTGCTGAAATGATCCGCCGCTTCGACATGCCGGTATTGTTTACCTTGCCTCCTGTAATCCTGGCATTCAGTTGTGCTGTTGCAACTGGCCTTATCTTCGGTTTTGCCCCGGCACTCAAGGCTGCACGACTTGATCCGGTTGTGGCACTGGCAAGTGAATGATCATGCATAGATATGAACTCTATATTCTGACGCTTTTGTCTTTATTGTTTGCTGGTTGCCAAATCCAGCCCGTCAATGGTTCCGTTGCAATTGATATACCCGCCAACTGGGATCAACAAACAGAAAATGTATCAACCTGGCCTGCACAGGACTGGTGGAAAGGTTTCGGCAATACCGAACTGAATCAGTTGATGATAAGCGCACAGAATAACAATTATGATCTTGCTGCCGCTGCCACACGGGTATTACAGGCAGAAGCACAGGCACGTCTCGCAGGTGTGGCATTGCTGCCGAATGTTGATTTATCTGCAAGCAGTGGCCAACAGGGTGTTTTTGGTGGAGAGAATAATGTGGATGCCAGCAACAGTTTTGGTATTTCACTAGGAGCAAGTTACGAGATCGACTTCTGGGGAAAAAACCGCGCAAACCTCACTGCTGCACAGGAATCCTTGCACGCAAGTCAATTTGATCGTGAAACTATCGCCATCACCATCACTTCCAATGTTGCCATCGCTTATCTGCAAGTGTTGTCCCTGCGTGAAAGGCTGGCCATCGCACAGCTTAATCTTGCCAATGCAGAACGGGTTCTGAAGCTGGTTGAATCCAGAGTAAAATATGGCGCTGTCTCACCACTAGACCTTGCACAACAACGTGCCGTAGTTGCCCGGCAACGCACCAGCATTCCTCCACTCGAACAACAGGAGCGTGATGCGCGGTCTGTGCTTGCCATATTGCTCGGCCGGCCACCGCAGGGATTTGATGTAAACAATACTTCATTGGAAAGTATTGCATTGCCTGAAGTTGGAGCAGGCATGCCATCCGAATTATTAACTCGCAGACCGGATATTCAAACTGCGGAAGCACAACTTCGTGCGGCCAATGCCAACATCGCGGCAGCACGTGCTGCCTACTTTCCCAGCATACGTCTGACCGGTTCAAGCGGTGTGCAAAGCACTGCACTGGCCGCATTATTTGATGGCGGTCTCATTTACAACCTCGTTGCTTCATTGGCACAGCCGATTTTCGATGCGGGAAGACTCGAAGCGGAAGAGGATCTGGCCCTTGCCCGGCGCGAGGAACTCATACAATTCTATCGCTCAACGATTATCAATGCCTTTGCGGATGTGGAAACAGCATTAGGCACCATCCAGAGTACAGCCGAACAACAAAATTACCAGACAGAAGAACTGGAGCAAGCAGAGATCGCCTTTCAGCTTGCGGAACGCCGTTACCGGGAAGGCGCTGAAGATTTACTGACGGTACTGGATGCCCAACGCACCTTGTTCAGTGCACAGGATCAATACCAGCTAATCAGATTTGCCAGACTGCAATCTCTGGTGACGTTGTTCCGTGCATTGGGCGGCGGCTGGCAACTGGAAAACGAATCCTACGCCCAAAGCCTGCAGTAAATCCCTGCCTGTATTTCCCCAAAACACACAACACCCTGATCCACCTGCCAAATCTGCACCTGCAGATAATTTATAAAATTAATGTTTGAAAATACTAATGATAATAGTTATCATTTAGATAAAGAACCTTCAATATATAAAACACCTTCTGCCATTGACGTCTGATGGACAAGAAGACCGCCAACTTTATAAGGGGAAATGTGTTATGCAACAACGTTATATCCAGTCGCGCGTCTTGCCGGTTATTGCAATCACGGCATTATTTACCGGTCATCTCCAGGTTGCCCTGGCGGAAGAAGAATCCGTCATGCGGGGAGTATTGTCCCAGGTGAATGTCATCGGCGATCCCGCCGCCATCTATACCATTCCGGGTTCGGCCCATTACATCGATTATGCCTCCCTGAAGGAGTTCTCCTACGACGACATCAATCGGGT